>CANRYZ010000021.1 GCA_947644365.1 uncultured Oscillibacter sp. | reverse complement strand
AAGACAGAGAAAAGAGAAATGGGGGGTGCATTGCCCAGCCATCGACATGGCTGAAATCCTCCCCGCCCGCCAGGGCGAAAACAAGACCCCGCCCCGGCGGAAACCAAGGCGGGATTACTCAGGATATTTTTCATAAAAATCAGAGAGAAGGTCCTTCTCAGAGATATGCAGGACACGGCAGAAGCATACCAGCTCATAGTCCTTTACAAAACGCAGATTGCGTTCAATTTTGCTGATAAGGGGCTGACTGATGTCTACACCAAGCAGCTGCATCTGTGCGGCCAGCTCCTCCTGCGAAAGTTTATTCTTTCTGCGGAATTTCCGCAGTCTTTTCGAGATGATATTGGAGTCTGTATTGAAATCAGATTTGTTCATTCTGGATATTTTTCATAAAAGTCCGAAAGCATATCTGTAAGCGAGACGCGCAATGCCCGGCAGAAAAAGGCGAGTTCATAGTCCGTGACAATGCGCTTGTTAAGTTCAATTTTGCTAATCATTTGTTGGTCAATATTGACGTTCATAGTCTGCAATTTGGCGGCAAGCTGATCTTGTGTCAAACCGCGTTTTTGACGAAAATAATATAGGTTTTTGGCAATAACATTTCTGTTGTTGTCATAGAGCATCTTTCGCATAGGGAACCTCACGTCAATACAACGTATTTTTTGTTGACTTTACCATTGAAATGGGCTTAATATACAGTAAGTACACGTAATATAAGGAGGCTCTACTATGACAGACAAAGAGTTTTGCGCGCATATGCTGGCAAAGGCCCTGGTTCAGGCAGACGCGGAAATCCATATACAGGGAGCGCCTGCGGCGAGCTACCTTCAAATCATGCTGAGGGCGGAGAGCTTTATGGCCTTGCGGGAAATTCGAAAAATTTTGGATGACGATTCCTTAAACGACAGGGACTGCTTTGATCGAATAGACCAGATTGTGTCCGTCTTTGAGGAGCTGGGCCCCGGCGCCGGGAGCCGCCACGATTTTGACTGAATTTATCTTTTCCGGAACCGCCAAAAATTTTTTTCATTTTTCATGAAAAACAGAGAAAATCCTCTTGACAATGGGGGGATTTTCTTTTATTATAGGTAAGTCCGCGCGGGAAGGCCGTATCTTGCCGCGCAGAATTGCGATGAACCGGGAGATTGCTCCGTCAAGGAGGTAACTTCCGGGGAGTATGTCCGATAATCGGGCGGCTGAGAGGGATCTGTACGCTGCGTAGATCGCCGCGCCATGATCGAGGTACCGGCCGGAATTGCCCTGCGCCGGTATTTTTCATGAGCTGGAATGATACGCACGGTTAAGCGTATAGAAAATTCTCTCGCCGTAGGTCGTCGAGACTCAAGAAAAAACGACGTACGAAATCAGGAGGAATCAAAACCATGGCACAGAAAGAAATGATCCGCATCCGCCTCAAGGCCTATGATCACCAGGTCATCGACCAGAGCGCCGAGAAGATCGTCGAGACCGCCAAGCGCACCGGCGCCGAGGTCTCCGGCCCCATCCCGCTGCCCACCAAGAAGGAGATCATCACCATCCTGCGCTCCGTCCACAAGCACAAGGACAGCCGGGAGCAGTTTGAGCGCCGCACCCACAAGCGCCTCATCGACATCACCCGCTCCACCCCCAAGACCGTGGAGGCCCTGATGGCCCTGGAGCTGCCCGCCGGTGTGGACATCGAGATCAAGCTGTAAGGCAGGTCTCAAGCGATACCTTATTATAATTGTTTGCTGTCCATGCCCATCGTCTTGCGAGATGGGCGGGTCATGTCGGCAGAGCAATGCGGCCCGGGTCCCAACCCCGCCCGTATCTAAGCCGACCAATAACCTTACAAGGAGGAACATACATGAAAGCGATCATCGGCAAAAAAGTGGGCATGTCCCAGATTTTTGACGAGAACGGCCATGTGATTCCCGTCACGGTCATCGAGGCGGGACCCTGCGTGGTCGTTCAGAAGAAGACTTCCGAGAAGGAAGGCTACCAGGCCGTTCAGCTGGGCTTTGAGGACATCCCCGAGCGCAAGCTGAGCAAGCCTGAGATGGGCCACCTGAACAAGGCCGGCGTGGCTCCCAAGAAGCACCTCAAGGAGTTCGACCTGGAGAATGCCGCCGAGCTCAACGTGGGCGACCTGGTGAAGGCCGACACCTTCGCCGTGGGCGACTTCGTGGACGTCACCGGCACCAGCAAGGGCCACGGCTTCCAGGGCGTCGTCAAGCGCCACGGCGCGGCCGTGAAGCGCAACACCCACGGCGGCGGCCCCGTCCACCGCCACCAGGGCTCTCTGGGCGCCGGCACCACCCCCGGCCGCATCATGAAGGGCCGCGACGGCGCGGGCCACATGGGCGTGGACCAGGTCACCGTCCAGAACCTCTCCGTGGTCAAGGTGGACCCCGAGCTGAACATGCTGGTGGTCTGCGGCGCGGTGCCCGGCCCCAAGGGCGGCCTGGTCACCATCAAGTCCACCGTCAAGGTCCACAAGGTCAAGCAGGCCGGCGCGGACATCAGCAAGAACCCGCAGAAGGCTTCCGGCCGCAACCCGCAGAAGGCCTCCGCGAGAAATCACTGAGAGAGGGGTGCTTAGAGTATGTCTACCATGAAAGTTTTGAACATGGCCGGCGCAGAAGTCGGCACTGTGGAGCTCAACGATGCGATTTTCGGCATCGAGCCCAACGAGGCCGTTGTGCATGAGGTCGTGAAGAACCACCTGGCCAACTGCCGGCAGGGCACCCAGAGCGCCCTCACCCGGGCCGAGGTCTCCGGCGGCGGCAAGAAGCCCTGGCGCCAGAAGGGCACCGGCCACGCCCGCCAGGGCAGCACCCGGGCTCCCCAGTGGACCCACGGCGGCATCGTGTTCGCCCCCAAGCCCCGGGATTACAGCTACGTGCTGAACAAGAAGGTCAAGCGCCTGGCTCTGAAATCCGTCCTCTCCGCCAAGGCGGCCGAGGGCAAGCTGGTGGTGATCGACTCCATCAAGATGGACGAGATTAAGACCGCCGTGTTCCGCAAGTTCCTGGACGCGGTGAAGGTGGACGGCAAGGCCGTCGTGGTCACCCCCGCCGTGGATCAGACCGTTGTGAAGAGCGCCCGGAACATCCCCGGCGTGCTGACGACCCCCGCCGCGCAGCTGAGCGTCTATGACATCATCAACGCCCGCTATCTGGTGGTGGATCAGGCCGCCCTCGCAAAAATCGAGGAGGTGTACGCATAATGGCAACCGCATACGACATCGTAATCCGCCCCATCATCACCGAGCGCGCCATGGCCGGAGCCGCCGATAAGAAGTACGTCTTCGAGGTGGCGAAGGACGCCGGCAAGATCGAGATCAAGAAGGCGGTCGAGGAGATCTTCGGCGTGAAGGTCGCCTCCGTCAACACCCTGACGGTGCCCGGCAAGGAAAAGCGCATGGGCGCCGGCCGTCCCGGCATGACAAAGACCTGGAAAAAGGCCTACGTCCAGCTGACCGGCGATTCCAAGACCATCGAGTTCTTCGAAGGCATGGTCTGATTTTACGGAAGGAGTGTAAAGCATGTCTATCAAAACCTTTAAGCCGACGACTCCCTCCCGGCGTCAGATGACGGTCTCCGGATTCGACGGCATTGACAAGAAGGCCAAGCCCGAGCCCAGCCTGGTAGAGCCCCTGAAAAAGAGCTCCGGCCGCAACAGCTATGGCCGCATCACCGTCCGCCACCGCGGCGGCGGCAACAAGCGCAAGTACCGCGTCATCGACTTCAAGCGGGATAAGCACGATTGCTTCGCCACCGTCCTCCGCCTGGAGTACGACCCCAACCGCTCCGCCAACATCGCCCTCCTGGAGTATGAGGACGGCGAGCGCCGCTACATTCTGGCCCCCGTGGGCCTGAAGGCCGGCGACAAGGTGGAGTCCGGCGCCAACGCCGACATCAAGGAGGGCAACGCCCTGCCTCTGTCCAGCATCCCCGTGGGCACCATGATCCACAATATCGAGCTGCATCCCGGCAACGGCGCCCAGCTGGTGCGCTCCGCCGGCACCGCCGCCCAGCTGATGGCCAAGGAGGGCCAGGACGCTCAGATCCGTATGCCCTCCGGCGAGGTCCGCATCGTGCGCACCAACTGCATGGCCACCATCGGCCAGGTGGGCAACATCGACCATGCCAACATCAACATCGGCAAGGCCGGACGCAAGCGCCACATGGGCTGGCGTCCCACGGTCCGCGGCTCCGTCATGAACCCCAACGACCACCCCCACGGCGGCGGCGAGGGCCGCGCCCCGGTTGGCCGTCCCGGCCCTGTGACCCCCTGGGGCAAGCCCGCCATGGGTTACAAGACCCGCAAGAAGAAGAACCCCACCAGCAAGTTCATCGTCAAGCGCCGCAACGAGAAGTAAGGGAGGCAAGTAAAATATGAGCAGATCCATTAAAAAAGGCCCGTATGTTGCCCCGGAGCTTCTGAAGCGGGTCGAGGAAATGAACGCGAAAAATGAGAAGAAAGTGCTGAAGACCTGGAGCCGCAGCTCCACCATCTTCCCCGCCTTCGTGGGCCACACCATCGCCGTCCACGACGGGCGCAAGCACGTGCCTGTGTATATCCAGGAGGATATGGTGGGCCACAAGCTGGGCGAGTTCGCCCCCACCCGTACCTTCCGCGGACACCGGAAGGACTGAGTAAAGGAGGATGCTGAACATGGAAAACAAAACCGCTAAGGCCTATCTGCGCTATGTCCGCATCGCTCCCCGGAAGGTCCAGATCGTCTGCGACCTGATCCGCGGCAAGGATGCCGGCACCGCCATGGCCATTCTGATGCAGACCCACAAGTCTGCCTCCGAGCCTCTCCAGAAGCTGCTGAAGAGCGCCGTCGCCAACGCCGAGAACAATTTCGGCATGGACCCCAGCAAGCTGGTGGTCTCCGAGGTGTTCGCCACCCCCGGTCCCATCCTCAAGCGGATGATGCCCCGGGCCCAGGGCCGCGCCTACCGTATCAATAAACGCACTTCTCACGTCACCCTGGCTGTGACGGAAAAGGCATAAGAGGGAGGAGAACAGTTTTATGGGACAGAAAGTGAATCCCCACGGCCTTCGCGTGGGCGTCATCAAAGACTGGGATTCCCGTTGGTATGCCAGTGATGAGAAGGTCGGCGACCTGATCGTGGAGGATCAGAAGATCCGCAAGTACCTGAAAAAGACCCTGTACGGCGCCGGCGTTCCCAAGATCGAGATCGAGCGCAGCAACGACGTGGTCACCATCTTCCTGCACTGCGCCCGGCCGGGCATGGTCATCGGCAAGGGCGGGGAGCAGATCGAGCAGTACCGCCTGGCCGTTGAGAAGCTCATCGGCAAGAAGGTGAAGCTGAACATCGTCGAGGAGCGCAACCCCGACATGAACGCCCAGCTGGTGGCGGAGAACATCGCCCAGCAGCTGGAAAAGCGCATCAGCCACCGCCGCGCCATGAAGAACGCCATGGCCCGGGCCATGCGGGCCGGCGCCAAGGGCATCAAGACCTGCTGCTCCGGCCGTCTGGGCGGCCGCGAGATCGCCGGCGTGGAGCACTACCACGAGGGCACCATCCCCCTGCAGACCATCCGCGCCGACATCGAGTACGGCTTCGCGGAGGCCGCCACCACCTTCGGCCGCATCGGCGTGAAGGTGTGGATCTACAAGGGCGAGGTCCTCTCCCAGGCCCTGCGCACCACCCCCCGCACCATCGACACCTCCAAGCCCTATGAGGAGCGCCGGGAGCGCCGTCCCCGCCGGGATGGCGACCGCCGTGGAGGCTTCAACCGTGACAACAACCGCGGCGGCTTCAATCGCAGCAACGACAGCCGTCCCCCCCGCCGCGACGGACAGGGCTTCAACCGCGGCCCCCGTCCCGAGAAGAAAGAAGGAGGCGCTCAGTAATGCTTCTGCCTAAGAGAGTCAAATACCGCAGAGTCCATCGCGGCCGCCTCACCGGCAAGGCCATGAGGGGCAACACCGTCACCTACGGTGATTTCGGCCTGGTGGCCACCGAGCCCGCGTGGATCACCAGCAACCAGATCGAGGCCGCCCGTATCGCCATGACCCGCTACACCAAGCGCGGCGGCCAGGTCTGGATCAAGATTTTCCCCGACAAGCCCGTGACCAAGAAGCCCGCCGAGACCCGCATGGGCTCCGGCAAGGGCTCCCCCGAGTTCTGGGTTGCCGTGGTGAAACCCGGCCGCGTCATGTTTGAGATCGCCGGCGTTTCGGAAGAAGTTGCCCGCGAGGCGCTCCGTCTGGCCAGCCACAAGCTGCCCATCAAGACGAAAGTGATCGCCCGCACCGAGGAAGCAGGTGAGTAAAGATGAAGGCAAATGAAATCCGTGAGATCCGCAAGATGACCCCCGAGCAGCTGAACGAGAAGCTGGCGGGCCTGAAGAAGGACCTGTTCTTCCTTCGGATGCAGCACGCCACCAACCAGCTGGACAATCCCGTGAAGATCCGGGAGACCAAGCACGATATTGCCCGAGTCAAGACCGTTCTGGCGGAGCTCGCCGCGGTCGAGAACAAGCAGTGAGAAGGAGGTAAGGTAAAATGGACGAAAAGAGAACTTCCTCCCGCAAGACCCGGGTCGGCAAGGTGGTTTCCGACAAGATGGATAAGACCGTTGTGGTCGCCATCGAGGACCGGGTTGCCCATCCCCTGTACAAGAAGATCGTCGGCCGCACCTACAAGCTCAAGGCGCATGACGCCGAGAACGCCTGCGGCGTGGGCGATAAGGTCAAGGTCATGGAGACCCGCCCCCTGTCCAAGGATAAGCGCTGGCGCGTGGTCGAGATCATCGAAAAGGCGAAGTAAGGAGGTGCCGAGTATATGATTCAGCAGGAAACTTTTCTGAAGGTCGCCGACAATACCGGCGCCAAGGAGATCAAGTGCATCCGCGTCTTGGGCGGTTCCAAGCGTAAGTTCGGCAACATCGGCGATGTGATTGTGGCCTCTGTCCGCAAGTCCACCCCCGGTGGCACCGTGAAGAAGGGCGAGGTCGTCAAGGCCGTCATCGTCCGCAGCGCCAAGGGCGTCCGTCGGGCCGACGGCACCTATGTCCGCTTTGACGATAACGCCGCCGTCCTGATCAAGGACGACAAGAACCCCCGGGGTACCCGCATCTTTGGGCCTGTGGCCCGCGAGCTGCGCGACAAGGATTACATGAAGATCCTGTCCCTCGCCCCCGAAGTGATTTGAGGAGGGCAAAGAAATGGCTATGAATATCAAAAAGGGCGACATGGTCGTGCGCCTCTCCGGTGACGGCGGCAAGGACAGAGACCTCACCACCCACCAGGGAAAGGTCATCGCCACCCTTCCCAAGGAGAACAAGGTCGTGGTGGAGGGTATGAACATGGTCACCTGCCACGTCAAGCCCCGCCGTCAGGGCGAGGAGGGCGGCATCATGAAGCGCGAGGCCGCCATCTACGCCTGCAAGGTGCAGGTGGTGTGCCCCAAGTGCGGCAAGCCCACCCGCGTCGGCCACAAGGTCGAAGGCGGCAAGAAGACCCGCGTCTGCAAGAAGTGCGGCGCCGAGCTGTGAGAAAGGAGAGTTGACAAATGGCCAGACTGAAAGAGAAATACAAAGCCGAAGTCGCTCCCGCCCTGATGAAGCAGTTCGGCTACAAGAGCGTCATGCAGATCCCCAAGATCGACAAGGTCGTTGTGAACGTTGGCTGCGGCGAGGCCCGCGAGAACGCCAAGATCCTGGATAACGTGGTGGGCGACCTGACCCAGATCACCGGCCAGAAGCCGGTCATCACCCGGGCCCGCAAGTCCATCGCCAACTTCAAGCTGCGTGAGGATATGCCCATCGGCGCGAAGGTGACCCTCCGGGGCGAGAAGATGTGGGAGTTCCTGGACCGCCTGTTCAACGTGTCCCTGCCCCGCGTCCGCGACTTCCAGGGCATCAACCCCAACTCCTTTGACGGCCGCGGCAACTACGCCCTGGGCATCAAGGAGCAGCTGATCTTCCCCGAGATCGAGTATGACAAGATCGACAAGATCCGCGGCATGGATGTCGTCATCTGCACCACCGCCCACACCGATGAAGAGGCCCGGGCCCTGCTGGAGCAGGTCGGCGCCCCCTTCGCCCGCTAAGGAGGAAGAACGATGGCTAAGAAATCTATGATTCTCAAGCAGCAGCGCCCCGCCAAGTTCTCCAGCCGGAAGTACAACCGCTGCAAGCTCTGCGGCCGCCCCCACGCCTATCTGCGTGACTACGGCGTGTGCCGCATCTGCTTCCGGGAGCTGGCCTACAAGGGCGAGATCCCCGGCGTCCGCAAGGCCTCCTTCTGACCTACTTTTCTTTCGAGAAAGAAAAGTAGGCAAAAGAAAGCTGACTCGCCGCGACATTGGCGGTTGAGGCGGTTGGAGTGCCGATTGATTGTCTTTTAAGCTCTCCCCATTCCTGTGGTCAGGGGATGGGGAGGGCTGAAAGAGCAGATTTGCCCCGGTATGGGTCTTTTGAAAGAGGAGGCTGCTTCCGACGAGCAATTCTGCGTTGTCGTCGCAGGGACCTGGATAATGACCGAGACCCCGTGGCGCGATAAAGTTCTTTTTGGTTACTTTTTCTTTCAAGAAAAAGTAACCGGATGGCGAAAGGTCATGGGCAATTGGGCACCACGCGCGAGCGGACTGCTCCATTGGCCACGATACCTCGCCGCCGAAGCGGCTCGTGGGCCGCAACTCTATAAATAGGAGGATTTATCACATGCATATCACCGATCCTGTTGCGGATATGCTGACCCGCATCCGCAACGCAAACAGTGCCAAGCACGACACCGTTGATGTCCCCGCCTCCAAGATGAAGAAGAGCATCGCTCAGATTCTGCTGGACGAGGGGTATATCAAGAGCTTCAATGTGGTGGACGACGGCCTGCAGGGCATGATCCACATCACCCTGAAGTACAACGCGGGCAAGGAAAAGGTCATCACCGGCCTGCGCCGCGTCTCCAAGCCGGGCCTCCGGGTCTACGTGGGCGCCGACGAGCTGCCCCGCGTGCTCCGCGGCCTTGGCATCGCCATCATCTCTACGTCCAAGGGCGTCATGACCGACAAGAAGGCCCGCGAGCTCCATGTCGGCGGCGAAGTCCTGGCATTCGTCTGGTAAGGAGGGTATTTGAACAATGTCTAGAATTGGCAGAATGCCCATTACCGTTCCCGCCGGCGTCACTGTGAATGTGGCCGAGGGTAATGTGGTTACCGTCAAGGGACCCAAGGGCGAGCTGAGCCGCGCGCTGCGCCCTGAGATGATTATTAAACAGGAAGGCACTACGATCACCGTGGAGCGTCCTTCCGAGGATAAGCTGCACCGCAGCCTCCACGGCCTGACCCGGACGCTGCTCCACAACATGATCGTCGGCGTGACCGACGGCTACAAGAAGGAGCTGGACGTCAACGGCGTCGGCTACCGTGTGGCCAAGGAGGGCAAGAACCTGGTCATGAACCTGGGCTTCTCCCATCAGGTGATCGTTTCCGAGGTGGAGGGCATCACCATCGAGGTCCCCTCTCCCAATAAGATCATTATCCACGGATGCGACAAGCAGGCCGTCGGCCAGTTTGCCGCCGAGGTCCGCGAGAAGCGTCCCCCCGAGCCCTACAAGGGCAAGGGTATCAAGTATACCGATGAAGTCATCCGCCGCAAGGTCGGCAAGACCGGCGCCAAGAAGTAAGGAGGTGTGCCGATATGATTAAGAGACCGAATACCAACAAGCAGCGCCTGAAGCGCCACAAGAGAGTGCGCGCCAAGATCTCCGGCACCCCTGAGATGCCGCGTCTGAATGTGTTCCGCAGCGAGTCCAACATCTACGCCCAGATCATCGACGATGTGGCGGGCGTGACGCTGGCCTCCGCTTCCTCCCTGGACAAGGCCGTTGAGGGATACGGCGGCAACGTGGCCGCCGCCGAGGCCGTTGGCAAGCTGATTGCCGAGCGGGCCAAGGCCAAGGGCATCGAGACCGTGGTCTTCGACCGCGGCGGATACCTGTATCACGGCCGCGTGCAGGCCCTGGCCGACGGCGCCCGTGAGGGCGGCCTGAAATTCTAAGGGAGGAGGAACGACAAATGCCTAGATTTGAAAGAGAGCAGAGCGAGTATATCGAGAAGGTCGTGTACCTGAACCGTGTTTCCAAGACGGTGAAGGGCGGCCGCGTCATGAAGTTCTCCGCCCTGGTGGTCGTCGGTGACGGCAAGGGCAAGGTGGGCTACGGCCTGGGCAAGGCCGCCGAGGTTCCCGAGGCTATCCGCAAGGGCATCGAGGCCGCCAAGAAGAACATGATCACCGTGACGCTGTCCGGGACCACCATTCCCCATGAGACCATCGGAGAGGCAGGCGCCGGCCGTGTGCTGATGAAGCCCGCCGCCCCCGGTACCGGCGTGATCGCCGGCGGCGCCGTCCGTGCCGTGGTCGAGGCCGCTGGCATCAAGGACATCCGTACCAAGTGCCTCCGGTCCAACAACCCCAACAACGTCGTCGCCGCCGCCTTCCAGGGCCTGAAAGAAATGCGTGGCCCCGAGGAGGTCGCCCGCATCCGCGGCAAGAGCGTCGAAGAGATCGTGGGTTAAGGAGGCGCAAAACATGGCAAACTTAAATATTAAGCTCGTCAAGAGCCTGAATGGCCGCCTGGAGAAGCAGGTCGCCACAGCCCATTCCCTGGGCCTGCGCAAGATCGGTGACGTCACCGTGCAGCCCGATAACGACCAGACCCGCGGCAAGATTGCCAAGATCGGCTATATGCTGCAGGTCACCGAAGTGAACTAAGGAGGCACCTATTATGAAATTGAGCGAACTGTCTCCCGCCGAGGGCTCCGTCCGCCAGGCATACCGGAAGGGCCGGGGCTCCGGCTCCGGCAACGGTAAGACCGGCGGCCGCGGCCACAAGGGCCAGAAGGCCCGCTCCGGCGGCAAGGTCCGCGTGGGATTTGAGGGCGGCCAGATGCCTCTGGCCCGCCGTGTCCCCAAGCGCGGCTTCAACAACATCTTCGCCAAGCCCCTGGAGATCGTGAACCTCAGCGCCCTCAACGCCTTTGACGACGGCGCCACCGTCACCGCCGAGGCGCTGCTGGACAAGGGCATCCTCTCCAAGTGCGAGTACGGTTATAAGGTGCTGGGCAGCGGTAAGGTGTCCAAGAAAGTCACCGTCCAGGCCTCCGCTTTCTCCGCTTCTGCCAAGGAGGCTATCGAGGCGGCTGGCGGGAAGGCCGAGGTGATCTAACGTGATTCAAACGATTCGTAAGGCGTGGGGCGTCCCTGAGCTGAGGAAGAAGCTGATCTTCACGGTCCTCATCCTGCTGATCTTCCGGATCGGCAACGCCATTACGGTTCCCTACGTCAACGTCGATCTGCTCCAGGCGCAGCTCAAGAACATGGGCACCACCATCCTGGGCCTGTATAACGTGATGAGCGGCGGCGCTTTCGCCACCGCCACGGTGTTTGCCCTGGGCGTGCAGCCCTATATCAACAGCTCCATCATCATTCAGCTGCTCACCGTGGCCATTCCGGCCCTGGAGCGGCTGGCCCGGGACGGCGGCGAGGAGGGCCGGAAGAAGATCCAGTCCATCACCCGCTACACCACGGTGGCCATCGCCATTCTCCAGGCCTTCGGCTACTATATGATGATGAAAAACTACGGCCTGCTGGCCGCCGGCGCCGATGGCGTCTGGCCCGCCCTGGTCATTATGGTCTCCATGATCGCCGGCTCCTCCTTCGTTATGTGGATGGGTGAGCAGGTCACGGAGTTCGGCGTGGGCAACGGCGTGTCCATCATCCTGTTCGCGGGCATCATCTCCCGCGTGCCCACCATGATCTCCGGCATGATTGACGGCGTGCGGGTCCACAGCGGCGTCGCGAACGGCACCGTCACCCTGGACAGCCTGACCACCCTGGGCTACAGCCAGGCCCAGGCCCAGGCCCAGCTGGACAGCGCCATCCCCGTGTGGGGCGTGCTTCTCCTGCTGGTGGGCATCCTGGCCCTGATCGTGTTCATCGTGTTCATCAACGACGCCGAGCGCCGCATTCCCGTGCAGTACGCCAAGCGCCAGGTGGGCCGGAAGATGTACGGCGGCCAGAGCAGCAACCTGCCCATGAAGGTGGGCATGGCCGGCGTGCTGCCCGTCATCTTCGCCCAGAGCATCGCGTCTCTGCCCATCACCATCTGGAGCTTCATCGGCGTTCCCGCCGA
This sequence comes from uncultured Oscillibacter sp., assembly GCA_947644365.1. Taxonomy (GTDB): domain Bacteria; phylum Bacillota; class Clostridia; order Oscillospirales; family Oscillospiraceae; genus Oscillibacter. The sequence continues at coordinate 12,659 of CANRYZ010000021.1, read as the reverse complement.
GGGCACGGTGTCCCGGAGCATCTACAACGCCATTGACGCCCGGTCCTTCGTGTATATCGTGGTGTATTTCATCATGATTATCGGCTTCAGCTATTTCTATTCCAGCATCCAGTTCAACCCCGTTGAGATCGCCAACAACCTGAAAAAGCAGGGCGGCTTCATCCCGGGCTTCCGTCCCGGCAAGCCCACGGTGGACTTCATCAAGCGGGTGCTGAACAAGGTCACTCTCTTCGGCGCCATCTACCTGGCCATTGTGGCCATCTGCCCCATTCTGGTGAGCAAGGCCGTGGGCAACAGCTCCGTGGCCATCGGCGGCACCTCCGTCATCATCGTGGTGGGCGTGGCTCTGGAGACGGTGAAGGCCCTGGAGTCCCAGATGCTGATGCGTCAGTACAAGGGCTTCCTGGAGTAAAAGAGAGGCGTTTCAAATGAAACTGATTCTGCTGGGCGCCCCCGGCGCCGGAAAAGGAACCCAGGCCGAGAGGCTTTGCAAGACCCTGGAGATCCCCACGATTTCTACCGGCAACATCCTCCGCGCCGCCATTAAAAACGGCACCCCCACGGGCTTGAAGGCCAAGAGCTTCATGGACGCGGGGCAGCTGGTCCCGGATGAGGTCATCATCGGCATCATCACGGAGCGGCTGGCGGAGGAGGACTGCAAAAACGGCTATATCCTGGACGGGGTGCCCCGCACCATCGCCCAGGCCGAGGCCATGGAGCAGGCCGGGATCGTATTTGACGCCGTCGTTTCCATCGAGATCGCCGATGAGGAGATCTGTGAGCGCATGAGCGGACGCCGCGTGTGCGAGTCCTGCGGGGCCAGCTACCATGTGGTGGCCGTGCCCCCCAGGCAGGAGGGCGTGTGCGACAGCTGCGGCGGCAAGCTGGTCCAGCGAAAAGATGATGCCCCCGAGACCGTGAAGGCGCGGCTCGAGGTCTATCATAAGGAGACCGAGCCTCTGAAAGCGTTTTACGACAAGCGCGGTCTCCTGAAGCCTGTGGAGAATCAGAAGAGTGTCGAGGACACCACACAGGCCATCCTCCGCGCCCTGGGGAGATGATCGCATGATTGTCCTGAAATCCCAGGCAGAGATCGAATTGATGCGCCGGGCCGGAAAAATTACCGCGGCTGCCCGTGCCTTGGCAGGGGAAATGGTAAGGCCCGGCGTAACAACCCATGAGATCGACAGCGCGGTGGAGCAGTTCATCCGCAAAGAGGGCGCGGTCCCGTCCTTCCTCCACTACAACGGCTATCCGGCCAGCGCCTGCGTCAGCGTCAACGACGAGGTCATCCACGGCATCCCCGGCAAGCGGGTGCTGGTGGAGGGCGACATCGTCAGCATCGACGTCGGCGCGTACATTGGAGGGTTCCACGGCGACTGCGCGGCCACCTTCGCCTGCGGCAGGATTTCCCAGGAGGCTCAGGACCTGATTGACGTGACCAGGCAGAGCTTCTTCGAGGGGATCAAGTACGCAAAGGAGGGCCGCCGCCTCCAGGACATATCCGCGGCGATCCAGACCTATGTGGAGAGCCATGGGTGCAGCGTTGTCCGGGAGTACGTGGGCCACGGCGTGGGCGCCAAGATGCACGAGCCGCCGGAGATCCCCAACTACGGCCATCCCGGCCGGGGACCCCGGCTGCTGCGGGGCATGACCCTTGCAATCGAACCCATGGTGAACGCCGGCAAGGCCGCCATCCAGGTCCTGCCCGACGGCTGGACCGTCAAGACGGCGGACGGCAAGTGGGCGGCCCACTATGAGAATACGATCCTGATTACCGATGGGGAGCCGGAGATTCTGACGGCCCCCGCCATCTGAGGGTAAAAAGAAGCGTATGGAAATTGCAAGATCAAATATTGTCCGATCCGACGCCGGCAGGGACAAGGGGAAGCTCTTCGTCGTCCTTGCGGTGGAGGGGGAGTACCTCCTGCTGGCGGACGGAAAGTCCAGAAAGGTGGAGGCGCCCAAGCGCAAAAAGCGCAGACATGTGCTCTTTGTGGCCGACGACGGCACCCGCCTTGCTGAAAAAATCAAGGGCCAAGAGAAGATCACCAACAGTGAGCTTCGCAGAACCCTCGCGGGATACCGCGGAGAGGTTCATCCGGACCAGGAGGGATAACGTTTGGCAAAATCCGACATGATCGAGGTAGAGGGCGTTGTGGTGGAAGCCCTGCCCAACACGACATTCAAAGTAGACATTGGAAATGGACACACCATTTTGGCGTTCATCTCCGGAAAACTCAGGATGAATTTCATCAGGATCCTGCCAGGCGACAAGGTTACGGTGGAGATGTCCCCCTACGACCTGACCCGCGGCCGGATCACCTGGCGCAGCAAATAGGCGCCGGGCGAACAGACTGACACAAACCGCTGAAAGGAAGGTTTCAAACTATGAAAGTAAGACCGTCCGTGAAGCCCATGTGCGAAAAATGCAAGGTCATTCGCCGCAAAGGCCGTGTCATGGTCATTTGCGAGAACCCCAAGCATAAGCAGAGACAGGGCTAACATTTAATTGGAGGTGCTTTAAGAGTATGGCACGTATTGCCGGTATTGACCTGCCGAAGGATAAGCGTATCGAGATCGGCCTCACCTATATCTACGGCATTGGCAGAAAGAGCGCCAAGGACATCCTGGCGCGAGCGGGCGTCGACCCCGACATCCGCGTAAAGGACCTGACCGACGCCGACGAGCAGAAGCTCCGTGACGCCATCGACGATTACACTGTCGAGGGCGACCTGCGCCGTCAGACCGCCCTGGACATCAAGCGCCTGAGCGAGATCGGCTGCTATCGCGGCATCCGGCACCGCAAGGGGCTGCCCGTCCGCGGCCAGCGCAGCAAGACCAACGCCCGCACCCGTAAGGGTCCCAAGAAGACCATCGCCAACAAGAAGAAGTAAGGAGGGAGAACAGAAATGGCAACTGCGAAGTCTGGCGGCAAGAAAGTCATTCGCCGCCGCCGTGAGAGAAAGAATATTGAGCGGGGTCAGGTCCATATCCGTTCTTCTTTCAACAACACCATGGTAACTGTTACCGACGCTCAGGGCAACGCCATCTCCTGGGCCTCCTCCGGCGGCCTGGGCTTCCGGGGCAGCAAAAAGTCCACCCCCTTCGCGGCCCAGACCGCGGCTGAGACCGCCGCCCGCGCCGCTATGGAGCATGGCCTGAAGACCGTTGAGGTCTTCGTCAAGGGCCCCGGCCAGGGCCGTGAGGCCGCCATCCGCGCCCTGCAGGCGGTGGGCCTGGAAGTGACGATGATCAAGGACGTCACTCCCATCCCCCACAACGGCTGCCGTCCCCCGAAGCGCCGCCGCGTCTAATCAGAATAGGAGGTAACAAGGAATATGGCAAGATATACCGGCGCAGTCTGCCGCCTTTGCCGCAGAGAGGGCCAGAAGCTCTTTTTGAAGGGCGACCGCTGCTATACGGATAAGTGCTCCATCGAGCGTCGCGGTTACGCTCCCGGCATGCACGGCAACGCGAGAAACAAGAAGCTGTCTGAGTACGGCATGCAGATGCGCGAGAAGCAGAAGGCCAAGCGCTACTACGGCGTGCTGGAGAAGCAGTTCCACGAGTATTTCATTATGGCCAACAAGAAGTCCGGCATGACCGGCGAGAACCTGCTCAGCATTCTGGAGACCCGCCTGGACAATGTGGTTTACCGCCTGGGCTTTGCCATGAGCCGTGCGGAGGCCCGCCAGCTGGTGCTCCATGGCCACTTCACCGTCAACGGCAGGAAGGTCAACATCCCCTCCTACCTGGTGAAGAGCGGCGACGTGGTGGCCCTGAAAGAGGGCTCCCGCAGTCTTGACAAGTTCAAGGGCTCTCTGGAGGCCAACGCCTCCCGCGTGGTGCCCAAGTGGCTGGAAATGGGTAAGGACAACGTGGCCAAGGTCATTGCAGAACCCGCCCGCGAGGACATCGATCTTCCCATTGAGGAACACCTCATCGTCGAGCTCTACTCCAAGTAATCAGAGGGTACCCTCGAGGATGACACGTAATGTCCGCGGCGCGTGGCAGCGCGCCGCCGCAATGAGAAGATGAAGGAGGGTAACTGCATGATTGAAATTGAAAAGCCCCAGATCGAGTGTATCGAAACCCCGGGCAGCACCACCTACGGCAAGTATGTGGTGGAACCCCTGGAGCGCGGATACGGCACGACTTTGGGCAACGCGCTCCGCCGCATTATGCTTTCGTCTCTCCCTGGCACCGCGCCGACCACCATCAAGATCGCCGGCGTCCAGCACGAGTTTTCCACCATCCCCGGTGTGAAGGAGGATGTGACGGAGATCGTTTTAAATGTGAAGGGCCTCCTGACCAAGCTGCACAGTGAAACCGTGAAGACGGTTTATATCGAAGCGGTAGGACCCTGCAAGGTCACCGCCGGCGACATCAAGGCCGACGGTGAAGTTGAGGTCCTGAATCCCGAGATGCACATCGCCACCTTGGACAACGGCGCGACCCTCAATATGGAGATCAGCCTGTCCCATGGGCGGGGCTATGTGCCCGCGGACCGCAACAAGCCCCAGCAGAACGTGATCGGCACCATCGCCGTGGACTCCATCTACACCCCGGTCTACAAGGTGAACTACACCGTAGAACCCACCCGCGTGGGCACCTCCAGCGACTTCGACAAGCTGACGCTGGAGGTCTGGACGGATGGGACCATCTCCGCTCGGGATGCCGTGTCCCTGGGCGCCAAGATCCTGTGCGACCATTTCACCCTCTTCACGGACCTCAGCGAGAACGTGGGCAGCAAGCCCACGGTGGTGGAGAAGGCGGAGGCCCAGCGGGACAAGGTGCTGGAGATGACCATTGAGGAGCTGGATCTGTCCGTCCGCAGCTTTAACTGCCTCAAGCGCGCCAACATCAACACAGTCGAGGACCTGATCTCCAAGACTGAGGATGAGATGATGAAGGTCCGCAACCTGGGCCGCAAGTCCCTGGAGGAGGTCATCAACAAGCTGGCGATGATGGGCCTGCACCTGGCCGACGAAGAGAATAACTGATTTCACGCCGGCGTGTGCCGGCTGACCAAAATCCTGATAAGGAGGAGATCGAAATGCCCGGAACCCGGAAACTTGGCAAGACCACCGACCAGCGCATGGCGATGCTGCGTCAGCAGGTCACGGATTTCCTGGACAATGGGAAGATGGAGACCACCGTCACCCGTGCCAAGGAGATCAAGCCTCTGGCTGAGAAGATGATCACGCTGGGTAAGAAGAGCGACCTGGCCGCCTACCGCAAGGCCATGAGCTTCATCACCCGCGAGGACGTCTGCAAGAAGCTGTTCAAGGAGATCGCGCCCACCTATGCGGAGCGCAACGGCGGATATACCCGCATTGTCCGCACCGGCGTGCGCCGCGGAGACGCCGCGGAGACCGCCATCATTGAGCTGGTAAAATAACCGCCTCAGGAAAGCCCTTTGTCATGCACCCATGACAAAGGGCTTTTTATATCTGTAAGAGTTGGCAGAGTACCGCATACAGCCTCTTTTCAAATGTCGAAATCTGTGATACACTAAAAGCAGCAGACGCGGCAAAGAGATTGATGGAGTTTAGGCCGTCCTCTCCGGGGCCCCGGGTCAGCCTGTGAAGCGGGGCGCGGAGGAAGAAGAAATGAGCGTATGGCGTTTTTGCCGTCAGACGGAGACGGAGCAGAGCGGAGTTTCTTCTGATGAGGGCGGCGGGGTACGGAGATAACGCCCCTGCGGGTCCGGGACCTGCCCGGTATTTGCCGCATATTGAAAGAGGAGGAGTTTCCATGCGCAAGATCCGGTGCTATGAGTGCGGTAAGAGCTATGACTTTGACGTGGACGATTTCTGTCCCAAGTGCGGCGCCTTCAACCAGCCGGGGAAGAGCGCCAGCATTGGCGCCGACGGCACCGTGGTCCGCTCAGAGGGACTGAACGAGAAAAACCATGCCGGCTCTTTTGTGCACCAGGAGTTTCATGCGGAAAACCGGGTGCGGAAGGCCGTGGGTCTGTCCAAGGGCGTCAAGCGCGGGACAAAGGCGCCGCCGCAGCCGCTTCCCAAACGGCAGGAGAGCTGGCAGAAAAAGCCGAAGAGCTCCGCACAGTACATCATATGGATTGTAATCGCCATTATTTTTGTCAATGTGATGAGCAGTATCCTCAGATTCCTGCTGGCATTTTAAAGAGACAGCGCCCGCGCCCCAAGGCGCGGGCGTTTCCGTCCGCCGTACCCGGCGCGACAGATTTTGACAGCTCTATTTTCCCGCGTTTCGTATAAACTATCCCTGAAAAATACGGGGAGATGGAAATGGATGTGGAAAAAACAGCTGCTTTTTTTGTGCCTGGCCGGGCTGGCGCTGTGGGCTGCCGCAGGCGGGGAGGCGCTGCCCGCGGACGCCGCGGCGGAGCTTCCGGCGGAGGTGAAGTATATCGCCTTGACCTTTGACGACGGCCCCCGCCGGGATACCACGGAAAAACTGCTGGACGGCCTGCGGGAGCGGGGAGCCAGCGCCACCTTCTTCCTGGTGGGGGAGGAGATCGCCGGCAGCGAGGACCTGGTGGAGCGCATGGCGGCAGAGGGCCATCAGGTGGGCAATCACACCTGGAGCCATGTGCGGCTGGGAGGCGCCGTCCCGGAGACGGCCGCCCAGGAGATCCGCATGACCGAGGAAGCCCTGGAGGAGCTCCTGGGAGAGGGAGAGTATTGGCTTCGCCCGCCCTACGGCTTTATTGACGCGGACATGGAGGTGGGCGTCCCCATGGTGAAGTGGTCCGTGGATCCCCGGGACTGGGAGAGCCGCGATACGGCCCAGGTGGTGCAGGCGGTGCTGCGGGATGCCGGCCCCAATGCCATCATCCTCCTCCATGACATCTACCCCAGCTCCGTGGAGGCGGCTTTGCAGATCGTGGACGCCTTGGAGAGGGAAGGTTATTGGTTCGTCACGGTGGAGGAGCTGCTGCGGCTCAACGGCGTGACCCCGGAGCCGGGGGTCATGTACAGGTCCGGCAGGGGATAGCAAAAGGCGGACGCCTGCGGCGTCCGCCTTTTTGTGCGGTAATCAGCCCAAGATTAGCAGGATCAGGGTCAGAACCAGGAAGAGGGCTCCCACCCACTTGGTGGCCCGAGCCAGCTTGGCGTCCAGGGTTTTGGCCTTGTTCTTGGCCAGGAAGGAGTCGGCCACGCCGCCGATGGCGCCGGAGAGGCCGGCGCTCTTGCCGGACTGGAACAGCACAGCCAGGATGATGGCCAGACCGCAGAGCAGCTGCAGAACCGTGATGACAATCTTCAAAGTATCCATGCGGAAAACCTCCAAAATTTGCCCATGCGCAGGCATGGTATGTTATTTCACAGATAATTATACTACCACAGATTGTCCCTGTTTTCAAGGGGAATTTTACAAATAAATCAAAAATAAAGTGGAACAAATGTTTGCAATCTCTGGATAGATGTGATATAATATCCCAAATAGAACCTGAGAAGGAAGTCAGGAGGTCCACGATGGCGGAACTTTCCAAAATGCAGAGGCGAATCTATGACTATATCGCGGCCTGTATTCAGGAGCAGGGGTACGCTCCCTCTGTGCGGGAGATCGGGGAGGCCGTGGGGCTGAAATCGCCCTCCACGGTGCATTTCCATTTGAAACGGCTGGAGGAGGCCGGGGTGATCGCCAAGGGCGCCGGGAAGGGCCGGGCCATCGCCCTGACGGAGCCGGCCCAGCAGCCGCAGCCGGAGGACCGCATCCCCATTGTGGGCAATGTGGCGGCCGGCAGCCCGATCCTGGCGGAGGAGTGCATCGAGGACTATCTGACCTTTGACACCGGCGGCCATGGGGACGAGTATTTCGCCCTGCGGGTGCGGGGCGAGTCGATGCTGAACGCCGGCATCCTGCCGGGGGACCTGGTGGTGGTGCGCCGCCAGCAGACCGCCAACAACGGTGAGATCGTGGTGGCCCTCCTGGAGGACGAGGCCACGGTGAAGCGGCTGTCCCGGCGGAACGGGGAGGTCTGGCTTCTGCCGGAGAACGACGATTACAGCCCCATAGACGGCACCCATGCCGTGATTATGGGAAAGGTTACCGCGGTGGTGCGGTGGTATTGAGAGACGGCTGAGGCGGCACAGGGCGGGTCCCTGTGCCGTCTTTTGCGTCATTGTCAGCTGGCCGGAGGCCTGCGCTTTTCGTGGGAACGGGACGGCGGAGCCTGCAGGGCGGCCCGCAGTTTTTCCAGGGCCCGTTTTTCAATGCGGGACACATAGCTCCGGGAGATTCCGAAGGTGGAGGCGATCTCCCGCTGGGTCAGCGGCACGGTGCCGCCCAGGCCGTAGCGCAGGCGGATGATTTCCGCCTCCCGGCTGGTGAGGCACTCCCGCAGCAGCGTGTGGAGCCGCAGGGCGTTGTCCCGGTCGTGGAGGTCGTCCAGCATGGTGTCGTCCACTCCCACCACGTCGATCAGCTGCAGGGCGTTGCCCTCCTTGTCATTTTCGATGGAGTCCGACAGGGAGACCTCCCCCTGGAGCTTTTTTTGACTGCGGAAGTACATGAGGATCTCGTTTTCAATGCACCGGGCGGCGTAGGTGGCCAGGCGCGCCCCTTTGGAGGGGTCAAAGCTGGAGATCCCCTTGATGAGCCCGATAGTGCCGATGGAGATCAGGTCGTCCTGATCGGCGCTCTGGGTGTAGTATTTCTTAATAATGTGCGCCACCAGGCGAAGGTTCCGCTCAATGAGCACATTCCTGGCCTCCGGGTCCCCCTGGGCATAGCGGGCCAGCCACTCCCGCTCCTCCGCGGCGGACAGGGGCTTTGGAAACGACCCGCTGCCGGACAGGCGCAGGGAGAACAGCAGCGTGTTGGCGAATAACAGCAGTGCGGCAGACAGCATAGAATCCCTCCTCCCTAATGTCTATGAGGCGGAGGGAAGTCCACATGCGGACTTTACAGCGGAGGTTGAGTTTGATATAGTAAGAGGGAAATTTGGACGCGGGTCCCGACGGAGAGGGGAGAGAGAAATGGCCTGGGTCGTCTATATGCTCCGCTGCGGGGACGGCTCGCTGTACACCGGCTGTACCAACGACCTCCCCCGGCGGCTGGAGACCCATCAGAGCGGCAGGGGGGCCAAGTACACCCGCAGCCGCCTGCCGGTGACCCTGGCCTACTGGGAGGCGGCGGCGGACAGGTCCGCGGCGCTGCGGCGGGAGGCCGCCATCAAGCGCCTGACAAGGCGGCAGAAGCTGGCCCTGGTCAAAAAGGGAGGGGAATCATTATGACGGAGATGCGGCGGAAGGAGCGGCAGATGCCGGAGGAGTTCGCCTGGGAGGTAGTGGACAAGTGCGAGTACGCCTTTCTGGCTATGACCGCGGAGGACGGCAGTCCCTATGGACTGCCGGTGACCATCGCCCGGGGCGGGCGGGCCGTCTACTTTCACAGCGCCCTGGAGGGGCGGAAGGCGGAGTGTCTGCGGCGGTCCCCGCGGGTGTGCCTCAGCTGCGTGGGGGAGACCCGGGTGCCGCCGGGAAAGTTTACCACGCTCTTTGAATCGGCGGTGATCTTTGGGACGGCGGAAGAGGTGACGGAGGACGACGAGAAGATCCACGCCCTGCGGCTGCTGTGCCAGCGGCATACGCCGGACAACATGGAGGCCTTTCCCAGGGCCATCGCCAAGAGTTTGGACCGGACCGGAGTCTGGAGGATCGCAGTGGAGGAGATCACTGGAAAGGCAAAGCAGTGAAAACAGCGGGCATCCTTTGGATGCCCGCTGTCCTGTTTCTTCAATTTTCCCGGAGGCGGACGGTGCAGCCGGTCAGGTTGTAGAGGGGTTCCGCCGCGGTAGGGGTCAGTCCCTCCAGGACGTTGGCCTGCGTGAGTACGGAGGTGGATTTGAAGCACACCGGCAGGATGGGAGACTGCCGCTGGAGATGCCGGCACAGCGCCTCCATGGCGGCGGCCCGGTTTTCCGCGGCGCCATAGGCCGCCAGGAGCTCATCCGTCCGGGCGTCCGCCCAGCTGCCGTAATTCAGAGCGCCGCCGGTGGAGAGCAGGGGAGAGAGGTCCCAGTCGGCGGTGAGACGCACCTCGCCATAGTAGAGATCGAAGTCCCCGGCCTCCAGGGCGGCGGTGTATTCCTCCCAGGGCAGGACCCGGGTCTCCACCGGTACGCCGGCGGCGGTGAAGGACTCCGCCAGGTAGTCCGCCGCGGCGGTCTTGAAGCCGTTCTCCCCGTTGACCAGCAGGGTGAGGGTCCGCTCCGGGATGTACCCCGTCCGGCTCACGGCCTGGGCCGGAGCGTCGGCGGAGAAACGGACCTCCAGCTCCTCCGGATAGAGGCGAGAGAGGGGAGAGACGGGAAACTGGGCGGCTCTGGCGTGGCCGGAGAAAAAGCCGCTGACGATGTGCTCCCGGTTCAGGCTCTCCCCCAGGGCCTGCCGCAGGGCGGCGCTGTCCAGAGGCGCGGCGGCGGTGTTGAGGCCCACATACTGCAGGATGGCGGTGTCCGCCTCCCACTGGCTGACGCTGCCGGTGAGAGCCGCCGGGGCGGTGCCCGTGAGGTCGGCGGTGATCAGCTGCACCTCGTGGGAGGAGAAGCGGTAGAGCACTGCGTCCTGGCCGGAGGCCTCGGTCAGATTGATGCGGTTCACCGGCTGGCCGCCGCCCCGCCACCAGGTGGGATTGGCGGCCAGATATGCCCCGCCCTCGTCCTGGGAGAGGAGATATGGCCCGGTGCCCAGGGGGACGCCGCCGCTCTCCTTGGAGATGGGAATGTCCAGCAGGGCGGGAAAGCCGGTGTTGGGACGGCTGAGCGCGATGGTAACAGCGCCGTCTCTGGCGGAAATGGAGGAGACCTGGGACAGCCTGGACTGGTACCGCTCCGACTGCCGTGCCCGCTCCAGCGCGGCGCGCACGTCCCGGGCGGTGAGGGGAGAGCCGTCGGAGAAGAGAACGCCGGGGCGGAGGGTGAGGGTGTAGACGCAGCGCTCCGGGTCGTAGGCGTAGCTCTCGCACAGGACGTTTTCCGTCTCCAGGCCGGGCGTGAGCCGGAAAAGACCCTCGCAGATCAGGGAGGCCACGGTCTGCTGGGGCCCGTCGGGACAGCCGATGGGGTCCAGGGACTGGTCCGGGGCGTAGGGCAGGGAGAAGGCCTCCGGCAGGAGGAGCTCCGGCTCCTCCCGTTCCGGCAGCTCCTCGCCGGGCTGGATCAGGCCGGTGTTCTCCTCCGGCAGCTCCTCCTGCCAGCAGCCTGTCAAAAACAGCACCGGCAGGAGGAGGCAGAACAGTTTTAACAAGTGGTTTTTCATCGTGTCACCGTGTTGTTCAAATGAAGGATTGGCAAATACGCGGGCGGGAATTGCTCAGCAGGCGGAGATCACCGCCGCGTGAACGCCCCGGGCGTCCCCCAGCTTCCGGTGGGACCAGAAGAGGTCCGGGCGGCAGGCGGTGCAGAGGCCGCACACGTCGACGCGCTCCGGCAGCAGTCCGGACCGCAGGAGCCATTGGCGGTTCAGTCCCGCCAGATCCACGTGGTACTTGGGGCCCCGGACCTCGATGAACGGCTCCGCGTCCGCACCCAGAGCGGCGCGCATGGCCTCCGGTACGTCGCCGTCGGTCTCAAAGCAGCACTGGCCGATGCAGGGGCCTATGGCGGCCGCCAGGTTTTCCGGCCTCGCGCCGTAATTCCGGCCCATGGCCTCTACGGCCTTTTTCAGAATCCCTCCGGCGCAGCCCCGCCAGCCGGCGTGGACGCCGCCCACCGCCCCGGTGACGGGATCGTGGAGCAGGATCACGCCGCAGTCGGCGGAGAAGACCGCCAGGGGGAGGTTTTTCTCGTTGGTAATCAGGCTGTCGGCGGTGTAGTCCCGCTCCCGGTCCAGCCCCTTGCCGGCGTCGGCGCCGGCGCAGGGGCGGACGGTGGTCTCGTGGACCTGCCTGGAGAGAACCAGGCGGTCCATGTCCACTCCCGCGCAGGCGCAGAAGCGCCGGTAGTTCTCCCGCAGGGCCGCCTGGCCGTCCCCCATGCCGGGACGGAGGTTCAGGCTGTCCCAGGGGGCGGGAGAGACCCCGCCCAGGCGGGTGGAGAAGGCGTGGGGCACGGAGAGGAGGGAGGAGGTGAGAAAGACCACGCCGTTTTGCTCATGGGTTTCAAAGGCCATAGGAACCTCCGTTATGATTTCGTGTTCGAGACCTCTTCTTGATGCTCCACGACTTCATGGGCCATCCAGCCGTGCCAGAGGTGGAGCCCGCCGCAGAAGAGGAGCAGGAGGGCTCCGACTAAAAAGAAGATAAAAAAGTTGTCTCTCATGGCCAGCGCCGCGACGAATCCGGTAATAGCCAGAAGCGCACCTGTGAGCAGGAGGATGCCGCCCAGCAGCATCTCCTTGATGTCCTGGAGTAGTTTCAGAGCGTCTTCGTTTGCGTGATTCATAGAGATTCCTCCTAAGTTTGCCCTGACAAGGGCGGGGGCGGATTGTACTCGCCCTTGCGGGCGGGGCGGATTTCAGCCATGTCGATGGCTGGGCAGATGCACCCCCCATTTTCTCTTTTCGCCGCGCCGAAAAGAGAAAACGGGCCGTGCACGGTCCAAAAGAGAAAAGGGCGCTTTTGGAGGTCGCGGAAGCCTCACGCTTCGATTGAAGGGCGCTCAGCGGACTTGATGCGTGGACGCATAGACGTTCTTCTCTTCCCGCGCTTCGCGCCTAGTC
>CANRYZ010000020.1 GCA_947644365.1 uncultured Oscillibacter sp. | reverse complement strand
CCCGGCCCATGGCCAGCATCTGCTGCTCGCCGCCGGACAGGGTGCCCGCCACCTGCTTCCGCCGTTCTTTCAGGCGGGGGAACTGCTGGTAGACCTTCTCCAGGTCCGCCGGGTCGGGCTTGCCGCTCTGGGTGTAGGCGCCCATCTCCAGGTTTTCCTGGGTGGTCATCTGGAGGAAGACCCGCCGCCCCTCCGGCACCAGGGCCAGCCCCCGGGAGACGATCTTGTGGGCCGGGACCTTGCCCAGCTCCCCTCCCAGGAAGGCGACGGAGCCGGTCTTGCTGCGCAGCAGGCCGGAGATGGTGTTCAGGGTGGTGGACTTGCCGGCGCCATTGGCGCCGATCAGCGTGACGATCTCCCCCTGGGCCACCTCGAAGGACACGCCCTTGATGGCGTGGATGCTGCCGTAGTAGACGTTGATATTGTCGACTTTCAGGATCGTTTCCATGTCACGCCTCCTTCTGCTTGCCCAGGTACGCCTCGATGACCTTCGGGTTCTTCTGGATGTCCTCCGGGCTGCCCTTGGCGATGACCCGGCCGAAGTTGAGCACGCAGATGCCCTCGCAGATGTTCATCACCAGGTTCATGTCGTGCTCGATCAGCAGCACGGCGATCTGGAAGGTGTCCCGGATCTTGCGGATGTTCTCCATGAGCTCCGCCGTCTCCGAGGGGTTCATGCCCGCTGCCGGCTCGTCCAGCAGCAGCAGCGAGGGGTTGGTGGCCAGGGCCCGGACGATCTCCAGGCGGCGCTGGGCACCGTAGGGCAGGGAGCCGGCCTTCACGTTTGCCAGGTCCTCCATGTTGAAGAGGGACAACAGCTCCAGCGCCCGCTGGTGGGCCACCTTCTCCTCCTTCCAGTAGCCCGGCAGGCGGAAGATGCCGCTCCACATGTTGTAGCGCATCTGCGTGTCCATGCCCACCTTCACATTGTCCTCCACGCTCAGGTCCTGGAAGAGGCGGATGTTCTGAAACGTCCGGGCGATGCCCGCCCGGTTGACCTTCATGGTGTCCATGCCGTGGGTGTCGGTGCCGTCCAGCAATATGGTGCCCTTGGTGGGCTGGTAGACCTTGGTGAGCAGGTTGAAAACCGTGGTCTTGCCGGCGCCGTTGGGCCCGATGAGGCCGGCGATCTCCGTGCGGCCGATGGTGAGGTTGAAGTCCTCCACGGCCTTCAGGCCGCCGAAGGTGATCCCCAGGCTGATGCACTCCAGAATGGGGCGCTTGCCGATGTCACGGTCGGGGATCATGCTGCCGGAGGGGACGGGAACGAGTTTCGAGAACATGTCAGGCGGCCTCCTTTCCCTTGGATTTCCAGCCCAGGAAGGTTTTGATGGTGGGGTTGTTGGTGGCCAGCATCACCAGGATCAGCACAATGGCATACACCAGCATCCGGTAGTCGGAGAACTGCCGCAGGGCCTCCGGCAGGATATAGAGGACGGCGGCGGCGATGATGGAGCCCCAGATGTTGCCAAGGCCTCCCAGCACCACGTAGACCAGCACCAGGATAGAGGTGTTGAAGTCGAACTTGCTGGCGGCCAGGCTGCTGTAATTCAGGCCGTACAGCGCGCCCGCCGCGCCCGCCAGGGCGGCGGAGGTGATGAAGGCGATCATCTTGTACTTGGTGACGTTGACGCCGATGCTCTCCGCGGCGATGCGGTTGTCCCGGATGGCCATGACGGCCCGGCCGGTGCGGCTGCGCACCAGGTTCAGCACGATCACCAGCGTCAGCATCACCAGAATGAAGCCCGCGCCGAAGGAGGCCAGCTTCTCCGTGCCGGTGGCGCCCTGGGCGCCCTTGATGATGGCGGTGCCGCCGGGGCCCATGCCCAGGTCGTCGATGGTCAGGGTGCCGCTGATATTGAAGGCCATGTGGAGGCCCTTCTCATCCACGCCCACCAGCAGGCAGTTGATGAGCTCCTTGATGATCTCGCCGAAGGCCAGGGTGACGATGGCCAGATAGTCGCCCCGGAGCCGCAGCACGGGCACGCCCACGATGAAGCCCGCCAGGGCGGCGAAGGCCGCGCCCGCGGCGATGGCGACCACCAGCCGCACCCAGCCGGAGGGAATGGCGCTCTGGAGGCTCATGGCGGCAATGACGCCGGAGAAGGCCCCCACGCTCATAAAGCCCGCGTGGCCCAGGGACAGCTCGCCCAGAATGCCCACCGTCAGGTTCAGGGACACAGCCATGACGATGTAGCAGCAGATGGGCACCAGCATACCCGTGAGGGAGCGGTTCAGAAAGCCGCCGCTTTTCAGCAGGGAGACGACGATAAAGGCGGCGATGACGCCGAAGTACGTGGCGAAGTCCACCTTGGTAGTGGTTTTCAGGGATTTCAGCTTTTTCATGTCCGCCACCTCAGACTTTCTCGGGCACGTATTTGCCCAAAAGGCCCGCCGGACGCACCAGCAGCACGATAATCAGCACGGCGAAGACGATGGAGTTGGCCAGCTGCATGGAGATGTAGGCCTTGGCCATGGCCTCGATGACGCCCAGCAGCAGCCCGCCCAGGAAGGCCCCGGGGATGGACCCGATGCCGCCGAACACGGCGGCGGTAAAGGCCTTGATGCCGGGCATGGAGCCGGTGGTGGGCATGAGAGTGGAGTTGTAGGAGCACAGCAGCACGCCGGCCACGGCCGCCAGGGCGGAGCCGATGGCGAAGGTCATGGAGATGGTGCGGTTGACGTCGATGCCCATGAGCTGGGCGGCGCCCTTGTCCTCGGAGCAGGCCCGCATGGCCTTGCCCATCTTGGTCTTGCCGGTGAAGAGGGTCAGGGCGATCATGATGACGACGCAGGCCGCCACGGTCAGCAGGGACACGTAGGGGATGGACAGCTGCCCGTCAAAGAGCTTGAGCGTGTCCGGGGCCACGGAGGCGTAGACCCGGGGGTTGGCGCCCCAGATCTGGAGCGCGGCGTTCTGCAGAAAGTAGCTCACGCCGATGGCGGTGATCAGCACCGCCAGGGAGGGGGCGCCCCGCAGGGGCTTGTAGGCCAGGCCCTCGATGAGGATGCCCAGTACGGTGCACACCGCCATGGCCAGCAGAACGGCCGCGATGGGGGGGAGGCCCAGGGAGGTCATGGCCACCAGGGAGACGTAGCCGCCGATCATGATGACGTCGCCGTGGGCGAAGTTCAGCATTTTGGCGATGCCGTAAACCATGGTGTAGCCCAGGGCGATGATGGCGTAGATGCTCCCCAGGCTGATCCCGCTGATCAGGTAGGAGAGAAATTCCATAGTATCTTACCTCTCTTTTCTCGTACTTGTCCATGGCAAAAACAGGGGCGGCGGGCCCGCTGCCGCTGTTTTCGCCATGGCCGTGATTTCCGGGGGACCCGGCGGGAGGCTGCGCCTCCCGCCGGACCGCCTGGTTCAGAAGGGTTGGAACCGCTGAAATCAGGGAGTGACGTACACGCCGTCCTTGATGACCACGGCCATGGGGGCCTTGGAGACCTCGCCGGTCTCGGCCCAGGTCATGCCCTGGCCGGTGAGGCCGTCCACGGAGATGGTGGGCATCACGGCCACGATGGCCTCGCAGATCTCCTCGGCGCTCATGTCGCCGGTGCAGCCGGCGGCCTGGAGAGCGGCGTAGATGATATACACGGCGTCATAGCCGTCGGCGGCAAACTGGTTGGGGGTCTCGCCGTGGAGCTCGTTGTACTTGGCCACGAAGCTCTTGGTCCGCTCGTCGGCGGCGTCGGCGGAGAAGGGGGTCAGCAGCATGACGCCCTCGGCCAGGGAGGTGTCGAAGTTCTCCATGGTCAGAATGCCGTCCATGCCGTCCACGCCGAAGAAGGTGGGGGCGTAGCCCATGCCCTTGGCCTGGTTCAGAATGACGGCGTTGGGCTGGTAGTAGGTGGGCAGGAAGATCAGGTCCGCGCCCTTGCTCTTGGCGTCGGTCAGCTGCACGGAGAAGTCGCTCTGGGTGTCCTTGGTGAAGGTGCCCTCGCTGACGATCTCCAGGCCCACCTTGCCGGCCTCGGCCACGAAGGTGTCCCGGATGCCCTGGGAGTAGGCGTCGTCATTGCGGTAGATGATGCCCACCTTGGCCCCGGACATGTTCTGGGAGATATAGTCGGCGGAGCCCACGCCCTGGTTGGGGTCGGTGAAGCAGACCTGGAACATGTTGTCCTTGCCGCTGATGACGTCGGTGGAGGAGGCGGAGGGGGTCAGGGCGAAGACCCGGTCGTTGTAGATCTCGGCGGACACGGCGATGGCGGCGCCGGTGGTGACGGGGCCCACCAGGACCTGCATGCCCCAGTCCATCAGGGTGTTGTAGGCGTTGACGGAGGTCTCGCCGTCGGCCACGTCGTCCTCGGCCTGGAATTCAAAGGTCACGCCGCTTCCAAGGGCGTTGATCTCGTCCACGGCGATCTTGGCGCCGTTCATGGCGGCGTTGCCGTAGATCGCGGCGTCGCCGGTCAGGGGGCCCACGCCGCCCAGCTTGAAGGTGCCGCTGGCGGAGCCGGAGGGGGCGTCGGCGGGCGCGTTGTTGTTGGCGGGGGCGTCGGTGGAGGCGGGGGGATTGTCGTTGGCGGTCTTGTCGCCGCCGCTGCCGCCGCAGGCGGCCAGGCTCAGCACCATGGCAAGAGCCAGCAGGATTCCAAAAAACTTCTTCATCATACGTTCTCCTTTTAATTTAGAATGGAATGGCTTGACAATATATAAAAAAGCGGCTCCGCCACAAGAGCGGTGCCGCATTGCTGTCCGTTTTCCGGAACGCGACCTATCTCTTGGGCGTGATTCTGCGGCAGACCAGCAGGACCGCCAGCTGGACCAGAACGACCAGTACCAGGGAGTTGACCAGACCGTTCAGGGCGGCCAGGGAAATTACAACAAAAATGGACGCCAGAATCATGGCGTCCAGAATGCTGGCAATGGCGCGGAAGGCGGCGCGCGCGCAGGCGCAATGCGTATGGGAAGCAGAGGCGTCCATGGAGCCGGCGGACGCCCGATGAGACATCATATCCACGCTGTACATACCCATAGCGGTCATAGACCGGCTCCCTTCTGAAAACTTCTGTTTCATTTTTTCTCATATTGTACAGAAGCGCCGGACAGAAGTCAATGGTTGTTTTTGTTAGAAGTTTTCCGGGCGGACGGATCATTTCTGTATAATTAGTTCATAAACCGGCGGAAAATGAGAAATCATTCCGCGGGGTGAGAGAAATTTCCAATCCGCCGCCCCGGCGGGCGGTTTTCCGGGGGACCTCTTGTAAGATGGAAAAAACCGGGATATAATAGAGAAAACGACTGCGAATTGAGGAGCGTGCTATGGCGAACCTGATGGACTATCTGGACTGGCGGGGAGACCTGACGCTGGCCCAGTCCCCCTTCAACGAGGTGGACAACCTGATCCTGGCGGAGCTGTCCTTCGTGGACTTTCAGGGCATCGTCCCCGGCGTGGGGGAGGGGGAGGGCGTGCCCCTGGCGGAGGCGGCGGAGGCGTTCTTCGCCCGCTTCCCGGAGGGGGAGAAGATCGACATGGGCGTGCTGGTGCCCGACGCCATTCCGGAGATGCTCCGGAAGATGGCGGCCTCCCGCCGCTTCGGGGAGATGAAGCTCAGCTGCTTCACGGACCACCTGGACGTGGGAAAGGGGGAGCAGTTTGCGGCGCTGGCCGTGGAGACCGGGGACGGACTTGTATACCTCTCCTTCCGGGGCACCGACGACACCCTGGCGGGCTGGAAGGAGGACTTCGAGCTGGCCTGTATGCCGGAGGTCCCCGCCCAGAAGAAGGCGGTGGACTACGTCCGGGACGCGGCCAAGCAGTACCCCCGCCGGCGCCTGCGGCTGGGGGGCCACTCCAAGGGGGGAAATCTGGCGGTGTACGCCGCCGTATTCTGCCCGGCGGCGGTCCAGCGGCGGATCGAGACCGCCTGGTCCAACGACGGCCCCGGCTTCCACCAGGATCTCTTCGACCTGCCGGAGCACCGGCGGATCGCGGAGCGCATCCGCTCCATTGTGCCCAAGTCCTCGGTGGTGGGGATGCTCTTGGAGCACGGGGAGGACTACGCCGTGGTGGACAGCGACCAGCTGGGCTTCATGCAGCACGACGGCTTCTCCTGGCAGGTGATGGGGAACCGTTTCGTCACCCTCCGCCAGGTGACCCGCCAGGCCCGGCTCAGCGACATGGCCCTGCGGGAGTGGGTCCATGGGATGCCCGTGGAGCGGCGGGAGAGGTTCGTCTCCGCCCTCTTCGACGTGCTCTCCGCCTCCGGGGCGGTGACGCTGAAGGATTTGAAGGCCGACTCCTTCAAGGCGGCGGGGGCCATGGTGAAGGCCATGAAGGATTTGGACAAGGAGACCCGGGAGGGCCTGCTGGACTTCGTGGGATTGCTGTTCAAGAGCAATCTGCTGATGACCCTGGAGGGCATTCAGGAGGAGTCGGAGAAGCGCCGGGCCGTCCGGCGGAAGGGCTTGAAGCCCAAGGAGAAAGAGGCCTGAATAGACCCCCCTTTGATGGACTCGCCTATCAAAGGGGGGTCTTCGGCGCTATTGCAGATCAAAGGTGCGGACCTCATCCCTGTACCGGTACTCCAGGGATTTGGCCTGTCCCAGGTCCACCGGCACCGGCCAGATGAACCGGGAGACCCGCTGGCTGCCGGGCAGATCACAATAGATCCATCCGTTGGGGTCAGCGCGGAGCTCCGTGCTGTCCTCCATCCTCAGGTACCAGAACCCGGACGTATAGAGCCGGGTCGTCTGTTCCGGGTCCGTCCAGAAGACTGTAAAGCCGGTAGGCGTTACCTGGATGTCCCGGAAGGCCATCTCCTCCGCGGGAGGCGGGCCCATGGTACTGGAGTCCCAGTAGCCGAGGCCAGTGGTATCATGGGGCGGCGTGCCCCATGCCGCGCCGCCGCCGGTGGTCAGGGATTCCGACGGTTCGATGGCCGGGAGGGAAAACGTCAGTGTCCAGGGCCCCTCCGCCACGGGGACCTGCCTCACAGAGGAAGTTCCCCATTGGAGCTCCGGCAGCTCCAGCGTCACATCCAGGGCGTCCTGCAGCGTGGCCTCTCCGACAAGCTTGGGCGTATACTCCAGCAGGGCCATCATGGAGCCGTCCGCCCGAACACTGTCTTGCTCCAATGACCAGGCGTAGAAGTCGGGGTCCACGATCGCGGGCGCAAAGGATATTGTCGCCTTCCCGAGACGGTAGTTTCGGGGGCTGTTGAGCTCCTCCTCCCACAGGTCCACCGCCTCACCCATGATGACCTCCGTGCCGTTGATGGTGAACACTTTCCGAGTGCTCTCCTCGTTGGGCTGCGGCCGCTCCAGGGCGTTGAGCCGCTTCTCCAGCTCCTCCTCCGGCGGGAGCCCGTCATACCGCAGCAAAAACCAGATCACATCCTCCCCCCGGGTCACGGAGTCCACCGTCACGGTGACGCCGCCGGATTCAACGCTCACGCCCACCTCGTCGCTGAGCTGGTCGATGAGCCCCAGCTGGTCCGTGTGGATGGGCCGCCCCGTCTCCTGGGTCCACTGTTGGCTGAACCACTGCCGGATGCCCGGCGCCGCCGCAGCCAGGGCCGTCCCCGCCAGAACCAGGACCACAATGGCCGCGATGAGCAGCATCCGGGGGATCTGCCGCTTTGCCGCCGCCTTTTCCTGTTTTGTCATGCTCAAAACCTCCTGTCTCAGGGCCTCGGAGGCATGAATTTCGCCAAAGGTCTCTCGATACAGATCGTTCATTCCTCATCCCTCCGTCAGCCCAAGTTTCAGCCTCCCCCTGGCCCGGGCCAGGCGGGTCTGCACGGTGGAGGCGTTCAGGCGCAGCAGCTCCCCGATCTCCGCCACGGAGTACCCCTCGTAATAATAGAGGTACAGGGGCACCCGGTACTTTCCCGGCAGGGCCATGACCTCCCGGTAGACCGCCCGGCGCTCCTCGTCGGAGAACGCCGGCTCCGGAAGCTCCTCCAAAGGCACGGTGCGCCGCCGCCAGGGACTGCGGGACATGTCCCTGCACACGTTCAGCGTCACCCGGACCAGCCACCGGCGCAGGTGCTCCTCGTCCGCGAAGTCCGCGTCCGCCTGCCAGAGCTTCAGCATGGCCATTTGGGCCGCGTCCTCCGCGTCGGCGCCGTTCCGGAACCAGTTCAGGGCGACGCGGTACACCATGTCCAGGTGGCGCTCCGCGGCGGCGGTAAAGGTACTCTCTGTCATCATCCGCCTCCTCTTTCGATGAAACGGGCCCGCTTCACCGAGAATCAGTGTGAAAAGCCTTTCACTTATATAACGCGGCCGGACGGCGGAATATCTCATGGCCTCTGTAAAAAATCGTAAAAAGCCGCCGCGGGGCTGTTTTGTCCCGCGGCGGCTCTGTTTTAGATTTTCACCAGCTCGTACGCCCGGCTTCCCAGGCCCAGCTTCTCGGCGTGCTCCAGGCAGGACTGCCAGTCCGTGTCCGGGTGGGCGGCCTTGAAGTGGTCCTTGTCGCAGGGGCAGCCCCCGTCGAAGAGGGCGGAATTGGGGGCCGCGGGCAGGGCCAGCACCGCGTCGGCGCAGGCCTGGTCCAGGGCCACGGGGTCGAAGGAGGCGAACATGCCCACGTCCGGGGCGATGGGCACGTCGTTCTCGCCGTGGCAGTCGC
Organism: uncultured Oscillibacter sp.; assembly: GCA_947644365.1. Classification (GTDB taxonomy): domain Bacteria; phylum Bacillota; class Clostridia; order Oscillospirales; family Oscillospiraceae; genus Oscillibacter. Next base: position 16,514 of record CANRYZ010000020.1, on the reverse strand, counting down.
AGTTGGGGGAGATGTCCAGCGCCAGGGACACGTGGAAGCAGGGCCGCCCGTCCACCACGGCCTTGGTGTACTCGGCGATCTTCCGGTTCAGAATGGCGGGGGCCTCGTCGTAGAGGCAGTCGATGGCGTCCTTGGGGCACACCGCCAGGCACCGCCCGCAGCCCACGCACCTGTCCGTGTCGATGCTGGCCTTGCCGTCGGGGCCGAATTGGGGGGCGCCGTGGGCGCAGATCTTGGCGCAGGCCCGGCAGCCGATGCACTTCTTCTCCTTGACGAAGGGCTTGCCGGAGTTGTGCTGTTCCATCTTGCCCGCCCGGGAGCCGCAGCCCATGCCGATGTTTTTCAGGCAGCCGCCCATGCCGGCCTGCTCGTGGCCCTTGAAATGGGTGAGGCTCACGAACACGTCCGCGTCCATCACCGCCCGGCCGATCTTGGCCTCCTTCACGTACTCGCCGCCCTCCACGGGGACGCAGACCTCGTCGGTGCCCTTGAGCCCGTCGGCGATGATGACGTGACAGCCGGTGGAGTAGGGGGTGAAGCCGTTGACATAGGCGGACTCCAGGTGGTCCAGGGCGTTCTTCCGCCCGCCCACGTACAGGGTGTTGCAGTCCGTCAGGAAGGGGACGCCCCCCTGGCTCTTGATGAGGTCCGCCACCGCCTTGGCCCAGTTGGGCCGGAGGTAGGCCAGGTTCCCCGGTTCGCCGAAGTGCATCTTGACGGCGACGTACTTGCCCTCCATGTCGATCTCGCCGAATCCGGCGGTCATCATCAGCCGGGCCAGCTTCTGGGGCAGGTTCTCCCGCCAGCTGGGGCAGCGGAAGTCCGCGAAGTAGACCTTGGATTTCTCAGCCATATGTCGTTCTCCTTTTCGTTTGGTTTTCTCAAAACATACAAGCCTATTGTATCCCATGGAGTCCGCTCCATGTCAAGTCCTTTTTTGCGTTTCGGGGAGCTTTCGGGCGGAAAAAACGGGCGGGAGGTTCCCGCCCGTTTCCGCTCACTGGTCCAGGTCCACAGAGACGTTGTCCGTGCCGTGCTCGTCAAACTCGTTGAGATAGACGTCGATGCGGTCCATCAGCTCGGCGTAGTTCTCCCGGGTCAGGGGCTCGCCGTCCATGTCCCGCAGGGCCAGCTCCTCCGCCAGGATCTCGTAGAACACGATGTCCTCATACTGTTCGATGGCCTCGTGGATGCCGCCGTCGGCGAAGGCCCGGGAGGGGATCAGGTCCCCCTGGTACAGCTCCACCAGCTTGGGCATTTTGTGCCGCAGACAGTGGGAGAACACCAGGCTCTCCACCTCGTCGTACTCCCGGATGCGGTCGCTCTCCCGGGTGGAGTTGATGACCCAGTTTCCTATGTAGACAAGGTCCAGCAGGTAGCGGTACTGCTGCTCCGTCAGCTCGATCTTCACGGGCGGACACCTCCCAAAACGTCGTAGGCTGCGATAGCCGGTATGATTATAACAAATCCCATTGGGAAAAGCTATATAAAAAAGCGGGAAAAAAGACTAAAATCTGTCTTGCGGCCGCCTCCTTATCATAGTATAATATATAATCCTGGCGCATGACCGGTGCCTCCCGGCGGGGAGGAGCCGGGAGATCATGGTTTGATAAGGAGCTTGGGATACTTATGGATATGCGGCCCATCGGTGTGTTTGACTCAGGCCTGGGGGGGCTGACGGCGGTGCGCTCCCTGCGGGAGATCCTGCCGGAGGAGAACCTCGTCTACTTCGGAGACACCGCCCGGGTGCCCTACGGCGGTCGGGCCCGGGAGACCCTTTTGAAATACGCCCGGCAGGACGTCCGCTTTCTCCGGACCTTTGACCTCAAGGCCATCCTCATCGCCTGCGGCACGGTGTCCACCACGTCTCTGGACGTCCTCCGGGCGGAGAACGACCTGCCCATCGTGGGGGTGGTGGAGCCCACCTGCCGCCGGGCGCTGCTGGTGACGAGGCGGAAGAAGGTGGGGGTCATCGCCACCCTGGCCTCCATCCGCTCCGGGGCCTACGAGGCGGCGCTGCGTCGGCTGGACCCGGCGGTGGAGGTGTACGGAAAGCCCTGCCCCCTGTTCGTGCCCCTGGTGGAGAACGGTCGGGTGGACCGGGGGGACGTGGTCATCGAGACCGTGGCCCGGGAGTACCTGGAGCCGCTGCTGGCAAGCGGCGTCGACACGCTGATCCTGGGGTGCACCCACTACCCGCTGCTGGAGGAGATCATCGCGGACATCTGCGGTCCCGGCGTGGCGCTGGTGTCCGCCGGGGAGGAGTCCGCCTTCGAGCTCAAGCGGCTCTTGAAGGCCCGGGGGCTCCGGGGCCCGGAGGACCGCCGGGGGGAGGCCTCCTTCTACGTCAGCGACACCCCGGAAAATTTTGAGGAGCTTGCGTCGCTGTTTTTGCGGGAGGACCTGCATCACGCGGCCCGGAGGATCGACATTGACGAGTATTGAGAAAAACGGGGCGCCGGTGCTGCTGTCCATCCGGGGCGAGCAGTATTTTGACGGCGTGGACCCCGACGCCACGGAGCTGATGACCGAGGGCACCATGGAGCTGACGCCGGAGGGGATGACCCTGTCCTATGAGGAGAGCGCCCTCACCGGCATGGAGGGGACCACCACCACCTTCGAGGTGCGGGGGACCCAGGTGATCCTGACCCGCGCCGGCGGGGTGAACTCCCAGATGATCTTTGAGGAGGGGCGGCAGCACACGTCGCTGTACGAGACGCCCTACGGGGAGCTGGCGGTGGATATCCAGACCAGCCGCCTGCGGCACAACCTGACGGAGCGGGGCGGGGTGATGGAGATTCGGTACTCCATTGCCGTGGAGCATACCGTCACCGGGAGGAATTGTTTTAAGATTCGCGTCCGGCGGAGGTAAGGTTTTTTCCTGCCCTGACGGGCGGGGCGGATTTCAGCCATGTCGATGGCTGGTCCGGGGCTGCACCCCCCATTTCTCTTTTCTCTGTCTTGCCAGAGAAAAGAGAAACGGGCCGTGCACGGTCCAAAGAGAAAAGAGAACGCTTTGGTCCTTGCGGGAGCCTCACGCTTCGATTGAAGGGCGCTCGGGAAATTTGATGCGTGGACGCATGGACTTTCTTCTCTTCCCGCGCTTCGCGCCTGATTGGTACCGTCTGGGAGGGTTCTCTCTTCTACCGGTTTTTGCTGTACTTTGATGCTTTTGTAGGGCCCACGCCCCTGCGCGGGCCATCTCCCAACGGCCTCCGGCACCTCCGGCAGAACTGCGGGCCCTGTTTCCCCCCAAATGCGGTGAATTAAAAATTTTGAATATATACGAAAGAGGCATGGACTATGATTAACATGATTCAAAACGCGAAAGACCAGGCGGCCTGCCTGGCCATGGCCGCCTACAGGGCGGCCGCGGCGGACGGGACGCTGCCCCAGGCGGAGGTGAGGACCGCTCCGGTGGAGATTCCCAAGGATACCGCCAACGGCGACTTCACCACCACCTTTGCCCTGGCGGCGGCCAAGGCCCTGGGGCGGAGCCCCCGGGACATCGCCCAGGCCCTGCTGGACCATATGGACCTCTCCGGCACGTACTTCGCCTCCGCCGAGATCGCCGGCCCCGGCTTTTTGAACTTCCGCCTGGGCCTGGACTGGTACGGGGCCGTCTGCGCCGCCGTGGAGAGCGAGGGGGCGGACTACGGCACCAACGACAGCTTGAAGGGCCAGAAAATCATGGTGGAGTTTGTCTCCGCCAATCCCACCGGCCCTATGCACATGGGCAACGCCCGGGGCGGCGTGCTGGGGGACACCCTGGCGGCGGTGCTGGCGGCCTCCGGGGCGGAGGTGACCAGGGAGTTTTACGTCAACGACGCCGGACACCAGATCGACAAATTCGCCCACTCCATCGAGGCCCGGTATCTCCAGCTCATCCGGGGGGAGGACGCGGTGCCCTTCCCGGAGGACGGCTACCAGGGAGAGGACATCCGGGACCTGGCCCGGGCCTACTATGAGCGCAATGGGGACAAGCTGGCGGACGCCCCGGAGGCGGAGCGGCAGGAGACCCTGGCCCAGTACGGCCTCAGCGTGAACCTGCCCAAGATGAAGAGCGACCTCCGGCGGTACAAGATCGAGTACGACAACTGGTTTTACGAGTCCACCCTCCACGAGAGCGGCTACGTGGCCGAGACGGTCCAGCTGCTGGCGGACCGGGGCTGGACCTATGAGAAGGACGGCGCGCTGTGGCTGAAAACCGCGGACATCCTCCGGGAGAACCTGCTCAAAGCGGGGAAGCGGGAGAAGGACGTGGAGAAGCTGGACCTGAAAGACGACGTGCTCCGCCGGGCCAACGGGTTCTACACGTACTTCGCTGCGGACATCGCCTATCACCGCAACAAATTCGCCGTCCGGGGCTTTGACCGGGTTATCAACATCTGGGGCGCGGACCACCACGGCCACGTGGCCCGTCTGAAGGGTGCCCTGGACGCCCTGGGCCTGAACGGCACGGAGCGGCTGGACATCGTACTGATGCAGCTGGTCAAGCTCCTGCGGGACGGCGACGTGGTGCGCATGAGCAAGCGCACGGGCAAGGCCATCAGCCTCTCGGACCTGCTGGACGAGATCCCGGTGGACGCCGCGAGGTGGTTCTTCAACGCCAAGCCGGACACCCAGATGGACTTTGACCTGGGGCTGGCCGTCCGGGAGGACAGCGAGAACCCCATCTACTACGTGGAGTACGCCCACGCCCGGATCTGCTCGCTGCTGCGGGCCATGAGGGAGGAGGGGGCGACGGTCCCCGCCCAGGCGGATGTGGACATGTCCCTGCTCTCCGGGGAGACGGAGAGGGCTCTGATGAAGCAGATGGCCCAATTCTGCGAGGAGATCAAGCTCTCCGCCCGGAGCTACGACCCCAGCCACATCAACCGCTGCCTCCAGGATCTGGCGGGGTGCTTCCACCGGTTCTACACCGCCTGCCGCATCAAGGGGGAAGCGCCGGAGGTCCAGGCGGCCCGGCTCAAGCTGGCGGACGACGCCCGCGTTGTGCTGCGCAACGGCTTGAAGCTCATCGGCGTGGACGCTCCCGAAAAGATGTAGGGCGGCAAAAAGTTTTCGCCCGCCTTTTTCAAAAGGCGGCGGGGTGCAGGGGCGGCGCCCCTGCGAGGCCGCCGCAGACGGCGGCCATGCAGAGACCGGCAAACAGCTTTCCCCGCCCGAGGGCGGGGAAAGCGCCTTTTGCGGCAGGCCTCATTTGAAAATTGGCAAAACGAGCGGGCGCGCGCTCTTTTTCTTGAGAGGAAAGAAATCAAAGGGAGTCAGCGCCGCCCCTTCAAAATTCCCGTGTCTTATACTGATCATAAGAATCCAACGCGCCTTCGGCGCTATAAAAAGCTTTTCAAGCTTTTTAATGGATTCTAGTATTAGGAGCCGTTATGAAAAATCTCACGCCCCGCCGCGCCGCCCTGCGGGCGGCCTTCCCGGCCACCATCCCCGTGATGACGGGGTTCCTCTGCCTGGGACTGGCCTACGGCGTCCTCATGCAGTCCAAGGGCTACGGCCCGCTGTGGTCCACCCTCATGAGCGCCGTGGCCTTCGGCGGCAGTATGCAGTTTGTGGCCATCACGCTGCTGACCGCCGCCTTCGACCCCATCCAGGCCTTTTTGCTGTCCGTCATGATCAACGCCAGGCACATGTTCTACGGTCTGGCCCTGCTGGACAAGTACAGGGGCCTGGGGAAGATCAGGGCCGTTTTGATCTACACCCTCTGCGACGAGACCTTCTCCCTGGTCTCCTCTCTGGAGCCGCCCCCGGAGGCCGACCGGAAGTGGTACTATCTCTGCGTCTCCCTGCTGGACTATGCCTACTGGGTGGCCGGCACCGCCGCGGGAGGTCTGCTGGGCAATCTCCTTACATTTAATACAAAGGGCATGGACTTCGCCCTGACGGCCCTGTTTGTGGTGCTGTTTCTGGAGCAGTGGAAGCGCCGGGAGAACCGCCCCGCCGGGGCTGCCAGCCTGGCCTGCGCCGCGGCGAGCCTGACGGTGTGCGGGGCGGAGAATATGGTGATCCCCGCCATGGTCCTGGTGCTGGCCGTGCTGCTGGGAGGGAGGAAGAGACTGTGCGCCTGACGCCGATGGAGACATTGGGCATCATCCTGGCCGTGGCCGCCGGGACCCAGCTGACCCGCTGGCTGCCCTTTTTGCTGTTCCCGGAGAGCCGGGAGCCCCCGCGGGCGGTGACGGACCTGGGCCGCCTGCTGCCGGCGGCCATGATGGGGCTGCTGGTGGTCTACTGCATGAAGGACGTGGCCTGGACGGCTCCGCCCCACGGCGCGCCGGAGGTTTTGGCGGTGTCGGCGGTGGTTTTGCTCCACCGATGGCGGGGGAACGTGCTGCTGTCCATCGCCGGGGGGACGGCGCTGTACATGCTGCTGGTCCAGGCCGTGTTTGTTTGAAATCGCCGCTGGAATGACTTGTGCTTTCCGGCTGCGTCTGCTATAATATCCGCGTGCTGCGGCCGCGGCCCTGAGAGAGGGCACGGCCTTTCGGCGGCGGGGACGACACGGCCGCGTGAGGCGCAGGCCGCGGAAAATGATCGATAAGGGGAAATGACAGTATGGGAAAGAAGAGAGAGAAAGCGCCCCGGACGGGCGCGGCCCGGGGACGCTGGGGCATTACGGGAAAGCTGGTGTCCGCCATTATTGGAAGCGTGGTCATCGCGGTAGCGGTGCTGCTGGCGGTGGTGTATGTCCAGATGTCCCACGCGCTGCTGGAGAAGAGCGAGAACCTGATCCGGGCCACTACGGAGAGGACGCTCCAGGAGACCAGCGCCTGGATGAACCGGACGCTGACCGCCCTGGAGATGGAGCGGGACACCATCCAGTACGGGGATATGGACGTGCCGGCCATGGAGGCGTACATCAAGCACACCGTGGACCCGGACAGCTCCTACCCGGCGGGCCTGTATGTGGCCCTGACGGACGGGTCGCTGTACCACGCCTCCTTCGTGCCGGGGCCGGACTTCGACGCCCTGTCCAAGTCCTGGTACCAGAACGGCGTCCAGTCGGAGGATTTCATCCTGGGCGACGTCTACTTTGACGAGGACAGCCAGTCCTACGTGGTGGGCGCCTCCGGCGTGCTCAAGACCCGGAGCGGCGCCGTCCGCGGCGTGGCGGCGGCGGACGTCTATCTGGACTCCATCTCCCAGATCGTCAGCGGGGTCCGGCTGGAGGAGACCGGCGGCATCTTCCTGGTGGACACCCGTACGGACACCATCATCGGCCACCGGGAGGCGGAGATGACCGGGAAGAAGCTGGACGATGTGGACTCCGGGCTTTACGCCTACGCCAGGGAGCAGATTCTGGCGGGGAAGACGGGGCTCACCATCTATGACAACACCTATGTCCAGGTGGCGGACGTGCCGGGCAGCGACTGGAAGGCCGTGGCGTATGTGTCCCGGGGCGAGGTGCTGCGGGACCTCTACCAGCTGGCGGCGGCCATGCTGGTGGTGGCGGCGCTGGCCATTGTGCTGATGCTGCTGCTGGTGGTGATCCAGGTGCGGCGGGTCATCGGCCGTCCTGTGGCGGAGCTGAGCCGCGCGGCCACGCGGATTGCCGAGGGACAGCTGGAGCAGGAGATCCACTACCAGTCCAAGGACGAGCTGGGAGTGCTGGCGGACGATTTCAACCGGGTGACGGTCCGCCTGCGGGACTACGTGCGGTATATCGACGAGATCTCCCGCACGCTGTACGAGATCGCGGCGGGCAATCTGGCCTTCTCCCTGCAAAACGACTACACCGGGGAGTTCGCCAAGATCAAGAGCTCCCTGGAGGAGATCTCCCGGTCCCTCAACGGCACCATGGGGCAGCTGCGCGCCGCCTCCAGGGACGTGGCCTCCGGGGCGGAGCAGGTCTCCGGCGGTGCCATGACCCTCTCCCAGGGGTCCACGGAGCAGGCCGCCGAGGTGGAGACCCTGGCGGGCCATATCGACGCGGTGTCCGACAGCGTACATAAGATCGCCCAGGGCGCCCGGGAGGCGGACCGCATCGCCGGCGCGGTGAAGGACGGCCTCCTGACCAGCAGCGGCAAGATGGAGAATCTCACCGAGGCCATCCGGAAGATCAGCGGCAAGTCGGCGGAGATCAACAAGATCGTCAAGACCATTGAGGACATCGCCTTCCAGACCAACATCCTGGCGCTGAACGCGGCCGTGGAGGCCGCCCGGGCCGGCGCGGCGGGCAAGGGCTTCGCGGTGGTGGCGGACGAGGTTCGCAACCTGGCCGGAAAGTCCTCCAAGGCGGCCCAGGAGACCACGGTCCTTCTGAGCGAGACGGTGGAATCCATGGACGAGGGCGTGCGGGCGGCCCAGGACACGTCGGAGTCCATGCTGGCGGTGGTGACCCAGGCCGACAGGATGAGCAGCCTCATCGGCGGCATCGCGGAGTACGCCCGGCAGCAGGCCGCCAATACGGAGGAGATCACCCACGGCATCGGAGAGATCTCCACCGTGGTGCAGAGCAACGTGGCCACGGCGGAGGCCAGCGCCGCCGCCAGCGAGGAGCTCTCCGGCCAGGCGGCGATGCTGCGGGAGATGGTGGCGAAATTCCGCCTGAAGGAGTGAGCCGCTCCTCCCCATGTGATACTAATTTCAAATAAAACTATTTAGTTTTATTTGAAATGGAAACGCAGAATGCGTTTCTGTTTTGCGCCAAAATGGCGCAAAGCACGTCTCATAAGAATCCAACGCGCCTTCGGCGCTATAAAAAGCTTTTCAAGCTTTTTAATGGATTCTAGTATGAATGTGCGGAACAGAGCTCCCGTTGGGATTTTACGGTCCCGGCGGGAGCTCTGCCGCGGCAGGACGCCAAAAAAAGAGAGACACGCACAGCGTGTCTCTCTTTTTTTGGTGGAGATAAGCGGGATCGAACCGCTGACCTCTTGAATGCCATTCAAGCGCTCTCCCAGCTGAGCTATACCCCCATCTATCCGCCCCGGCGCCGTTCACTCGCCGGAACAGTTGATAGTATAACAGGCCCTCCCCCAATTGTCAACAGGAATTTTTCATTTCTGCAAAATTTTTTCCCGCCGCCCCCGGCGGCAAGTTTGACTTGCAATCCGGGGGCAAACTTGATAACATAGTCCTATGATGAAAGGGGGGACCGCCCATGACCATCCACGAGTCCGCGGAGGATTATCTGGAGGCCATCCTGATCCTGCGGGAGCGGCGGGGAGCCGTGCGCTCCATCGACGTCGTCAACGAGCTGGGGTACTCCAAGCCCAGTGTCAGCATCGCCATGAAGAAGCTGCGGGAGAACGGGTACATCTCCATGGCGGCGGACGGCCTGATTACCCTCAATGAGAGCGGAATGGAGATCGCCAGCCGCATCTACCACCGCCACAGGACGCTCACGGAGCTGTTTACGCTGCTGGGGGTCTCGGCGGAGAACGCGGCGGCGGACGCCTGCAAGGTGGAGCACGACCTCAGCGAGGAGACCTTCGCCCGCATCCACGATTTCGTAAAGCGGCAGAAAGCGTAGAAAGCAGCCCTCGCGGGCTGCTTTTTCACGCGCCGCCGCAGGGCGGCAGCTGGTCCAGGGAGGCGAAGGTGTAGCCCATGTCCTCCCACTTGGTCAAAAGGTCGTCCAGGATCTCGGCGTTGGTCCTGGAGGTGGAGTGCAGCAGCACCACGGCCCCGTCGTGGATGCGGGGCAGGAGCTTGGCGTAGGCCTGCTCCGGCGTGGGCTGGTTGTCGGTGTACCAGTCCACGTAGGCCAGGCTCCAGAACACCGTCTTGTAACCCAGGGCCTGGGCCTGCCGCAGGTTCTCCTCGCTGTACTTCCCCTGGGGCGGACGGTAGTAGTTGGGCAGGTCCCGGCCCGTGGTCTCCCTGTACAGCGCCGCCAGGTCGTCCAGCTCCTTTCGGAAGGCCCCCTGGTCGGAGATCTTGGACATGTCCGGGTGGTGGAAGGTGTGGTTGCCCACGATGTGGCCCTCCTCCGCCATGCGGCGGATGATGTCCGGCGCGGTCTCGATCATGTTGCCCACCACGAAGAAGGCGGCGGGGGCCCGGTGTTTTTTCAGAGCATCCAGGATCTGCTCCGTGTAGCCGTTCTCATAGCCGCAGTCAAAGGTCAGGTAGATGACCTTTTGGGAGGTGTCGCCCACAAAATAGGCGTCGTACCGGGCCAGCTGCTCCGCCGTGGCGTTTCCCACCGGGCACGCACCCTCGGTCTGGAAGGAGAGACCCCAGTTGTCCGTGGACGCCGGCACCGCGGCGGGGGAGGAGGCCGGCAGGGCGGCGCCGGAGGGCCGGTACGGGAAGAGGGCCAGGGCGAGCAGCGCCAGGGGCGCCAGGATCGCGGCCCAGTAGCGGTTTGGTCGTTGTCTCATAAGGACCTCCTGTCAATTTCGGAATTCCGTCTCAGGTTGCGCAGAAGCCCGCCGGTTATGCGGATTTTCGACACTGTAAAAACTGTAAAAAGTCCCGGCGGCCCGGGAATCCACCTGTGATCGCCGCGATCGGAAATAGAAAAATCAGCATTAGGCCTTGTTTGAAAAATGTCAAAACGCCCAAACGGCGGATCTTTTTCCGCCACTCTGCGTTGATTTTCCTTGCCATACACAAAGTATGGCGGCGTCAAATCGCCTTGATTGGCGAAAAAAGCTCTCGCCGTTGGGTATTCTGCCATTTATCAAACAAGGCCTACACCCGCGGCCGGGGTAATGCTGATTTTTGCGGTTTGCGCGCCTTGGAAATAAAAGGGCGTTTCCCCTTTTCACGAAACTCCGCGCCCCTCAGACCTCCGGCGGTATCGCCAGCTGAAAACTCGTCCAGGTGTGCTTCGCCGCCTCCACCGCCGACCAGGTGTACCTGACCCGTTCGCACTCCTCCCAGGTCAGGAGCCGGAAGTAAAACTCCACCTCCAGGTGGCAGGGCAGGATGTCCAGAATGATCTTTTCGATCTGCTCAAATTCCGCCGGAACGCCGTTCACCCCGGGAAAGACCACCCGCAGGTGCCCCGTGTCCACCTCCTGGGCCTCGGCCCGGATGCCGCAGCCCTGGAGGCAGCGGTTGATGGCGGAGGGGGTCAGGCTGTCCCCGTCGATCTGGAGCAGGGCCGCGATGGCCTCCCGCCGCTCCGCGGCCGTGACGGCGGCGGGCCGCCGGGCGAAGGGGGCCTCCCGGCGGTCCAGGCCCTCGCCCTCCGCCGTGGCGGTGACGGATTCCCGCTCCACGGTCTCCAGTCTCCGGGCGGTCCGGTCCAGGACCTGCCCCAGGGCGTGGAGCTCCCCGCCGTTCACAGAGCCGCCGCTCAGGTCGTAGACGCCCAGGGGCGAGAGCAGCTGCCGCAAATACGCCTCGTACATGTCTCACGCCTCCAGTTTCGTCACGGTCAGGGCGCCCAGCGTCGGCAGCACCGTGTCGCTGGCCGCCAGGTCCGCCGCCGGCGACAGAAGGCGGTAATTCTCCACGCCCTCCAGGCTGTACAGGCGGCTGCCCAGCTCCGCCAGCCGCACCGGGCGGCCCAGCATCCGCCCGGTGAAGAGGCTGGCCACGGCCAGCTTCGCCTGGGCGATGACCTGGCTGGGGTCCGCGCCCTCCCGGACGGCCACGGCGGCGCTGACGTTTACCGGCACGACCCTGGGGGCTTTCACCCTCACGTCCACGGCGATCTCCCGCCGCTCCTGGAGATCCGATTGGACCTCCTCCAGCAGGGCCGCGCCGGGCAGGCCGTTCTCCCCGGCGATGTACACGTCCACCGTCCCGACGCCCCGGGCCCGGCCGACGGCCCGGGCCGCCGCCACGCCCTCGTGGCTCATGGCGGTCTGCTCGTACCAGGCGGCGTTGGCGCCGTTGGGCAGCCGCCGGTAGCTCTCCAGCACCCGTTTTCGCAGCGTCTCGTCGTCCTCGGCGTCGCTGCCGCCGGAGAAGGCCGCGGGATTCACGCAGGCCGTTACCGCCACGGGACAGGCGGTGAGAAACCGGATGGCTCCCGCCACGGCGTTGCCGCCGCTTCCGCCCTCCAGAGCCTCCGCCGGAGCGTCCGCGTAGAGCCTGCCCGCCTCCAGCGTCACGCTGTCCGTGGTCTGGAAGCGCCGCTCGTCCGCCGTCATGCAGACGGTTCCCGCCGGGATGTCCACCGGCATGGCCGGGGGCGAGCTCACGGAAAACCGCAGGGTCCCGGCGGCCCTGGAGGCCGGCAGGCGGCTCAGCCCCCGCATGGCCGCGTGCCGGTCCAGGTACACGCCCTGGGCCGTCTGGGGAAAGCTCTGGTCCAGCACCCATTCCGCCTGGATGTCCAGAGCCTGGATCTGAGCCGCCGCGGCGTACAGCCGCACCGCCAGGTCGCAGGCGTCCCCGGGCACGAATCCGGCCCGCTGTGCAAAGGCCGCCAGCAGCTCCTGGTAGATCTCGTCAACGCTTTTCACCCGTCGTCTCCTCTCTATACGATCTCAATGGTCACCGGCAGGGGCTCCCCCCGCCAGAGGCAGTTTACCGTCAGGGCCATGGAGCCCTCCGCCCCGGGGGACAGCGCCGCGGACTCCACGGTCAGCGCCTCGCCCTCCAGGGCCTCCGCCGCGTACTGCACCGCCGCGGCCTGCCGCTGGGCGGGGGGGACCTTCCCCAGCTGGTGCAGGCGGCTGCCCAGCTCCGGCAGAAAGGGAAAGGCCCCCCGCCGGGCCGTCAGCTTGAACAGCACCCGCTGCAAGAGGGCCTCCCGCCCCTCCGCCCGCAGCAGTCCGCCCACGCCGTCGGGCACATAGTCTCCGTTCCGCAGTCTCAGCTCCACGTCACACCAGCTCCTCTCCGCACTGGCAGGGGGAGCAGGCCGTGCCGTTGATCCATAGGGCCCCCTCCACGCACACCTCGCCCCGCAGTACCAGCGTGCCGTCTCTTTTCAGGTACACGGAGTTTCCGCCGGGGCCGTACACCAGCACCTCGCCGGGCCGCATATCCTCCGGGGGCGCGGGCTGTTTCATGCCGCACACGCACTGTTCCTCGCCGCCGGGGCCGCCCTTGATGACCAGCACCGCCCCGCCGCTCTCCGGCATCCACACATAGCCGCCGGGGCCGTAGACGGGCACCGTCCGCACCTCGCCCCGGGTCATCACGCCCACGCTGTCCCCGGCGATGGTGGTAACGCCCAGGTCGGCGTCCGCCGTGGCCGGAGCCGGCCGCATCTTACTGGAGAGCCACATCCCCTCGTCCTCCCTTCAATGTCAGCGCCGCCGTGGCGCCCCGCTCCGCCGAGAAGGCGTTCACCGCCTCCGCCACCCGGAAAGAGCCGGAGAGGCCTATCCGGTCCAGCCGCAGGTCCACCCGGTCTCCCGGAAAGGCGGGAAAGCTGCCGGGCAGGCGCACCGTCACCGTCCGCTCGTCCTCCATGGACCGCCGGATCTGGTACTCCCCCGTGTAGCGCATGGCGTCCCAGGTGCTCTGACCCGGGGTGTATATCACCCGGCGGCACTGGCCGCCCCGGCGGATCATGTCCTCGTTCCTCACGCTGTGGCAGGTGTTTCTGGTCTTGTCGATGACCAGCGCCTCCGTCAGCACGCCGTAGTGGTCCTCCCGCAGAACGCAGGAGAGCACAGGGTCCCCGTCGCCGATGGAGAGCCGCCTCGCGCCGCTCCCCTCCGGCGCGGCCAGCAGCTTCCCGTCCCGGGAGAACCGGGGGGAGAAGCCGCCGTAGGTCCGGCAGAAGCCCTCCAGGGCCTTCCACTGGCTTACCCCCGCCGGCACGGTGTAGACGGAGCCTGCCCGCACGTCTGCCACCTCTCCGGCGGCGATGCCGTAAGGGGTCACATGGCTCCGCACGATCTCCGCCAGGGTGGCCGCCTGGTAGGTCAGGGGCCGGGACTCGTTGTCCAGCAGCCGGGCGGCGTACCCCCGCCCGGCGACGGTGGCCGTCAGCCCCGCGCTCCCCAGCTCCACGGCGTATTCGTCCACAACGGCCCGCAGCATGACCGTTCCCCGGTCTATGGCGGCGAAGCCCGCCGCCAGGCGCAGCGCCTCCGCCATGCTCCTGTCGTAGAGGAAGGTCACGGAGTAGCTGTCGCAGGGCACGGTCCCGGTGTGGACCACCTCCCACTCCAGCAGCTCCGGCAGGTCGTAGACCCGGTGATCGCAGGTGAAGATCCGTCCCGTCACGGCAGCCTCACCTCGTTTCCCGGATAGATCAGGTTGGGGTTTTTGATCTGAGGGTTGGCGGCGATGAGGTCCGTCAGCGCCGCGCCGTACTGCCGGGCGATGCCCCAGAGGGTATCCCCCTTTTTCACAATGTGGACGGCCCGGCTCCCGCCGCCTCCGGTCTGGCTCCCCGGGCGGGACGGCGTTTCGCCGCCGCGCTCCGTCAGGCCGCCGCCGTAGCCGCCGCGGTCCTCCCAGAACTCAAAGCTGTACCGCACATAGTCCGGCAGGGGCCGCTCCTCGGCCCTCAGCGAGACGAAGTAGGCCCGCTGGACCCTCCAGACCGGGTGCGCCAGCTGCCCCGGGCCGCCCTCCTGAAACACCGCCTCCAGCTGCCGGAACTGGTCGTAGGCGTCCGGCCCGGTGAACTCCCCCTCCCCCCGCAGAATCCGGTAGGAGCCCCCCAGCTCCTGAAAGACGCAGGGGCCGAAGGGGACCCTGTGCACCGCCACACGGCGGCGGTTTTCCACCGTGTAGATCTCCGGGTTGTGGGGCCAGGTGTAATCCTTGTAGCGCATGGATGTCAGATGCGTAAGACCTCCCCCTTTCCAAAAGTCTGCTGCCTGCCGGGCCGCTGCTTCCCGGGCCCGGACAAAAGGGCTCAGTATAGGGAAAAGCCCCCGTCATACCGGCGGGCGTCCCGCTGGAACGCCCGGGACAGCGCCTCCGCCCCGACGGAGCCGCCGCCGCTCTCCACCGGAAGGAACTCCGCCGCCGTCCGCTCCGGGACGGCGCCTCCGGCGCTCCCCTGAGGCCCCGGGAGACCCGGGGCCTCCGTTCCGCCGCCGGCCAAAGCGGACAAGGCCGCCTCCTCCAACCGGACGGAGCCCCGCCGCCCGGGTTTTACGGAAAAGCCCTCTCCGGCAGAGGCGGACCGCCAAAGCGCCTCCGCCTCCGGGGCCGTCAGGCCCCCCGCCTGGGAGCGAGGACTCTCGCCGCCTCCCTCCGCCGGGAACAGCGCCCGCCTCCCCTTCGAGAGGGAGGCCGCCCCGGCGGTCACGGCCTCCGGCTGTCCGCCGGAGCTCCTTGGAGGCGGCGGAGCGCCTCCGCCGTCCCCGTGGTCCCCCTCGCTCCGGCGGGGCGTGCCGCCCAGCAGCAGGCCCGCCAGCGCCGCCCGCTGCCGCCGCAGCTCCTCCTGGATATAGTCCATCCCTCAGCCCTCCCGCAGCGCGTCAAAGCGCCTCTGGTCAAAGGCCGGATTTCCCGTTGCCTCCGAAAGCGCCTCCGTCCCCGCCGGAGCGGGCTCCGCCTCCGCCAGGCGCAGCAGCAGCCGCTCCAGCTGGCGGCCCGTCAGGGCCGCCAGCGCCGCCTGCCTGTCCGCAAAGACCGGCTTCCCCCGGCGGAAGCAGCAGGCCGCCGCGATCCCGGCGTTGCAGAGGAGGGCCCGCTCCAGCGGGTCCTCCGACGACTCCCGGGCCTCCCGCCACAGCGCCAGCAGCCTCCCCGCCGTCAGCGGCCGCAGCTCGTCGATGTCCCTCATGCCGTGGTCTCAATGCGTCTGGAGGCGGCCAGCGTCACCTTCTCCGCTACCATGGCGTTGAGCTGTCCCTCCTCCTGGATGCCGCTCCACTGGCAGCCGCTGTAAATCACCTTCCGGTCCGGCTTGCAGATCACCAGGGAGAAGTCCTCCAGGTCGTAGAAGCTGATGCCGTCGGATACGGCGTCGTCTGTGGCATAGAGCCGCGTCAGCTCCAGGGTGTACGTCCGCTGGCCGTTGATGGCGGCCACCGGCTCGCGCTCTCCGAAGGCCTCCACGAACCGGGAGGACTTGGAGGCCCTGGCGGTGTACCCCTGCACCACCGCCACCTTTCTGCCGTCCAGCTCCAGGTAGATGTCCGCGCTGGTGGGGAATCCCTTTGTCTCCATCCCTTGTCCTCCTTATACCGTGATGTGTACCGTCAGATAGATCTGGTTCAGCCCGTGGGCCACGGCGAAGCCGAACTCCACCAGGCACACCGTGGGGTCGTCGGGGGAGGCGGATACCGTCACGTCCCCGTAGCCGTCGATGATCTCCGCCGCCGCCTTCTTCTCCAGCTCCACGATCACCTGGGAGCGGATGGCCCCCCGGTTCCGGGCCGTGTTCTTGGCCCGGGAGAACCGGCTCCGCAGGGCGCTGCGGATGGAGGGGATCACGTCGTCGGCGATGAGCACGGTGGTCAGCTCCCGCCAGGTGGCGTCCGCCGCGCCGCCGGTGGTGGTCCGGGTGGTGATGCCCCGCACCGGGGAGATCACCCCCGCCGCGCTCTCCAGGGGCGTCACGCCGCCCCGCACCAGCAGGTCGATCTCGCCGTCGCTGTAATCGGCGGCCAGGCCTCCCAGGCCCCGCAGGGCCGCGCCGTTGAGGGGGGCCGCCGGGTCCCGCCCGGCGGCTATGG
>CANRYZ010000019.1 GCA_947644365.1 uncultured Oscillibacter sp. | reverse complement strand
CCAGGTCGATGCCCTTGGGGTCGTGGATGTAGCCGTTGGAGTCGCTGAGGGCCACCACCCTGCCGCCCAGCTGAGTGGCCTTCTCCGTGGCGAAGATGGCCACGTTGCCGCTGCCGGAGATCACCACGGTCTTGCCCGCGAAGCTCTCCTTCTTCATGCATTTGAGCATCTCCTCGGTGAGGTAGCACAGGCCGTAGCCCGTGGCCTCGGTGCGCACCAGGGAGCCGCCGAAGGAGAGGCCCTTGCCGGTGAGAACGCCGGCGTCATAGCTGCCCCGGACCCGGCGGTACTGGCCGAAGAGGTAGCCGATCTCCCGGGCGCCCACGCCGATGTCACCGGCGGGCACGTCCACAAACTGGCCGATGTGGCGGTTGAGCTCCGTCATGAAGCTCTGGCAGAAGCGCATAACCTCGGCGTCGCTCTTGCCCTTGGGGTCGAAGTCGCTGCCGCCCTTGGCGCCGCCCATGGGCAGGCCGGTGAGGCTGTTTTTCAGGATCTGCTCGAAGCCCAGGAATTTCAGGATGGACAGGTTCACCGTGGGGTGGAACCGGAGGCCCCCCTTGTAGGGCCCGATGGCGGAGCTGAACTGGATGCGGTAGCCCCGGTTCACGTGGACGCGGCCCTGGTCGTCGTCCCAGGGCACCCGGAAGCAGATCATGCGCTCGGGCTCCACGAAGGTCTCGATGATGCCGTGCTCCTCGTACTCCGGATGCTTATCCACAATGAGGTCCAGGCTCTCCAGGACCTCCAGCACCGCCTGGTGGAACTCCCGCTGGTCGGGGTCCCGGGTGATGACCTGTGTGTATACGCGCTGTAAATACTCGCTCTTCAGCATAGGATGCCGCCCCTTTTCTTGATTAGAGTGGAAAAGTTTTCATCTATTAGGATACCGAAAAACAGCCGCTTTACACAAGGGCGAAGTTGCCGAAATAAAAAAAGAGATTTCAGAAAAATTTCTACGGTTTTTACAAAAAAAGTCCGCCGGCGGCAGTCCAAATGACCGCTGCCGGCGGATTCCGGCGGGTTTTGTCCGTTTCCCGCAGTTTCTCAGAGGTAGAACCGGTGGCAGCCGATGGTGGCGAGGTACGTCCGGTTGTCGTTGATCCACACGCCCTCGGACAGGGCCGGGGCGTAGAAGAACATGGCCCCCTCCAGGGACTTCTCCCCGCGCAGGGTCCGCCGGGCGGCCTCTACGGACTGCTCGGTGGGGTCCAGGTACACGGTGCCGTTCTCCACGGGCTCGAACTGCACCACGCCGTCGGCGTACTGGAAGATCACCTCCGGGATGCTGTTCGGGAAGTCCTCGCTCTCCACCCGCTCCAGCACCACGTTGCCCACGGCGATCTGCCCCTCCAGGGGCTCGCCCCGGCTCTCGGCGCTGATGATCCGGCTGAGCCAGTAGAAGTCCGCCGCGTTGTGCTCCGCGCCCGGGGAGGTGACGGCGGCCCCCTGGAAATAGGCGTCCCACTCCACGCCGCCCCCCAGCAGCTCCACGGCGGTCCGCAGGGGCACATAGGTGACGCCCTCCTGGACGTAGACCCTGCCGGAGCGGGTCCGGCCGTCCACCGTCACGGCGCCCTTCGCCGGGCTGGCCGTCAGGCGGGAGGAGCCGGAGACGGCCACCGCCGCCCGCTGGCCCTTGTCCCAGGAGACCTCCCAGCCCCCCAGGGCGTTCAGCAGCGCCCGGAGGGGGACGTAGGTGACGCCGCCCTCCAGGTGGCAGACGGCCTCCAGCTCCGTGCCGTCGATCTGGACGGGCACCGTACGCACGGCTCCGGCGGGAACGGCCAGAACCAGCGCCGCCAGCAGGCCCAGGACCAGGGCCCTGCCGGGGAAACGCCATGGCCTCGGATGTTTCTGCCCTTTCATACATCCCTTCCTTTCCGCAAAATTTCCTGTACTTCACCATCATCATACCGGAGACCGGGGGCGGGAGGCAACCCTCAAAACCTGTCAGAAATGGGCACGGCTTCCAGCCCTCAATTTTGGGTTGACAATATCGCGTAACGATATTATACTGAAAACAGGTAATATCGTGAGGCGATATTGAGCCGCGGGAGGAGGGCCGCCATGGCAAGGGAGCCGCTGAAATCCCTGACGGAGAGTATGTTCTATGTCCTGCTGGCCCTGTGGCGGCAGGAGCGGTGCGGCACGGAGATCGCCGCCTACGTCCGGCAGCTGACGGAGGGCCGGGTGGCCCTGGGCCCGGGGACGCTGTACGCCATTCTGGGGAAATTTCAGGACGAGGGGCTGATCCGGGAGAGCTGGGTCCAGGGCCGGATGCGGGTGTACCGGATCACGGACGCGGGCCGGGAGATGTTCCGGCGGGAGCTGGAGAAGATGTGCCGCTGCGTGGACAACGGACGGCGGGAGACGGGAGAGGAGGAATCCACATGAGGAGACTGGCGCTGGACCCCATGGACGTGCCCGCCGTGCAGGCGTGGCTGGAGGACTGGGCCGCCAGGGGATGGTATCTGGAGCTCTACGGGCGGAGCCTGGTGAAATTCGTGCAGGGTGAGAAGCGTGAGAACGTGCGCTACCGCCTCCAGCCCGTGCGGGGGGAGGCGGGCGTCCCGGACCAGGACACCCGGGAGGCCTACCGGGAGATGGGCTGGACCTTTGTGTGCGCCACCATCGCCAGCTGGAGCGTATCCAGCATGGAGCCGGAGTTTCGCATCTGGCGGTGCGACGACCCCGCCGCCCCGGAGCTGGACACGGACCAGGCCCTGCGGAGGGAGGAGTATGACGTTCTTCTGCGCCGCAGGCGGCGGGATCTGCTGGTCTTGGTGCCCACGATCACTTTGATACTGGGGGTGATACTGCTGGGGGCGTGGGTGCGCCCCCGGGAGTATCTGCTGGAGAGGGGAGATTCCGGCACGACCCTGTTTCTGGGTCTCTATGTCCTCACGTGCCTCCACGTCGTCAGCCGCACGGCGCGGCTGGTCCGGTTCACCCGGCGGCTGCGGTCGGAGGAGCCGGCGCCCCAGCGGGGGTCCTGGCGGCGGGCCTGGGCGCGGGCCTGGGCGCGGGCCTGGCTGTTTGAGGGGCTGCGGCTGCTGGTGATCCTGGTGATGATCGTCAGCCTGTTCCACTTCAACGGCTCCCGCCGGCACTATCTGCCGGTATCCCAATATGACGAGCCGGTGCCGTATGTCTCCCTGGCGGAGCTGGGGACCCCGGCGGAGGGGGAGGCGGAGGCCCTGGACTTCCACAGTGTCTGGGGAAAGTCCGTGTGGTGGACAATGGAGGGGGACTATGAGCACCTGGAGGAGGACGATGATGGGCCCCGCTGCAGCACGGAGTATTACAGCCTCCGCATTCCCTATATGGCGGTAAATCTGGAGGCGCAGATGCTGAAGCGGTGGTCCAATGTGATGGACGCCGGAGACCGCCCGGAGCAGGCGGCGGTGCCGGGAGCGGACAGCGCGTGGTACTGGCGGGATGACGCGAAGGGCTGGCAGTTTTTGCTGCTGCGCCGGGGCGGGCAGGTGCTTGACGCGTCCTATCTGGGCGAGGCGGACCTGCTGGAGCACGCGGACAAGTATGTTGAGATGCTGGAGCGGGTAAAATAGGAGAGAAGTTAAAGTTTAGGGCCGCCCTTTTCAAAGGGCGGTGGGGGTGCGGGGGCAACGCCCCTGCGGGTTTGAGCAAAGAGGGAAAAACGCGTGGGTGAAGCCCTTATAGGATAAAGCGGACGCCTCCGGTTTTGGGGGCGTCCGCTCTATTATGTGAGGGTCGATGCATAAAGGGCGTAGAGGGGAGCTGGAGCGTGGGCAGGGGACACTGTTTGCCGCTTTGCGGCAAAGACGTTCTCAGCTGAGGGACTTTTGATGCTTCGCATATATGTACGGGGGATAGGAATTTCGCGCCGCGCGCGGCGCGCCCGGGGCTTTGCCCCGGCCCCCACCACCTTTTGAAAAAGGTGGACGAAAACTTTTATCTGCGCTTCGCGCCTCTCTACCGCAGCAGCGGCAGGCTGCCGGTGAGCCGGTTCACCAGCTTTTTGTCCCCGCAGACGGCGACGCCCAGGTATTGAAGTCCCTCCTCCGGCGCGGCGGCGATCTTCTCCTGAAACTCCCCATAGGTCCTGCACCCCTGGGCCAGGTCCGAGAAGTCCGCGGCGAAGAGAGCGGAGAAGGGCGGCGTGCGGAGCTTCTCCCGCAGAGCGCGGAGGCTCTCCCGGTCTCCCCGCAGGATGGGCACGGGAAAGGCGATGATTCCGGGATGAACGGTCCCGGAGCCGTCGGTCACGTCCGGCCCCACGGCCTCCGGGAGATTTTTTCCCAGGGTGACGCCCAAAATGGCGGCGGTGTTGGCGATGAGCCCCGGGGGCAGGAGCCCGTCCGCCACGATGACGCATTTCTCAGTTTCAAAGTCCATGGGTCTTTCCTCCTTCGTTTCGGATATTCTGGTACATCCCCGGCGGCAGGCCGATGTGACGGGTGAAGCAGTTGGTGAAGTGGCTCTGGTCGGAAAAGCCGGTTTTCAGGGCGGCCTCCAGAGGCGGCGCGCCCTGCTCCAGCAGGGCCTTGGCCTCATTGACCCGGACGGTCTCCAAATACCGGTAGGGGGTGATGCCGTTCTCCCGGGTGAAGGCCCGCAGCAGCGTGGACTTGCTGAGCCCCGTATGGCGGCAGAGCTGGTCCAGGGTGATCCCCTGGGCAAAGTGTTCCCGGATAAAAGCCCGGGCCGCGGCGGCCTCCGCCCGGCAGGGGTCCGGCGCGGGACTGGAGGAGGCGGGCTCCAGGGCGGCGGAGAGGAACAGCAGCAGGGCCTCCTCCGCGGCGGGGCTGTTTCCGGCCATGAGGCGGCGGTGAAATGCCTGAAACTGCTGGGCCAGCGGGAGCTCCTCCACCACCGGCGCGGGAAAGACGGGCAGAGCGCCCTCCGCCGTCAGCCCCGGGGACAGGGCCAGCATGGCCTCAATGGGCACGTTGGCGCTGCGGTAGTCCAGCGTTCCCTCCCGCTGGGCGCAGGCGTGGCTCTCCCCGGGGTTTAAGAGCATGAGGCTGCCGGGGCGGAGGGTCCACGTGCGGCCCTTACAGGACAGCGTCCGGACGCCGTCCTCCACCAGCCCCAGTACGTAGTGGCCGTGGAAGTGGGTGGGGAAGGGCCGGGTCAGCCCCCGGAAACAGTAGCCCTCGATCTGTAAGACGCGGTCAAAGACCACGGTTTTTGTACTTGCGTCCATGGGCGGCGCCTCCTTCACGGCGACAGTATAGCCCCGGCCGGGGGAAAAGTCTTGTAAAATATCTTCAAATGGGGTAGAATGGAAAAAACGCCGGGAGGTTTGGAGTATGAACTATCTGATCGTGGTGGACATGCAGAACGACTTTGTCACCGGGCCCCTGGGGACGGCGGCGGCCAGGGCCATCGTGCCCTACGCGGCCCGCCGGGTGGCCCAGGCACTGGAGCGGGGGGAGGAGGTCATCTTCACCCGGGACACCCACAGCCCCGACTACCTGGAGACCCAGGAGGGCCGGAATCTCCCGGTGCCCCACTGTATCTGGGGCACGGAGGGCTGGGAGGTGGTCCCCCAGCTGTCGGCCTATACCGCGGGCCGGACGGTCATCGACAAGCACGGCTTCGGCAGCCGGTACCTGGGGGCCATGCTGAAGGCCCGGGACGAGGACCTGCGCAAGCAGGGTCAGCCCGGGGTGGAGCGGGCCGTGTTCATTGGGCTGTGCACCGACGTCTGCGTGATCTCCAACGCCCTGCTGGTGAAGTCCTTCCTGCCGGAGGTGGAGATCGTGGTGGACGCCGCCTGCTGCGCCGGGGTGACCATCGAGAGCCACAAAAACGCCCTGGCCGCCATGCGGGCGTGTCAGGTGGTCATTGAGAACGGGTGAGGCGGACGGCCGTGAAACGAGTGTGGAGACTGTCCCTGCCGCTTCTGCTGGCGGCTCTGCTGCTGGCCGCCTGCGCCCCGACGGCGGTTGAGACGCCGCCGGAGGTCCCGCCAATCTCGGACGCCGCCCCGGAGACGGAGCCCCCGGAGATTCCGGAGGGCCCGGAAGAGCTGCCGGAGGGGGCCGCTCCCCTGACGGCGGAGGAGATCGGGCGGGTCAACGAGGCCTTTACACCGGTTTTCATTGATGAAGAGGCGAACATGACTTGGGCAAACCCGCTGGACAGCTTCTTCGCCTGCTATTACCGGACGCCGGAGGAGATCGACCTGTCGGTGTTCCTGGAGTATTGGTTCCCCCCGCCGGAGGAGGAAAATGACGCTCGGGATAAGGTGAGCCAGGAGGAGTACGATGCCCTGACAGCCCTGGAGGACTGGCCCTTTGAGCGGGACCGGGCCCTGGAGGACATGCCGGTTCCCATCCACTGGTTTCCCAAAGACCGGGTGGACCGTTTCCTGACGGAGCACGCGGGGGTCACAACGGCGGACCTCACCGCCCCGTGGGCCAGCGGACTTTTCTACCTGGAGGCGTTTCAGACCTACTACAACACCACCAGCGATTTCGGCCCCGGGGTCTTTCAGTGTGAGAGCGGCTGGTACACGGACGAGGAGGCCCGGCTCACCGGCGGCCATTCCGTGCTGACCCTGGAGAACCGGGAGGGAACGTGGCTGATCCGCTCCTTCCTGCCGGAGGGGGCCGTCCCCCTGACGGCGGAGGAGGTCGCGCAGGTAAACGCGGCCTTTGAACCCGACCTGGAGCGGGACGGGGTGAGCGTTGTGAACCCGCTGACCTGTTTCGTCTCCTGCTATTACCGCTGGCGGGAGGAGCTGGACCTGGCCGCCTTTCTGCGGCACTTCTGGCCGCAGGAGGAGATTTCCGGAGAGGCGGAATTTGAGGCGCTGAAAGCGGCGGAGGGCTGGCCCTTTGGAGACGCCGCGCGGGAGGAAATGCTGGTGCCCATCCACAAGTACCTCCGCGCGGATGTGGACGCCTGTCTGAAAGAGTACATGGGCATCACCACGGAGTATCTGGGCGATTCCTATGACGGCCCCGGCGCGGAGGCGCATTCCAAGAGCGAGACGCTTTGCTATCTCCCGGAGTACGAGGCGTACTACAACTTCGTCAGTGATATGGACCAGGGCTGTTTCCAATGTATCTCCGGCTGGTATTCGGAGGACACGGCCCGCCTGTGGGGCGACGCGTCCGTGCTGACATTGAGAAATCAAAACGGGAGCTGGTATTTCCAGTCCTTCCTGCCCCTGAGAGCAAAATAGGGAACGGCCCCGGAGCGTTGCTCCGGGGCCGTCTTTTCGCTGCCGCCGCAGAGGCTTGGGGGATTACCGGGCTGCGCAGCGTGATAAAGCTCTTTTTGGATACTTTTTCTCTCGAGAAAAAGTATCAGACATAGCTCTGGCTGTTGACATCGAACACGCCCCGGGTGGTGATCCGCAGGGAGGGGATCACCGGCAGGGCCATGAAGCTCAGGGTCATAAAGGGGTCGATGCCCCGGCCCACCCCCAGGCCGTGGGCCTGCTCCTTGGCGGCCTCCAGCTTCTCATTCACCGTCTCCAGGGGCTCGTCGCTCATGATGCCGGCGATGGCCAGGGGCACCTCGGCCATGGGCGCGCCGCCGTCCCACACCACAATGCCGCCGTTCAAGTCCACCACCCGGTTCACGGCGGCGGCCATGTCGGATTCATTGGTGCCCACCACGATGATGTTGTGGGAGTCGTGGGAGATGGAGGTGGCCACCGCGCCGGATTTCAGCCCGTAGCCCTGGATGAAGCCCACGCCGATATGATGGGTATTCTTGTGCCGCTCCACCACGGCGATTTTCAGCACGTCGTACTCCACGTCGATGCGGTCGGAGTAGCCCGCGTCCTGGGTGGTGATCTCCCCGTCCACCATGCCGATGATGCCCCGGGGGCGGCGGTCCATGAAGTCCTCCGCCGTGAGGCGGCCCAGGTGGAAGGTGCTGTGGGCCCGCTGGGTGAGGTAGGGCTCGATCTCCGGGGCGGGGAAGTCCCGGATCACGCCGTTCTCCGCCATGAGAACGCCCTTTTTGAAGACCTTCTCAATGTTGAAATCCTGAAAATTGTCAATGACCACGAAATCCCCCAGATAGCCCGGGGCCACGGCCCCCCGGTTGTTGAGCAGGAAGTACCGGGCGGCGTTGTGGCAGGCCACCTTCACGGCGGTGATGGGGTCCGCCCCCAGGGCGATGGCCTTTTTCACGATATAGTCGATGTGGCCCTTCTCCAGCAGGTCGCTGGGGTGCTTGTCGTCGGTGCAGAACATGCACCGCTCCGCGTACTGGGCGCACAGCAGGGGGGCCAGGGCCTCCAGGTTCCGGGCGGCGGTGCCCTCCCGGATCATGATGAACTGGCCCCGCTCCAGCTTGGCCAGGGCGTCCTGGAGGTCGTGGCACTCGTGGTCGGAGTAGACCCCGGCGGCGATATAGGCGTTGAGGTCGTTTCCCCGGAGGTCCGGGGCGTGGCCGTCGATCTTCTTGTGGTGGGCCTGGGCCGCCACGATCTTCTCCACCGGCTGGCCGTCCCCGGCGATGATGCCCACAAAATTCATCATCTCCGCCAGGCCCTGGACCCGGGGGTGGTCGTAGAAGGAGTCCAGGCTGCGGTAGTCCAGCACCGCGCCGGACTCGTCCAGGGGCGTGGCCGGGACGCAGGAGGGCAGCATGAGCCGCACGTCCACCGGCAGGTCCTCCGTGGCCTGGAGCATGTACTCGATGCCGTCGGTGCCCATGACGTTGGCGATCTCGTGGGGGTCGGCCACCACGGTGGTGGTGCCGTGGGGGAGGACCGCCTTCACAAACTCCCGGGGGGAGACCAGGGAGCTCTCCAGGTGGATGTGGGCGTCCAGAAAGCCGGGGAGGACGATCTTCCCGGCCATGTCGTATTCCACCGCGCCGGAGTAGTCCCCCATGCCCACGATGAGCCCCTCCGCCACGGCGATGTCGGCGGTGCAGAGCCGGTTGGCGAACACATTGACGTAGACCGCGTTTTTCAGCACCAGGTCCGCCGGCTCCCGTCCGGCGGCGGCCTCGATGATGCGGCGCTTTTTCATCAGTTTCCGGTTGATCTTGCCCGCGTAGCTCTCAGACATGGGATCACTCCTTCTTAATATGGATTTAATATTAGTTTAGCTAATGATATTCATAAACTAAAATAATATCTTGCCAGTAGTATACGCCAAAACGGGCCTGTTGTCTACCATAATTTTGAAAAAAGCTCCGCCTTACCGGCGGAGCTCGTGGGAAGAGCCTTGGGTTCTGGGGAGGAACAGGGAGAATTTAGCGCCCCGCCCGGGCTTGGAGAAGACCCGGACGTAGCCGCCCTGGCCCTCGGCGATCTGCCGGACCAGGTACAGGCCGATGCCCGCGCCGTCGGCGTCCCGGGCGCCGGCGGAGCGGTAGAACCGCTGAAAGATTTTGGTCTGCTCCGCCTCGGGGACGCCGGGCCCGGTGTCGGTGACGTTGATCCGGCAGAAGAGCTCGTAGGAGACGGCCTGGAGGATGACGGCGCCGCCGGGGGGCGTGTACTTCACCGCGTTGTCCAGCAGGCAGCAGACGGCCTCCGCCGTCCACTTGGGGTCGAACGCCGCGGTGACGTCCTCCGCCGGGACCAGGGAGAGGGTGATCCCCTTCTCCGCCGCCCGGGGGGCGAACTGGGCGGCGCAGTCCTCCAGCACCGGGGCCAGGGGCGCCGGCCGGGGGTGCAGGACCAGCACGCCGGTCTCCAGCCGGGAGGTCTTCACCAGGGCCTCGATGAGCGCCCGGAGCTTTTCCGTCTGGCTCTCCAGGGCGGCCAGGCAGTCCCGGCCCTCCGGGGGGAGGGGCTGCTCCCCCAGCAGCTGGGCGTACAGCAGGACGTTGGCGATGGGGGTCTTGGCCTGGTGGGAGATGTCGGCGATGAGGGACTTGATCTTGTCCCGCTCCTCCTGGAGCGCCCGGGCTTCGGCGGCGGAGGCGGCCAGGTACTGGGCCAGCCGGGCCTCCGCGGCGGAGAGGCGGCTCTCGTCAAAGACCTCCTCCCGGAACTCGCCCCGGAGGGCCCTGTCCAGCATGTCCTCCAGGTTTTTGAAAATGCGGCGGAGGCGCAGGCGGTCCCACAGGACCGCGGCGGCCGCCAGGACCGGCGCCAGATAGGGCAGAGCGGCCCATATATCCTTCCAATCAACCACGGCGGCACACCCTTCCCTGATGATTTACTCTTCCGCCGCCCAGGTGTAGCCCAGGCCGTAGACGGTCCTGAGGTGCCGGGGCTTGGAGGGGACGTCCTCCAGCTTGTCCCGCAGGCGCTTTACCGTGACGGACAGGGCGTTTTCGTCCACGTACTCCGCGCCGCCGCTCCACACCCGGTCCACCAGGGCGGCCCGGGTCAGGGTGCGGCCCCGGTTTTCCACCAGCAGCCGCAGGAGCTTCTGCTCCGTCTTGCTCAGGTCGACGGGGACCCCGTTTTTCCGGAATTCCATGCGCCCGAAGTCAAAAGAGAAGGGGGGCAGGTCCACCCGGTCCGCCGGGGCCCCGGCCGCTCCGCCCCGGCGCAGCTGGGCGTTGACCCGGGCCCGCAGCACCGCCAGGGAGAAGGGCTTGGTGATATAGTCGTCCGCGCCGGACTCCAGGCCGGTGACGATGTCCGTCTCCATGTCGTTGGCGGTGAGGAGGACGACGGGCAGGGCGGAGGACCGCCGGAGCTGCCGCAGCAGGTCCAGGCCGCTGCCGTCGGGCAGGTTGACGTCCAGAATGGCCAGGTCGAAGGTCCGGCCCTCCAGGGCCGCCCGGGCCTCCGCCAGGGTGCGGCAGAGGACGGCCTCCAGCTCCGGGTGCTGGAGGGCCAGCCGGACGCCGTCCCCCAGGGCGGCGTCGTCCTCCACGATGAGGATGTGTTTCACGGCGCGTTCCCTCCCCGGTTTACACGGACAGGGAGTCCGCCAGCACCAGACCGGGGTTGTGCTTGGTGAGGAAGCCCACGCTCCACTCGCCGCCGAAGGCCACCAGCAGCCGCTCCCGGAAGTCCTCCAGGATGGCGGAGCCGGTGCACAGCACCAGGTCTTCGATCTTGCAGGGGCAGGCGGTGATGAGCCGCAGGTGGTCGTAGGGGAGACCCGTCATATAGAGGTCCACGCCGTACTCGGACTTCATGCGGTACTCGAACACGTCGAATTGCAGCGTGCCCACCACGCCCACGATGACCTCCTCCATGCCGGCCCCGGGGAGCTTGAAGATCTGGATGGCGCCCTCCTGGGCGATCTGCTCCGTGCCCTTGATGAACTGCTTGCGCTTCATGGTGTCCTTGGGGGAGACCCGCATGAAGTGCTCCGGCTCGAAGGTGGGAATGCCGGAGTAGCGGAACTTCTTCCCCGGCACGGTGACGGTGTCCCCGATGGCGAAGAGGCCCGGGTCGAACACGCCGATGATGTCCCCGGCGTAGGCCTCCTCCACGATCTCCCGCTCGGCGGCCATCATCTGCTGGGGCTGGCTGAGGCGCAGCTTCTTGCCGCTCTGGACGTGGAAATACTCCGCGTCCCGCTGGAACCGGCCGGAGCAGACGCGCATGAAGGCCAGCCGGTCCCGGTGGGCCTTGTTCATGTTGGCCTGGATCTTGAAGACGAAGGCGGAGAAGTCCTCCGAGAACGCGTCCACCTCCCCCTGGTCGGAGACCCGGCTCAGGGGCGCGGTGGTCATGCGCAGAAACTCCTCCAGGAAGGGCTCCACGCCGAAGGTGGTGAGGGCGGAGCCGAAGAACACCGGGGAGAGGGTCCCGTTCCGGACGGCCTCCAGGTCAAACTCCCGTCCGGCGCCCAGCAGCTCCACCTCCTCCCGCAGGGCGGCGGCCCTGGCCGGGCCGATCATGTCCTCCAGGGCGGGATCGTCCAGGCCCACCTCGGCGGAGCTGACCTTCTTCCCCCGCTCCTCGGCCTGGAAGAAGAGGATGCGCCCCTTCTCCCGGTCGTAGACGCCCTGAAACTCCCTGCCGCAGCCGATGGGCCAGTTGACGGCGTAGGTGTCGATGCCCAGCTCCCGCTCCACCTCCTCGCACAGCTCCAGCGGGTCCCGGGTCTCCCGGTCCATCTTGTTGATGAAGGTGAAGATGGGGATGTGCCGCAGCGCGCAGACCTTGAAGAGCTTCCGGGTCTGGGGCTCCACGCCCTTGGCCCCGTCGATGACCATAACGGCGGAGTCGGCGGCCATGAGGGTGCGGTAGGTGTCCTCGGAGAAGTCCTGGTGGCCGGGGGTGTCCAGGATGTTGATGCAGAAGCCGTCGTGCTGAAACTGCATGACGGAGCTGGTGACGGAGATGCCCCTCTGCTTTTCGATCTCCATCCAGTCGCTGGTGGCAGCCCGGGCGCGCTTGCCCTTGACCTCCCCGGCCTGGGCGATGGCCCCGCCGTAGAGCAGGAATTTTTCCGTCAGGGTGGTCTTGCCGGCGTCGGGGTGGGAGATGATGGCGAAGGTGCGCCGCCGGGAGATTTCAGAGCGGTAGTCAGACATAGTACCTCCATGCGCCGCGGGGGCGCTTTATAAAAGTGCACCGGGCCCCGGGAGGGGCTCCGTGGAAAATACAGCCTATTCAATGTACCACAGGAGCGGGGGATTTGCAAGGGGGGCGCGAAGCGCGGAAAAATTTCTTGACACCCCCCGTGAACCCTGCTAATATAATGAACCATAAAAACTGCATACCGCGATGAACGGAAAGAGTACCAGTTGATCCAACGGGCAGAGAGGGCGCGCCGCCGGCTGAAAGCGCGCCCGCGGCGGACACCGGGAAAGTGCGTCCGGGAGCGGAGGGAGACGCCCCGTCCGGCCCGCGTCAAGGGCTTTGAGTGAGAAATGAGAGTGGAACCGCGATCCGTCGCCTCTTGTACCGTCCGGTACAGGAGGCGTTTTCTGTTGCCTCCGGTCCCCGCTCCCGAAACCGATTTTTTGCGAGAATCGAGGATTTTGCCATGGAAGAATACACGCCCCGGGCCGGCGGCCTTCTGGAGGCCTATCAGCGCCGGGACCCCGCCGCCCGCAGCAAGCTGGAGATCCTGCTGCTCTACCCCGGCGTCCACGCGGTGTTTTACCACCGCATCGCCCACTGGCTCTACTGCCGCCGCCTGAAATTCCTGGCCCGGTGCGTCTCCCAGTGGAGCCGCTTCTGGACCGGCATCGAGATCCACCCGGGGGCGAAAATCGGCCGCCGCCTGGTGATCGACCACGGCTGCGGCGTCGTCATCGGCGAGACCGCCGAGATCGGGGACGACTGCCTGATCTACCACGGCGTCACCCTGGGGGGCACCGGCAAGGACCAGGGCAAGCGCCACCCCACCATCGGCAACAACGTGCTCATCTCCTGCGGGGCCAAGGTGCTGGGGCCCTTCAAGGTGGGGGACAACGCCCGCATCGCCGCCAACGCCGTGGTCCTCACGGAGGTCCCGGAGAGGGCCACCGCCGTGGGCATTCCCGCCCAGGTGGTCCGCATCGCGGGGCAGTCCACCCACTTTGCCGACGAGGTGGACCAGACCAGCGTGGAGGACCCCACCCAGAAGATGCTGGAGATCCTCTCCTCCCGGCTGGACCTGGTGGAGAAGCTGCTGGATGAGCAGTATCTGAAGCGGAGAGAGGAGGACGGCGGCTGTGTTTGACAGGCTGCACCACGTGGCGCTCATCGTCTCGGACTACGAAAGGGCCCGGGAGTTTTATGTGGAGAAGCTGGGACTCTCCGTCCTGCGGGAAAACTACCGGGAGGACCGGGGGGACTGGAAGCTGGACCTGAAATTCGGGGACGGGGAGCTGGAGATCTTCGCCGTCCCCGGCGCGCCGCCCCGGCCCAGCTATCCCGAGGCCCGGGGCCTGCGGCACCTGGCCTTCCGGGTGGACGACGTGGAGGCGGCGGTAAGGGAGCTGGAGGCCCGGGGCGTCCCCTGCGAACCCATCCGGTGGGACCCCTACACCGAAAAGCGCATGACCTTCTTCCATGACCCAGACGGCCTGCCCCTGGAGCTCCACGAATGAACGAGAGGGAAATACAAAAAATATAAGGATAACAGGAGGGACCTGACCATGTATCTCTACAATTCCGCCACCCACAAAAAAGAGGAGCTCAAGACCCACACCCCCGGCCGGGTGGAGATGTACACCTGCGGCCCCACGGTGTACCACTTCGCCCACATCGGCAACCTCCGGAGCTACATCATGGAGGACGTGCTGGAGAAGTACCTGCGCTACGCCGGGTACGACGTGAACCGGGTCATGAACATCACCGACGTGGGCCACCTCTCCAGCGACGCCGATACCGGCGAGGACAAGATGCTCAAGGGCGCCAAGCGGGAGAACAAGTCCGTCATGGACATCGCGAAATTCTACACCGATGCCTTCTTCGAGGACTGCCGGAAGCTGAACATCAAGCGCCCCGACGTGGTCCAGCCCGCCACGGGGCTGATCGAGGACTATATCAAGATCATCTCCAGGCTGGTGGACACGGGCTGCGCCTATTTCGCCGGGGGCAACGTGTACTTCGACACCTCGAAGCTGGAGCGGTACTACGTCTTCAACGACCACGACGAGGAGGACCTGGCCGTGGGCGTCCGGGAGGGCGTGGAGGAGGACGCCAACAAGCGCAACCGCAACGACTTCGTCCTCTGGTTCACCAAGAGCAAGTTTGAGGACCAGGCCCTCAAGTGGGACTCCCCCTGGGGCGTGGGCTATCCCGGGTGGCACATCGAGTGCTCCGGCATCTCCATGAAGTACAACGGGGAGTACCTGGACCTCCACTGCGGCGGCGTGGACAACGCCTTCCCCCACCACACCAACGAGATCGCCCAGTCCGAGAGCTATCTGGGCCATCCCTGGTGCCCCCACTGGTTCCACGTTCACCATCTGAATACGGGCGACGGCAAGATGTCCAAGTCCAAGGGCGAGTTTCTGACGGTCTCCCTGCTGGAGGAGAAGGGGTACGACCCCCTGGCCTACCGGTACTTCTGCCTCCAGAGCCACTACCGCAAGGCCCTGGTCTTCACCTGGGAGAACCTGGACAACGCCGTGGCGGCGTACAGCAAGCTGGTATCCCGCGTCGCGGCCCTGACCCCCGGCGGGGACGCGGACCAGGCGGTGTTCGGCCAGTACCGGGAGAAATTCCTCCAGCAGATGGGCAACGACCTGAACACCTCCATGGGCGTGACGGCCATTTTCGACGTCTTGAAGGCGCGGACGTCCGACGCCACCAAGCTGGCGCTGATCGCCGACTTTGACCAGGTGCTGTCCCTGGGCCTTGTGGAGAAAGCGGCGGCCCTGCGGGAGAAGGCGGCCCAAACCAGGACGGCCCAGGCCGCCGGCGGGGAGTACGTCGTCACCGGCGAGGGCGACCCGGAGGTGGACGCGAAGGTGCTGGCCCGGTACGAGGCCAAGCGGGCGAAGAATTTCGCCGAGGCGGACCGGATTCGGGACGAGTTGAAGGCCCAGGGAATTGAGATCACGGACGTCAAGGGCGGGGCCTGCTGGAAGAGAGCCTGAGAGGAGACGGCCTCAGCTGGCACGGCGGAGCCGTGACTGATAAGGTGAGATTGCCAATGATACACGAGGCACAAAACCCGGAGTTGAAATCTGCCGCGCAGAAGCTGCGGAGAAACATGACCAGGGAAGAGCGGCATCTGTGGTATGATTTTTTGAAAGGACTTCCGGTAAATGTCCACCGGCAAAAGGTGATAGGACCTTATATTGTGGATTTTTATATTTCTCAGTGGAACGTTGTGATCGAGTTAGATGGGTCTCAGCACTATGAGCCTGAGCATAGGCAAATGGATGTGGCTCGGGATGAATATTTGTCTGCTTTGGGTCTGCGTGTTCTGCGATATTCAAACGCAGATGTCAGGGAGCGGTTTCAGCTGGTTTGTGAGGATATTTTACGGTGCGGCTGTTTTGCGGAGGAGCCTCATCCGTCATTTGCTCCGCAAATGCCACCTTCCCCTAAAGGGGAAGGCTAGGGACGGCGGGACGGACTGCGGCGCGGAAAAAGGCTTCCCCTTTAGGGGAAGCTGGCACGGCGAAGCCGTGACTGATGAGGTCATTTGTGCGGCAGCGTTTGGCAACCGGCTTGAAGAGAAGAGCGGAGATAAAGCGGCGTCCTGCCCCTATGAGGAGCAGGACGCCGCTTTGTGACTACTTAATTTCCAGCGAATAAGAATCTTCTCCTGTTATGCCGGGCATAGGAGCGAGAAAAGCCTCAATAGCCTTTTTCGCTTCTTCATCAGCTTTTTCAAGAATTCCTCGTTCAATTGCCTTGTTTTCCATGATGATTTTCTGCTCACTGATGAAAGTGTTATAATCATCGAGCGTTATTTCATTAAAAAGACCATTTTTAACTTCTACAACCCGAATGCTGTCCTGTGGAATGTTGTTGTCTGTAATTTTTGATTTAGGGAGTGTAATCGTGATTTTGCGATCCTCTTCATTTACTGCGACCTGTACCTCTTTCAAATCAATGCCTGCTTTGATTGACCCATCATAAGTAACCAACAGACGGGAGTCGCTGAACGGCCTTTTCCAGCCGAAAAGCCATTTGACGTTGTCGGTTCGCTGGTCTGCGTTGGTGTAGATGTATTCCTGTGTAACCAGTTCTTGGAGTGAGTTTATCTGACTTTTTAATGTTTCACTAGAGATAAAGGGTTTTGGTTTTTGAGGTGTTTCAGCCGCCTTTTTTGCGTATGCCTCAATTAACTGATTTTGACGCTCAATTTGAGCGGCTTGTTGTTCCATCTGCTGTCGAAGTGTATTTTGGCGGTTGTGAGACAGGAACAGGAGTGCAGCTACAACCACAATAAATAGCATCAGAACGGCGATTGCTGTGCGTTTCAGATGATTTGCAGTCCAGAAGGCAACTTTTTCTGGCAAGATGTCCTCCATGGTTTCTCCGATGTTTTCTAGAATGTCTCCTTTTTTCTCATTTAGCATTTTTGTTCCTCCTCATATTGATTTTGAATGGGTTCTGCCAATACGGCGTATGTAGTTTGCGCGAAGTTTTTTCTCTCACCACAGCATCCCCGGAGGCTTTCGCCTCCGGAGCGCCGGGTGAAAACAAAAACGCCGTGCAGGGCATAAGCCTACACAGCGTAAGAAGCAAAACTCCTTATGCGACACGGACGCACAAAATACAACGGCAAAACCCGCCCCTTGCGGAAAGGGCCGGAATGTCGTATAATATTCCATGCGGTGCGGCCGGATGGCCGTTGTGTAGGTGGTCTCAGCACCTGCGCAGGTCTGCGGGTGTTGGCGCACCCGCGGACTGCCGCATTTTTGTTTTCCATGTCGAATTATATCACAGGGTTTCCCGCAATGCAAGCGCAAAGGCGCCCGCCGCCCTTGACATTTCCCCCATTCAATGCTATAGTACCTCCTGAAATCAGCGTTGACGGAGAAGAAACCGCGATGCGCCGCGCAGAGAGGGGTCCGTTTGGTGCGAGGGCCCCGCGGCAGGCGGCGGCTGTACCACTCCCGAGCCGCCCGGGACGACCGGGACGTATACCGCACGTTACAGCGGACGCGAGCGGCGCTCCTCCGAGGGCGCAAGCAGGGTGGAACCGTGGAATACGACTTCGTATCCCACCCCTGAGCACATCAGGGGCGGGATATTTTTATCCCTACCCCCAAATACAAGGAGGATCATCATGAGCGAGGAAAACCTGTATACCTTTGAAAACGAGACCTACCGCAAGACCTACTGGCACACCTGCTCCCACGTGCTGGCCCAGGCCGTCAAGCGCCTGTACCCCGAGGTGAAGCTGGCCATCGGCCCCTCCATCGACGAGGGCTTCTACTACGACATGGACTCCCCCTTCCCCTTCACCCCCGAGATCATGGAGAAGATTGAGGGCGAGATGCGCAAGATCTGCAAGGAGAAGCTGAAGCTGGAGCGGTTCGAGCTGCCCCGGGAGGAGGCCGTCAAATTCATGGAGGACAAGGGCGAGCCCTACAAGGTGGAGCTCATCAACGACCTGCCGGAGGACGCCGCCATCAGCTTCTACAGGCAGGGCGAGTTTACGGACCTCTGCGCCGGCCCCCACCTGGACTCCACCGGCCGCATCAAGGGCAACGCCATCAAGCTCACCGCCTGCAACGCCGCCTACTGGCGGGGCGACTCCAACCGGGAGACCCTCCAGCGG
The DNA here is from genome assembly GCA_947644365.1 of uncultured Oscillibacter sp. Taxonomy (GTDB): domain Bacteria; phylum Bacillota; class Clostridia; order Oscillospirales; family Oscillospiraceae; genus Oscillibacter. The sequence continues at coordinate 8,125 of CANRYZ010000019.1, read as the reverse complement.
ATCTACGGCGTGGCCTTCCCCAAGAAGGACGAGCTGGACGAGTATCTGGCCCGCATCGAGGAAGCCAAGAAGCGGGACCACCGCCGGCTGGGCAAGGAGCTGGGCCTGTTCATGCTCCGGGACGAGGGCCCCGGCTTCCCCTTCTTCCTGCCCAAGGGCATGACGCTGAAAAACACCCTGCTGGACTACTGGCGGCAGGTCCACAAGAAGTACGGCTATGTGGAGATCTCCACCCCCATCATGCTCAACCGCCAGCTGTGGGAGCGCTCCGGCCACTGGGACCACTACAAGAACAACATGTACACCACCGTCATCGACGACGTGGATTTCGCCGTCAAGCCCATGAACTGCCCCGGCGGGATGCTGGTCTACGCCAGTGAGCCCCACTCCTACCGGGACCTGCCCCTGCGGGTGGGGGAGATCGGCCTGGTCCACCGCCACGAGCTGTCCGGCGCCCTCCACGGCCTGTTCCGGGTGCGCTGCTTCAACCAGGACGACGCCCACGTGTTCATGACCCGGGAGCAGATGCAGGACGTGATCCAGGAGACCGTGCGCCTCTTTGACGAGGTGTACTCCACCTTCGGCCTGACCTACACCATCGAGCTCTCCACCATGCCCGAGGACCACATCGGCACCGTGGAGGAGTGGGAGCGCAACCAGGACATCCTCAAGGCCGCCATCACCGACATGGGCAAGGACTTCGTCATCAACGAGGGCGACGGCGCCTTCTACGGCCCCAAGCTGGACTTCCATCTGGCCGACTCCCTGGGCCGCACCTGGCAGTGCGGCACCATCCAGCTGGACAGCCAGCTGCCCGAGCGGTTCGAGCTGGAGTACACCGGCGAGGACGGCGCGAAGCACCGCCCCGTCATGATCCACCGGGTGGTGCTGGGGTCCATCGAGCGGTTTATCGGCGTCATCACCGAGCACTTCGCCGGGGCCTTCCCGGCGTGGCTGGCCCCGGTGCAGGTGAAGGTCCTCACCGTCACCGAGCGGGCGGACGGTTACGCCGCCGAGGTCTCCGCCGCCCTGGACCAGGCGGGCTTCCGGGTGGAGACGGATACCCGCAACGAGAAGATCGGCAAGAAGATCCGGGAGGCCACCCTGGAGAAGATCCCCTATATGCTGGTGGTGGGAGACCGGGACGTTGAGAACGGCACCGTCTCCGTCCGCCACCGCAGCGGCGAGGACCTGGGCGCCATGACGCTGGAGCAGTTCCGGGAGCTGCTGGGCAGAGAGGTGGCCGGCAAGGAGCGGAAATAACCGGCGGGGCCGGACACGGCACAGGCGCGGGCGGATGTCCGCGCCTCAGGCTGTGGGGAAAGTCCAGCAGGACTTTCCCCACAGCCTGTAATGTCTCAATTTTCAAACCGCTGCGCGTTTTGAAAATCTGCCGCTCCGCGGCGCAAAGACCTGCGCGGCAGGCCTTTGCAGACATTTGATCCAATACGAGGCGGGCGCTGCCCCCTCGTGCTCCCCCGCATAGCGGGCAGTCTGTTTCTTCTTCCAGGCAGTTTATCGACGAGCTGAGGCGCGGGCGGATGCCCGCGCCTGTTTTTCGTCCGCCCGGAAGGGAAAAATTTCCTGTTGTGAGCCTAGGCGGAGGGGCCGGATTGCAGGATTTCTGTGTAAGTCATGCAAAACGGGAACAAAAATGAAGGAATGGCCGTGCAAACTTGCAGAAAAACCGTTAAAACTCAAAATTGTACTTGAAAAATGAAGGAGTCAGGCGTATAATATGCACCATGGGCAAGACCATGTATCAAAACAAGAAAAGAGGACGTTCGATGAAAAAGATTTTGTCTCTTCTGATGGCCGTCGCCATGATGGTCACCGTGCTGGCCGCCTGCGGCGGCGGCAGCTCCGGCAGCGGCGAAAAGGGCGCGGCCGCCGTGGACACCAACACCGTGGCCGTGGGCGCCGTGGTGATCGTCCGGGACGACGTGCCTGAGGCCGACGTCTATGACTTTGTCTCCACGATTTTCGAGAACAAGGACGCCATCACCGAGCAGCACGCCAAGGGCGGCGAGCTGGACCTGGACTTCGCGGCCTCCGTCACCAGCGTGCCCTACCACCCCGGCGCGGCCAAGTACTTCTCTGAAAAGGGCAAGGACGTTGCCGCCGTGAAGGACGGCGCCGGCGCGGGCGCTTCCAAGGCCCTGACCTTCGGCACCGGCGGCGAGTCCGGCACCTACTACGGCTTCGGCGGCGTGCTCTCCAGCTACGTCTCCAACAACACCGGCGTCTCCGTCACCGCCGTCACCTCCGGCGGCTCCAAGGCCAACATCGAGGACCTGGCCGCCGGCGACGTGCAGCTGGGCTTCGTCCAGTCCGACGTTATGAGCTACGCCTACAACGGCGAGCGCCTGTTCGATACCGCCGTCACCGGCTTCTCCGTGGTGGCCGCCCTGTACATGGAGCAGGTCCAGATCGTCACCACCAACCCCGACATCAAGTCCGTGGCGGACCTTGCCGGCAAGTCCGTGTCCATCGGCGACCGGGGCTCCGGCGTGTGGTTCAACGCCGTGGACGTGCTGGGCGCTTACGGCATTGACCCCGACAGCGGCATCAAGCCCGTGTTCCAGGGCTTCGGCGACAGCGCCGAGAGCCTGAAGGACGGCAAGATCGACGCCGCCTTCGTGGTGGCCGGCGCTCCCACCACCGCCATCGTGGACCTGGCCACCGCCAAGCCCGTGTACCTGGTGGGCCTGGACGAGGCGCACACAAACGACCTCCTGGCCGCCTCCCCCTACTACAGCGCCTACACCATCCCCGCCGGGACTTACTGAGCCCCGTTCAGGGAGCGTTAAAATTCCCGGTCCGGAAGGGATTCCATCCGGCAAGGGCCGCGTTACGCGGCCCTTGCTGTGTTGAAAGGGCAGAGGAACCGCCTCCGCTTTTTCAAAACAGCAAGAGAAATTCCATGAGGAGGTTTCACCCTATGAGCGAGAAAGACAAGAACGCCTTGCCGGACGTGGAGACCGGCACGGCGGCGGAGATGGACGAGGTCATGCGCAAGTATGACCGGGAGTCCGCCACCCGCATCTGGGAGGGAAGGCCCAAGGCGGTGGTCAGCGTGATTACGGCGCTGTTCTCCCTGTACTGCATCTGGTCCACCCTGTGGAGCACGGCGGACCTGCCCATCCGCCTGTCGGCCTTCTTAGGCCTCATCATCATCATGGGCTATCTCAACTACCCCCTCCGCAAGGGGCATGTGACCCCCAACTCCATGCCCTGGTACGACGTGGCGCTGATGGTCCTGGGGGCCGGGTCCTTCTTCTACTACTGCGTCAACTACAAGAGCCTGGTGATGGTCATCACCAGCGCCGCCAAGATCGACCCTTTCGGCGAGAGCGCCATCGACGGCGCCTGGCTCTATATCATTCTGGGCATTGTGGGCATTCTGTGCCTGGCGGAGCTGTGCCGCCGGTGCGTGGGCCTGCCCATCCTCTGCGTGGTGGGGGCGCTGATGGTCTACACCTTCGCCAGCGGCCAGAGCCTGGCCCGGGTGATCTACACGCTGTTCTACGGCACCTCCGGTGTGATGGCCACGCCGATCCAGGTGTGCGCCAAGTTTATCGCCGTGTTCATCATCTTCGGCTCCTTCCTGGAGCGCACCGGCATCTCCAGCTTCTTCATCGACCTGGCCAACTGCGCGGCGGGCGCCTCCTCCGGCGGTCCGGCCAAGGTGGCGGTCATCTCCTCCGCCCTGTGCGGCATGGTGTCCGGCTCCTCCGTGGGCAACACCGTGACCACCGGCTCCGTCACCATTCCCATGATGAAGAAGACGGGCTACAAGGGCGAATTCGCCGCGGCCGTGGAGGCCGCCGCCTCCACCGGCGGGCAGATCATGCCCCCCATCATGGGCGCCGCCGCCTTCCTCATGGCGGAGTATATGGACACCACCTACGCCACCGTGGCCCTGAAAGCCATCCTGCCGGCCCTGCTGTACTTCACCGGCATCTTCCTGGCCGTCCACCTGGAGGCCAAGCGCCTGGGGCTCCTGGGCATTCCCCGGGACCAGCTGCCCAAGTTCCGGCTGCTGATCCGCAGCATCTACCTGCTGATCCCCTTGATCGTCCTGGTGTGGCTGGTGTCCACCGGCGCCCGGACCCTCCAGTTTTCCGCCGCCATCGCCATTGTGCTGACGATCCTGGTGAGCCTGCCCAATATCTTCCGGGACAGCCGCGCCCAGCACGGCGAGGGCTTCGCCGTCCACGCGGGCAAGGAGGTGGCCTCCATGATCGCCTCCTCCCTGGAGGCCGGCGGCCGGGGCTGCATCACCGTGGCGGTGGCCTGCTCCATGGCCGGCATGGTGGCGGGCTGCATCACCGTGACGGGCCTGGCCTCCAAGCTGGTCAGCGCCGTGGTGAACATCAGCCGCATGATCCCCAATGAGGCGCTGGCATTGTTCATCGCCCTGTTTTTGACCATGCTGTGCTGCATCGTGCTGGGCATGGGCGTGCCCACTACCGCCAACTACTGCATCATGGCCTCCACCTGCGCCCCCATCCTGATCACCCTGGGCATCGGCAAGATCCCCGCCCATTTCTTCGTGTTCTACTTCGGCATTGTGGCGGACATCACGCCCCCCGTGGCCCTGGCGGCTTACGCCGGCAGCGCCATCGCCAAGTCCAACCCCATGAAGACCGGCGTCAACGCCACGAAGCTGGCCATCGCCGCCTTCATCGTGCCCTATATCTTTGCCTTCAACCCCGCCATGCTGCTGGTGGATACCGGCGTGCTGGACGTCATCGTGATCGTGGTCACCTCGCTCATCGGCCTCTTCGGCGTGGCGGCGGCCCTCAACGGCACGCTGTTCCGCAGGATCAACCCCCTGTTCCGCGTCCTGCTGGCGGTGGGCGGCCTGAGCATGATGTTCCCCGGCTGGGCCAGCGACGTCATTGGACTGGTCCTGGTGCTGGGCGTTGTGGCGCTCCAGAGGATGGGCGCCCGGAAGGCCGCGGCCTGACAGGCTCCTCCCTCCCGCGATGCGATCAGACAAACAGGACCGCGCCTTTCGGCGCGGTCCTTGCCTTTTGCGAAAAGCTCCCCCGTTCCCAGGCCGGAGCCCGGGAACGGGGGAGCGCGGCGGTTTTACAGGTCCACCGTCTGGATCGCTTCCTCCCGGATGCCGTGCTTCTCGGCGTAGCCGGTGAGGATCAGGGTCAGGGCGCCGTCGCCGGTGACGTTGCAGGCGGTGCCGAAGCTGTCCTGCAGGGCGAAGATGGCCAGCATCAGGGCGGTGCCGTCGCCGGTGAACTCCAGGACGCCCACGATCAGGCCCAGGGAGGCCATGACGGTGCCGCCGGGGACGCCGGGAGCGCCGATGGCGAAAATGCCCAGCAGCAGGATAAAGAGCACCATGCGGCCCGGGCTGGGGAGCTCCCCGTAGAGGACCTTGGAGACGATCATCACGAAGAAGGTCTCCGTCAGGGCGGAGCCGCACAGGTGGATGTTGGCGAACAGGGGGATGCCGAACTCCACCATGTCGGGGCGGAGGGAGGGGCTCTTCCGGGCGCAGTCCAGGGCCACGGCCAGGGTGGCGGCGGAGGACATGGTGCCCACGGCGGTGAGGTAGGCGGGGCCGTAGTGCTTCACCACCTCAATGGCGCTGCGGCCGGAGTAGGCGCCGGCGAAGCCGTAGAGGACCGCCATCCAGATATAGTGTCCCGCCATGACGATGACGATGGCCAGCAGGAAGGCGGGGAACTGCCTGGTGATGGTGCCGTCGTAGCTGAGGCCGCAGAAGGTCAGGGCGATGAAGAAGGGCAGCACGGGGATGACCACCTTCTTCACCACGCTGAGGACGATGTTCTGAAACTCCTGGAGCAGGTTGGTGACGGTCTTGGCCTTGGTCCACACGGCGGCCAGGCCGATGAGCACGGAGAACACCAGCGCGCTCATGACGGGCATGATCTGGGGAATGTCCAGCTGGAAGGCCACCTCGGGCAGGTCCTTCAAGCCCTCCATGGCGGAGGCGATGGGCAGGAAGGGCACCAGCGCATAGCCCGCGATCATGGACATCAGCGTGGCCAGCACAGTGCTGACGTAGGCGGCGGCGACGGCCACCATCAACATCCGGGTGGCGTTGGAGCCCATCTTGGTGATGGATGGGGCGATGAAGCCGATGACGATCAGGGGTACGCAGAACATGATGAGCTGGTTCAGGATGTACTTCAGGGTGACTACGACGGTCATGACGTTCTCCGGCAGGAACAGGCCGAAGACGATGCCCACCGCGATGCCGATGAGCAGCTTTACGGGCAGGCTCATGCCCTTTTTCTCAGCAGTCATAAAAATTACCTCTCTTTCTCAATCTCATACGCGCGGGATTCGGGGGCCTCTCCTCCAGCATACGCGGCACGGAGGCCCCGCATACGCGGAATGCTACGCCCTGGGGGGCTGGCCGGTCATGATGCGGATGATCTCCCGGTCCGTCTCCCGCATACCCAGGCGGCCCAGACGGCCGATGTTGGCGATGGTGTTCTCCACGCCCTTGGAGACGATGCCCTCGCCGCCGTAGAACTGCTGGCCGCTGAGATACATATTGTAGCCCAGGAGGCCCGCGTCCACCGCGGCGGCGATCTTGGCCGCGCAGGAGGGCTTGGCCCCGTCGCAGATCATGCCGGAGATGGTGGCCAGGGCGTTGACCAGGGTGTGGGCGATCTCCGTGAAGCCGCCGCCGTTTAAGTAGGCGATGGCGGCCCCGGCGCCGCACCCGGCGCTGACGGCCCCGCAGTACGCGCTGAGGCGGCCGATGCCGGTCTTCATGTGGATGGTGAGCAGGTCGCTGAGGGCCACGGCCCGGAGCATGGTCTCCCGGCTCACGTTCAGCTCTTTGGCGTACTCGACGACAGGCACCGAGGCGGTGATGCCCTGGTTGCCGCTGCCGGAGACGATGATGACGGGCATCTCACAGCCGCTCATGCGGGCGTCGGACCCGGCGGCGGCCATGGCCTGGGCGCGGATCTTGACGTCGTCCCCGTAGTGCTGGCGCAGGACCTTGCCGATGTTGGCGCCCCAGGGGCGGGCCATGCCCTCCAGGGCGATGGCGTAGTTGTAGTCGATCTGCCGCTGGACGATCTCCCGCACGTCCTCCACGTCGCAGGTGTTCACGAAGTCCACGATGGCCTCCACGGTCAGGCAGCTCCGGTCCGTCAGGCCGCCGGTATTGCTGGCGGAGACCACGTTTCCGGCCTCCAGCAGTGTCTCGCCGCTTCGCTCAATGAGCACGATGTTCGTGTGGTAGTCCGCGATGCGCAGGCGGACCGTGTCCTCCCCGGCGGTGAGGGTGAGGATGATGTCAAAGACCACGTCTCCCGGGGCGGGGGCCACCCGCACCTCGTGGCCGGCCAGGTAGGCCCTGATCTCCTCCTTCTGTTCCTCCGTCACCTGGGAGATGACCTCCAGGATCTTCCCGGCGTCCCCGGCCACCGCGCCGGCGGCGGCGGAGGCCTCGATGCCCTTGAGCCCGCCGGTGTTGGGCACCACCACGCTCTTGACGTTTTTGATGATGTTTCCGCTGGCCTCCACCAGGATCTTCTCCGGCAGGCGGCCCAGGACCTCCCGGGCCTTGGCGGCGCCGTAGGCGATGGCGATGGGCTCCGTACAGCCCATGGCGGGCACCAGCTCCTCCCGCAGGATCTGTACAAAGTGGTGGTAGCGCTGGTCCGTTTTCTCCATAGCTCTCCTCCTTTTCAGCGTTGGCGTCCCCTGGCGGGGGACGGTTCCATGGTAGCATTTGGGAGAGGGGTTGTCAAGGAACGGGCCGTTTGGCGCGTCTCCCGTCCCTGATTCACGGCGCGCCGCTGGGCGGCAGGGGCTGGACGAAAAAGGTGATGCGCACGGGGGCGTGGGGGTAGCGGCGGGTAAAGGTCCGCGCCAGGCGGGCGCAGACGGCCTGGCTGCTTTCGTAGTCCGCCTGGGGCAGCAGAAGCACGAACTGGTCCGCGCCGCAGCGGGCCGCCGCGTCTCCCCGGCGCAGGCCCTCCAGGAGGATCTCCTCCAGGTGGTCCATGGCCCGGTTCAGGCTGCGGCGGGCCAGGGAGGGGTCCCCGGCGGCGGTGAGCAGGGCGGTGTGGACCGGCTGGCCGCTGCGGCAGGCCGCCCGGGCGGCGCTGTG
>CANRYZ010000018.1 GCA_947644365.1 uncultured Oscillibacter sp. | reverse complement strand
GGCAGCAGCCCAAGAACAACAAGATCTTCGACCAGCTCACCGCCGACTCTCTCAAGGACACCGGCACCTTCGCCATGACGCTGATCCAGGACGGCAACCAGATCGAGAGCAAGATGGTCCAGACCGGCATCCTGGACACCTTCATCCCCAAGGAGTGGGCCGAGGCCAACGGCGTCAGCGCCGACAGCTACGGCGGCTACCTGGCCCTCCAGACCCTGAACAAGGTCTTTATGTACAACAACACCGGCTCCAAGTCCTATGACAACTGCTGGGACTTCGTGGCCGAGGGCGAGCACGGACTGTACATGGACATCGACTCCGAGATCGTGGGCAAGAATTTCCTGTACATGCTCACCGAGGACACCTACGCCGGCTGGCTGAAGGACGCCTTCAACGCCCTCTCCGCCGACGAGCAGGCCTACTTCCAGCCCACCATCAAGGCCATGGAGTCCGAGGCCGCCGATCTGGGCCTGGGCGCCGACGGCGCGTATGCCCTGGCCTGGATCAAGCTCTGGGTGGAGAGCTACAACGCCCAGACCGACGACGGCCCCATCTGCAACACCCTGGTTGACAAGTCCGCCACCGACCAGTTCGGCCTGCTGGTGTACTCCAAGCTGCGCTCCGTGGAGGAGTCCAGCTCCGTGTCCGTCAACAACATCAACGTGGCGGCCTATGACGACGGCTACACCGGCATCGGCGGCTACGGCTACTGCCACTACCTCTTCGTCACCGACAACAGCCCCCTGCCCTGGACCGCCTGCGCCTTCATCGCCTACATGACCGAGACCGTGGACGGCTTCTCCGCCTGGGGCAAGGACATGGGCGGCTACTCCTCCAACCCCACCGTGGCGGCGGGCACCGAGGAGAAGTACGGCCACTCCAAGGGCGGCATGGCTGAGGACGGCACCACCGTGGAGTTCGAAGCCAAGAACGACCGCGGCTACGACTGGTGGACCACCGACGGCAAGCTGGTCCTGGAGGACCCCGCCTACTGCGCCGACGTGGCCTTCACCGTGGGCAGCTGGGTGGAGATGCTGACCAAGTACTCCGCCGGCTGATCCGCGGACGTGAAAGCGTACAAAACTGTGGCCGTGAAAACCCTCGAGGCCGCGGAGGCGGAGATGAACGCCCTGGCCCAAGAGGGCTGGGAGGTCCGGGCCGTCACGCCCTGGGCCCCCTGGGAGGGCATGGAACGCCAACTGGTCATCACCTTTGAACGCGCGGTTTGACCGCGGCCATTGATCCAATCAGGTCCGGGGGGCGCGGACGCGCGCCCCGGACCTCTTCTATCCCCCGCGCTCCACTCTGCCACGAAAGGACGGATCCCCCCTATGGCCAAAGCAGTTATTTTCGACATGGGCGGCATCCTGCTGGACTTCCCCACGCTGGAGCTCACCGCCGCCTGGTCCGGCACGCCGGAGGACGCCCGCCTTCTGGACCAGGCCATCTTCAAAAGCCCGGAGTGGGTGGCCCTGGACCGGGGCGCGGCCACGGAGGACCAGGTCCTCTCCGCCGCCCGGGAGCGGCTGCCCCGGTCCCTGCACGCGGCCGCCGCCCAGGTGATCGAACACTGGGACGAGTTCCTCTTCCCCAAGCCCGAGATGAACGCCCTGGCCCGGGAGCTGGATACGCTGGGCGTGCCGCTGTACCTGCTGTCCAACACCTCGGCGCGGTTCTACCGCTTCCGGGACAAAATTGAGGTCTGGCCTCTGCTGAGGGGCGCCCTGCTCTCCTTTGAGGAAAAGCTCCTCAAGCCGGACCCGGAGCTGTACCGCCGCCTGTTTTCCCGGTTCGGCCTGTCCCCCGGGGACTGCTTTTTCATCGACGACCTGCACCTGAACGTGGAGGCCGCCCGCTGGTGCGGGATGGAGGCCTTCCGCTATCAAAACGACATCTCCCGGCTCCGCGCAGCCCTGCGCGCCGCCGGTATCCCCGCCGCCGCGGAATGTTAGGAGGAGAGTTTTTATGAATCAAACGGCCGCCCTCCAGGCAAGCAAGTCCACCATCCTTTGGAACAAGGTCAAAACCTTTTTCTCCAAGCCCCACAACGTGATCCTGGTGCTGATGGGCATCGTTCTCACCGTGACCACCGTGGCCCCCATCATCGCCATCGTGGAGGACACCTTCAAGATCCACCCCGGCACCATCGACGCCCACCTCACCGGCCAGGCCGCCGGGTACACCGTGGTAAACTACGTGGACCTCTTCACCAGCCGCCTGGCAAAGACCAACCTGTGGACGCCCCTGCTGAATACCGTGCTGCTGGCGGTGGGCACCTGCGTGGTGTCCATCCTGTTCGGCGGCGTGTTCGCCTTCCTCATCACCCGGACCAACCTGGCCTGGCGGAAGTACCTCAGCTCCATCTTCATCTTCCCCTACATCATGCCCCAGTGGACCCTGGCCGTGGTGTGGCAGAACCTCTTCAACTCCAACGCCGTCACGGGCACGTCCAACGGCCTGCTGGCGGCCACGCTGGGAGTGAACATGCCCCTGTGGTGGTGCCAGGGCCTGTTCCCCAGCCTTGTGGTGCTGGGATTGCACTACGCCCCCTTCGCCTACATCTTGATTGGCGGCATCTTCCGCAACATGGACGCCAACCTGGAGGAGGCCGCCACCATCCTGGACACCCCCAAGTGGAAGATCATGTGCAAGGTGACGCTGCCCATGGTGAAGCCCGCCATTTTGTCCACCATTCTGCTGGTCTTCGGCAGCTCCATGGGCTCCTACCCCGTGCCCCACTACCTGGGGCTCACCACCCTGTCCACCAAGTACGTGTCCATGAACTCCAAGTACACGGGGGAGGCCAGCATCCTGGCCATTATCATGATGTTCTTCGGCGTGGCCATCATGCTTCTGAACCAGCTCTCCCTCACCAGCCGCAAGAGCTACACCACCGTCACCGGCAAGTCCGGCCAGATCTCCAAGATCAACCTGGGCCGGGCGGGGAAGTACGTCATCGCCCTGGCGCTGGTGATCGTCACCTTCTTCACCAGCATCTTCCCCATCGTCTCCTTCGCCTTTGAGACCTTCCTGCCCAACCCCGGGGACTACTCCTTCCTCTACACCGGCGACGCCAGCAACCTCACCACCAAGTGGTGGGTGACGGATGAGAACGTCTCCGAGAACGGCATGTACGGCCAGAAGGGCATATTGCACAACGAGACCATCTGGCGGGCCTTTAAGGGCACCATCTGGGTCAGCGTGTGCTGCTCCCTGATCGCCGGCACCATCGGCACCCTCATCGGCTACGCCGTGTCCAAGAACCGACGAAGTAAATGGGCCAATTACGTCAACAGCGTGGCGTTTCTGCCGTACCTGATGCCCTCCATCGCCGTGGGCGTGGCCTTCTTCATCCTGTTCTCCAACCAGTATGTGAACCTCTTCAACACCTACACGCTGCTGATTATCACCGGCACCATCAAGTACATCCCCTTCGCCAGCCGGAGCTCCCTCAACTCCATGCTCCAGCTCTCCGGCGAGATCGAGGAGGCGGCCATCATCCAGGACATCCCCTGGATCAAGCGCATGACCCGCATCATCATCCCCATCCAGAAGTCGTCCATCATCAGCGGCTACCTGCTGCCCTTCATGACGTGCCTGCGGGAGCTGAGCCTGTTCATGCTTCTGTGCACCCAGGGCTTCATCCTCTCCACCACCCTGGACTACTTCGACGAGATGGGCCTGTACGCCTTCTCCAGCGGCATCAACCTGATATTGATCGTCACCATTCTGGTGTGCAACACGCTGGTCAACAAGGTCACCGGCGCCAGCCTTGATAAAGGAATCGGAGGCTGATTTCGCCGGAAACCCGCTTCGCCGGGCCTTCCGGCGAGGGGATCACGCCCTGCTCCGCGCGCCCGCTTCCCCCGCACCCTGCGCAGGGCGAGAGGTGATTTTTCCCACGTACACAAGGTGAATTGCCCCATCGGGGCAAGAGAAGGCCCTCTGGAGGGCGCCGCGGGAAAAATCGAATTAAAATTTATTTCGCCGCCGCGGCGGCGAAACTCTGCGAGGTTTTATATGCTGAGGAGGTTAAATTATGCCTGAAATCAGATTGGAACACGTTACCAAACGGTGGGGCAAGTTCTACGCCGTGGACGATTTGGACCTGGTCATCGCCGACAACTCCTTCGTCACGCTGCTGGGCCCCTCCGGCTGCGGCAAGACCACCACCCTGCGGATGATCGCCGGGCTTGAGACCCCCACCAGCGGCCGCATCACCATCGGCGACAAGGTGGTGTTTGACAGCGCCCTGGGCATCAACGTCCCCGCCAACAAGCGCAAGGTGGGCTTCCTGTTCCAGAATTACGCCCTGTGGCCCAATATGACCGTCTACGAGAACATCGCCTTCGGCCTCTCCAACATCAAAGAGCCCCTGCCCAAGGTGGACTTTGAGGCCAGAAACAGCGCCCGCCTGGCGGAGATTCTGGAGACCCCCGGCGAGGTGGTGAAGGTCCTGGAGGACTGCCGGGACAAGACCGGGAAGATCGACGAGAAGAAGGCGTACATCAAGCTCATCGACGCCTTCACCATCTCCCTCTACACCGCCAAGAGGCTCTACGGCTACCACCTGGAGAGCGGAAAGGACGTCTCCGCCGAGGCCGCCGCCCTGCGGGAGAAGGCGGAGAGCGCCAAAAAGGCCCAGGGCCTCAATGAAAACTTCGAGGCCATCCAGAACGGCCAGCCCGTCACGGAGGTCCGGAAGCTGACGAAGGAGGAGATCGACCTCTCCGTCCGGCGGGTGTCCCGCATCGTCAAGATCGGCATGTTCATGGACCGCTACCCGGCGGAGCTCTCCGGCGGCCAGCAGCAGCGGGTGGCCATCGCCCGGACCCTGGCCCCGGAGCCCTCGGTGCTGTTCATGGACGAGCCCCTGAGCAACCTGGACGCCAAGCTCCGGCTGGAGATGCGCTATGAGCTCCAGCGCCTCCACGTGGAGACCGGGTCCACCTTCGTCTACGTCACCCACGACCAGATGGAGGCCATGACCCTGGCCACCCAGATCTGCCTCATCAACAACGGCGTGCTCCAGCAGTACGACGCGCCGCTGACCGTGTACAACCGGCCCAGCAACCTCTTCGTGGCCGACTTCGTGGGCAACCCCTCCATCAACTTCGTGGAGGCCAGGGGGGCCCAGCGGCCCGACGGGGCCGTGGAGCTGACGGTCCTGGGGGACCACAGGGCCGTCTTCCATCCCGCCCGGCCTTTGGACCTTGCCGGCTGGTTCCGCGCCCGGGACGACCACGACGCGCTTCTGGCCGAGGAGCACAAAAAGAAGGCCGCGGAGAAGGGCTTTGTGGAAAAGGGCAACAAGGACGAGACCTTCCGCTACCACATCGCGAAGGTCGAGGAGGAGGACCTCTCCCTCCAGGAGGAGCCCGTGCTCACCAACGAGGACCTGGTGCTGGGCATCCGCCCGGAGTTCATCGACATCACGGACGCCGGCGCCCTCTCCGGGGAGATCTACGGCGCCATGCCCACCGGCATGGAGTCCACCATCAAGGTGCGCGTGGGAGACTTCCTGCTCACCGGCGTGGTGTTCGGCAGCACCCTCTTCACCATCGGCGCCCAGGTCCGCGTGGACATCTCCGGGGAGAACATCATGCTCTTTGACCGCAGGAGCGGCAAGTGCGTGGCCTTCGGCAGCCTGGAGTTCTGAGCCGCAATCTCTTCTTTCCACCCGTGCCGGGGGGACCAGCGTCCCCCCGGCGTGTTTGCGCGCCGTCCGCGCCTCAGGGCTGCCCGATGGGCTCCAGGGCTTTCAGCAGGTCCTCCCCGGAGACCCCCAGCTGCGCGCCGCTGCCGGCGAAGGGGATCCGCAGCAGGTAGGCGCCGTCCACCCGGTACAGCAGAATGCCGATCCCGAAGCCAATGTCCTGGGTGTCCCCCAGCAGGCCGGTCACATCCTTCATGGTCATGGTGGGCGTCAGCTCCAGGACCTGCTCCGAGGTCACGTCGGCGGGCTGCTCCGGGCGGGGCGGCGGCGGGGACTCCGGCAGAAGCCGCTCCAGCAGGCCGTTCTCTCCGCCGCTCTCCGCGTCGTAGACCTCATAGGCCGCGATGACCTCCCGCCGGGAGTAGTCGCTGAGGTCCTCCACGTCAATGCCCAGGGAGGTCAGATACTGCACGGCGGCGTTAAACCGCACCGTCTCCACCGTATACGCCGCGGCGGGCACGGCCAGGGCTGCGGCGAGGACCGCCGCCGCGGCCGCTGTCCGCAGGCCCTTCCACGCCGCCCTCTTCCCTGCGGGCGCCCGGGCGTCCGTCACCATGCCGTCCTCCAGCCCGCCAAGGACCTCAAAAAAATCCTCACATCTCATATCTCAAACCCCCTCTCCGTCAAATACGCCCTCAGCCGCTTCCGCATCCGCTCCAGGGCCTTGGATACCGTTCCCTGCGGCACGCCCCGGTCCCCGGCGATGTCCGCCACGGAATCCGCGTACCAGTAGCGGCGGATAAACATCCTCCGCTTTTCCGCCGGGAGCCCTCTCACAAAGGCGTTGACCGCCCGCACCAGCTCCTGCCGGTCCAGGGTCTCCTCCGCGCTGTCAGGGCCGGAGACGCAGCCGGCCAGCTCCTCCAGCACCAGCGCCATCTCCCCGCCGCCGCGCTTTTCGGCATGGCCGCGCCGGTACCGGTTAAAGGACAGGTTCCGTGTGATTCTGCCCAGGAACGGCGGCAGATGCTCAGGCCAGCGGTCGGGCATGGTGTTCCACGCGCGCAGGTAGGTGTCGTTGACGCACTCCTCCGCGTCCTGCTCGTTGTTCAGAATGTTCCTTGCGATGCTCCCGCAGTAATGGCCGTATTTTTCCGCCGTCGCCCGGATGGCCCGGTCATCCCTGTCCCAGTACAGCCGGATAATGTCATTGTCATCCATGCAGACCCTCCTCTCACCTGTAAAGACCGCTTTCCGGCGGAAATCTGACGCCCATATAAAAAATTTTTTTCTCTCCGGCCGCGCCGCCGGGGACTTTTTGAAAAAGTCCCCGCGGCGCGCCCTTGCATTCGCATTAGCATTAGCATTAGCATTAACATTAACATTAACACTTACATTAACATTAACATTTACATTAGCATTAGCATTAGCGGAAAAATCCACCAGGATTTTTCCCTTTCGCGCACGGGGACGTGCAACTTCTCCCCCGGCGCCCCCTCTCTTCAGGGGACCGCCGCCCCGCCGTAAAATTTACCGCCGCCGCTTGCATTTCCCGCCGAAGGTGCTACAATAGAGTTCGGCAAATTTTAGGCCTTGTTTGAAAAATGTCAAAACGCCCAAACAGCGGATCTTTTTTCGCCACTCTGCGTTGATTTTCCTTGCCATACACAGAGTATGGCGGCGTCAAATCGCCTTGATTGGCGATTGGATAGCCGTTGGCGGCTTTGCCGCCTTACGGATATCACATGCCCTTGGGTAAAAAATCTCTCGCCGTTGGGCATTCCGCCATTTATCAAACAAGGCCTAACCAGACAAAATTTCTTTCAGAGAGGGTGACTTTGGAACGATGGAATGGACGATGACAGCCAACGCGCCGGGACAGGTCTGCCTGATGCAGGGCAACGAGGCCATTGTCCGGGGCGCTGTGGAGGCTGGGATCAACTTCGCCGCCTCGTATCCCGGCTCCCCGTCCTCCCAGGTGCTGGGGATGCTGGGCAAGATCGCCGGGGAGCGGAGCTTCTACGCCGAGTGGTCCACCAATGAGGTCTGCGCGCTGGAGGCGTGCGTCGGCGCGTCGCTGGCGGGGGCCCGGGCGCTGTGCATTGTGAAGCAGAACGGCCTTCTGTGCACGGCGGACTCCCTGCACTGCGGGGCGCAGCACGGCGTCAAGGGGGGCCTTGTGATCGTGACCTCGGACGATCCCAGCGCCCACTCCAGCACCAACGAGTTCGACTCCCGCTGGCAGGCGGAATCCGCCAGCGTCGCTCTGCTGGAGCCCACCACCATGCAGGAGACCAAGGACATCGTGCCCTACGCCTTTGAGCTCTCCGAGCGCACCGGACAGATGGTGATCGTCCGGCTCACCACCCGGGTGTGCCACGGGCGGGGCATCGTGAAGCTGGGAGAGCTCCCCGAAAAGTCCCACCCCCTCCAGAAGGTGCGGGAGTGGGACCGCCTGGTGTGCGTGTCGTATCTCCACGCCCCCATGCTGGAGCGGCTGGAGGCCCTGCGGAGCGAGTTTGAGGACTGCGCCTACAACCACTACGCCGGCCCGGAGGGCGCGGAGAAGCTGATCGTGGCCGGCGGCACCGGCCGCCTCTACGCCCAGGAGGCCATGCACCGCCTGGGGGTGGAGGACCAGGCCGGCCTCCTGACCCTGGGGACCCTCTGGCCCCTGCCGGAGCGCTACATACTGCGCTATCTCAGGGCCGCGAAGGAGGTCCTCATCCTGGAGGAGGTGGACCCCTTCCTGGAGCAGCACCTGGAGGCCCTGGCCGGGAAGCACCGGCTCTCCGTCGCCTTCCGGGGCCGGGAGGACGGGGCCCTGCCCAAGATCGGCGAGCTGGACCCGGACAACGTGTCCGCCGCCATCGCCGCCTTCACCGGCACGGCGCTGCCTGAGAAGAGGGCCGCCTCCCACCTGGAGCTGCCCCAGCGGGACATGACCTTCTGCGCCGGGTGCCCCCACCGGGCCACCTTCCACATCCTCAAGCGGGTGCTGCGGCAGGAGAAAAACCCCGGCGTGGTCATCGGCGACATCGGGTGCTACATCATGTCCGGCCAGTTCGCCGGGCAGTACGCCTTCCAGGCCGTCAACTGCATGGGCTCGGGCATCAACCTGGCGGAGGCCCTGGGCCAGCTCACCCGCTACGGCCTGGACCAGAAGGTGGTCACCGTGTGCGGCGACTCCACCTTCTTCCACACCATCATGCCCGGCGTGGTGAACGCCGTGTACCACAAGGCCAATATGCTGCTTCTGGTGCTGGACAACTCCGCCACCGCCATGACCGGCTTCCAGCCCCACCCCGGCACCGGCCTCACCGCCATGGGCGCCGCCGCGGAGCCCATGAACATCCAGCGGATCCTGGAGGCCATGGGCTGCAAGGTGGAGGCGGCCGATCCCTTCGACGTGGCGGAGACGGAGAGGACCGTGAAGCGCCTCCTCCAGGAGGAGGGCATGAACGTCCTCATCATGCGCCAGCCCTGCGCCACCCTGACCGCCAAGAAGCAGAAAAAGCCCGTCCGGGTCTGGGTGGACCAGGACGCGTGCCTAGGGGACGGCTGCGGGTGCGACAAATACTGCTCCCGGGTCTGGGGCTGCCCCGGCAACACCTGGGACTTCAAAAACGGCAAGGCCCAGATCGACCCCGTGACCTGCGTGGGCTGCGGCGTGTGCGCCAAATTCTGCCCCAGCGGGGCCATTCATGTGGAAAGAGGTGAGGAGGCGTGAGGGAGCTCAAGTTTGATCCTCTGAATATCGTGGTGTGCGGCATCGGCGGGCAGGGCAACGTGCTGGCCGCCGAGGTGCTGGGCAGCGCCATGTGCGACCGGGGCTGCCGGGTGGCCGTGGGAGAGACCTACGGCGCGTCCCAGCGGGGCGGCTCCGTCATGAGCCACGTGCGGGTGTCCAACAAAATGGACCCCAGCGTGCTGATCCCCTCTGGGGAGGCCCACATCATCATCGGCTTTGAGCCCCTGGAGACGCTGCGGATGGTCCGCAAGTACGCCGGGAGGGACACCACCGTGGTCTACGACCCCCGGCCCGTGTACCCCCTGGGGGTGCTCCAGGGCATCCAGCAGTACCCGGCGGTGGAGGACATCGCCGCCGAGATCGACGGGCTGACGGCCATGGCCGTGGCCGTCCCCGCCGCCGCCATCGCCATGGAGGCCGGGGACTCCAAGGCCGCCAACATCGCCCTGCTGGGGGCGTTCAGCCAGCTCCCCGGCGCCCCCCTGAACCGGGAGGACCTAGAGAAGATCCTCTCCCAGCGCTTCAAGGGCGCGGTGCTGGAGGTCAACCGGCGGGCCTTCGCCATGGGCTGCGAGGCCGCGGGAAAGGGGGCGGAGTGATGGACATGATCCAGGTGCGTTTTCGCGACGCTGTGGCGCATACGGAGCTGACCCTCTCCCTGTCCCGGGACACCCGCATTGACGCCCTGACGCCGCTGCTGTATGACAGGGGCTTCCTCAAGCCCCAGAAGCCCGGCTACCGGTATCTCTTCCAGGACCACCTGTGCGGCGAGAACCACCTGCTGGAGGACTATCTCCCGGCAGGGGCGCGGGCCATGGAGCTGGAGATCTTCCGGTATCCGCAGATCATGGTATAAGGAGGGCAGCGGCGATGTTAAGTACGATTGCGCTGGATACCCAGGTCATCAAGCCGGGCCTGTGCACCGGCTGCGGCGCCTGCCAGGGAATGTGCCCCTACTGGGACTCCGTGGACGGGCGGACCATCTGCTACTTCGACTGTGAGCGCCGGGACGGCCGCTGCCAGCGGTTCTGCCCCCGGATGCCCACGGACCTGGACGCCCTGCGGCGCCGGTTCTTCCCGGAGGAGACCGTCCTCCCTGAGATCGGTCCCTTCCGGGGGCTGTACCTCACCCGCGCCGCCGACGAATCCATCCGGGCCCGCGCCCAGCACGGCGGCACCATGACCGCCCTGGTGGAGCTGGCCATGCGGGAGGGCTTCATCGACGCAGCGGTGCTGACCCGCTCCCGGGGCGGATTGAATCCCGAGGGGACCCTGGCGGCGTCGCCGGAGGAGGTCCGGGCCTGCGGCGGCAGCAGCTTCCAGGTGCCGCCCACCCTGGCGGTGCTGAACCGGGCCCTGCGGGAGGACAAATATCACTCCATCGGCGTGGTGGGCACCCCCTGCAAGACCCTGGCCGTCTACAAGATGAAGGGCAATCCCCTGCCGGACAACGACAACCACGCGGGAAACATCGGCATGGTCTTCGGCCTCTTCTGCGGCTGGGGCCTGGACTGGGACGGCATGAACGCCCTGGCGGCCCGCCACGTGGACCCCCGGGAGATCGGCCACATGGACATCCCCCCCAGCAAGTACCACTCCCTGGAGCTGCGGACGGGCGCGGAGACCGTCTCCGTGAACCTGGACGAGGTGACGCCCCTGGTGCGCCCCGGCTGCCGGGCCTGCACGGACATGACGGCGGAGTTCGCCGACCTCTCCGTGGGCGGCGCCCGCAGCGCCGACGGCTGGGACGTGGACAAGGGCTGGAACCAGCTGATCGTCCGGTCGGAGAAGGGCGAGGCGCTGCTGAAGATCGCCCGGGAGAAGGGCGTGCTGGAGTTCAGGGACGTCCCGGAGACGGGCCTGGACAAGCTCAAGGGCGCGTCCATGGGCAAGCGCCGCAACGGGGAGAAGTACCTGGCGGAGCTGGAGAAATAACTGTTAAAGTTTAGGGCCGCCCTTTTCAAAGGGCGGTGGGTCCAGGGCAACGCCCTGGTGGGGGTGCGGGGGCAAAGCCCCTGCGGTCCTGAACGAAGCCAACACCATAAAAAGTCTGGGCCCCGCTGGTTTTCCCAGCGGGGCCCAGCTTGTCGAAAAAGTATTTTCGACAAGCTGGGCGGGATTTGAATGGCGCAGGGAACCCTTCTTGGGTTCCCCGCACACACCCCTCCTTACCGTCCAATACATTTCCTGCGTTTTTCGACAGCCTGGGCGGGATTTGAATGGCGCAGGGAACCCTTCTTGGGTTCCCCGCACACACCCCTCCTTACCGTCCAATACATTTCCTGCGTTTTTCGACAGCCTGGGCGGGATTTGAATGGCGCAGGGAACCCTTCTTGGGTTCCCCGCACACACCCCTCCTTACCGTCCAATACATTTCCTGCGTTTTTCGACAGCCTGGGCCCCGCTGGTTTTCCCAGCGGGGCCCTTGTTCGTATCCGGAACGCGGTTACTTCTGGATGGAGGCGGCGATGGCGTCGGCCAGCGCGTCGATCTCGGACTCGTTGTCCGCCTTGAGGGAGGAGGTAACCGTCATCTCCTCGTCCAGAATCTCCATGTGTTTCAGGCTCTCGATCTCCTCGCGCATCAGCGCGCCGGAGCGGGGCGCCCAGGAGCCGCTGCCCATAATGGCCACGGTGCGGTTCTGGAGGTTCAGGGCCTTCATGTCCATGAGGAAGTTGTGCATGGGCGGGAAGATCCCCAGGTTGTAGGTGACGGAGGCCAGCACCAGGTGGCTGTACTTGAAGAGGTCGGAGATCAGGTAGCTGACATGGGTGCTGGACACGTCGTAGAGCCGGGTGTTGGTGACACCCCGGGCAGTGAGCTTGGCGGCCAGGACCTCGGCGGCGGACTCGGTATTGCCGTACATGGAGGCGTAGACGATCATGACGCCCTTCTCCTCCGGCTCGTAGGTGGCCCAGTGGGTGTACTTGTCGATGATGTACCCCAGGTCTTTGCGCCAGATGGGACCGTGGAGGGGGCAGAGCATCTTGATGTTGTCCAGGCCCACGATGGAGGCGGCCTTGTTTAAGAGGGCCACCACCTGGGGACCGTACTTGCCCACGATGTTGGTGTAGTACCGCCGGGCGTCGTCGATCCACTCGCCGTCAAAGTCCACCTCGTCGGCGAAGAGCTTGCCGTCCAGGGAGCGGAAGGAGCCGAAGGCGTCGGCGGAGAAGAGCACGCCGTTGGTGGTGTCGAAGGAGACCATGGCCTCCGGCCAGTGGACCATGGGGGCGTAGACGAAGGCGATGGTGTGCCTGCCGAAGCACTTGGTATCGCCCTCCTTCACCTCCTCCACGGCGTTGGGGTCCAGGGCGAAGCCGAATTGGTTGAGAAGCGTCACGGCCTTGGGGGTGGTGATGATCTTCACCTCCGGCCAGCGCAGCAGAATCTCCTCGATGGAAGCGGCGTGGTCGGGCTCCACGTGGTTGATGACCAGATAATCCAGGGGGCGGCCGTTCAGGACCGCTTTGACGTTGGTGAGAAACTGGCGGCCCACGGCCCAGTCGGCGGTGTCGAAGAGGACGGTCTTCTCGTCCAGCAGGACGTAGGCGTTGTAGGATACGCCGTGGTACAGGGGGTGGATGTTCTCAAACAGGGCCAGACGGTGCTCGTCCGCGCCTACCCAGTAGAGGTCGTCGGTGACTTGGCGGTAATTATGCATAAGAGAGTGCCTCCTTTGTTTTTTAATGCGCCGGGATTGACGGGGCCTCGCCCGCCGATCCATCCGCTCAGCGGCAGAGCCGCATTCCCAGGGGCGCCGCCCCTGGACCCCGCCACCTTTTGAAAAAGGTGGACGAAAACTTTATTTTTTTCCTCTTATACTGGAATCCATTAAAAAGCTTGAAAAGCTTTTTATAGCGTCGAAGACGCGTTGGATTCTTATGAGACGGGTTTTGCGCCATTTTGGCGCAAAACGGAAACGCAGAAGGCGTTTCCATTTCAAATAAAACGAAACAGTTTTATTTGAAATTAGTATTACACCTCGATCTCGATGAAGGCGTCCACCGTCTCGCCGCAGTGGGGGCAGGTCCAGCCCTCGGGCAGGTCCTTGAAGGCGGTGCCTGGCTTCACGTCGTTCTCCGGGTCGCCCACCAGCACGTCGTACTCGTGGCCGCAGCCGTTGCAGATGTAGAGCTTCCGGGGCGGAGTGACCTTCTTGGGCGCCATGCGCTTCATCTTGACCATGGGGGGCGCGGGCAGCTTGTCGCCGGTGTCCAGGGCCGCGGTGAGCAGGGGCAGGATCTCCATCACGTCTCCCACGATGCCGTAGTCGCAGTTTTTGAAGATCTTGGCGTTGGGGTTGTTGTTGATGGCCACAATGCAGGCGGCGTCCTTGATGCCCTTCAAATGCTGGATGGCGCCGGAGATGCCGCAGGCGATGTACAGGTTCCCCTTGAACTTCTGGCCGCTCATGCCCACATAGCGGTTCAGCGGCACGTATTTCAGGGTCTCGGCCACGGGGCGGCTGGAGCCGATGGCCGCGCCGGCGGCCTTGGCCAGATTCTCGATGAGCTTCATGTTCTTCTTCTCACCGATGCCCTGGCCCGCGGAGACCACCCGCTCCGCCTGGGTGATGGGGGTGTCCAGGGGGATGCCCACGGTGAAGTCGTGGCCGTCCTTCTTGAGGTTGGCCACCAGGGTCTCCACCTTCTCCTGGGCGGTGCCGTCCTTGAGGATCAGCCGCTTTCTCGCGCCGGTCTCGGGGCCCCGGGGGCCGGAGGCCGCGGCGGCGGAGGTGTCCTTGGCCGCCTTGCCCAGGATGTGGGAGGCGATGACCACCCGCTGAATCTCGTTGGTGCCCTCGTAGATGGTGGTGATCTTGGCGTCCCGGTAGAACCGCTCCACCTCCATGCCCTTCAGGTAGCCGGAGCCGCCGAAGATTTGCAGGGCGTCGTTGGTGACCTCCAGGGCGATGTCGGAGGCGTACTGCTTGGCCATGGCGGACTCCATGCCGTAGGGCACGTGGGCCTGCTTCAGCTCGGCGGCGGAGTAGACCAGGAACCGGGCGCAGCGCAGCTTGGTGGCCATATCGGCGATCTTGAAGGCAATATTCTGCTGCTGGCAGATGGGCTTGCCGAACTGAACCCGCTCCTTGGAGTACTCCACGGCGGCCTCATAGGCCCCCTGGGCGATGCCCAGGGCCTGGGCCGCGATGCCGATGCGCCCGCCGTCCAGGGTGGCCATGGCGATCTTGAAGCCCTGGCCCTCCTTGCCCAGCAGGTTCTCCTTGGGCACCTTCACGTTGTTGAAGTTCAGCTGGCAGGTGGCGGAGGAGCGGATGCCCATCTTGTCGTAGTGCTCCTCAAAGGTGAAGCCCTCCCAGCCCTTTTCCACAATAAAGGCGGAGATGCCCCGGGTGCCGATGCCGGGGGTGGTGACGGCGAACACCACATAGGTGTCAGCCTCACCGCCATTGGTGATAAAAATCTTCTCGCCGTTGAGGAGGTAGTAATCCCCCATGTCCTCGGCGGTGGTCTCGGTGCCGCCGGCGTCGGACCCGGCGTTGGGCTCCGTCAGGCCGAAGGCGCCCAGCTTCCTGCCGGAGCACAGGTCCGGCAGGTACTTCTTCTTCTGCTCCTCCGTGCCGAAGGCGTAGATGGGCCAGGTGCCCAGAGACGTGTGGGCGGACAGGATCACTCCCGCGCCGCCGTCCACCCGGGCCAGCTCCTCCACGGCGATGGCGTAGCTCAGGGCGTCGGACCCGGCCCCGCCGTACTCGGTCTCATAGGGCAGGCCCATGAGCCCCAGCTCCCCCATCTTCTTCACCGCTTCGGTGGGGAACCGGTTCTCGTTGTCCAGCATAAAGGCGATGGGCTTGATCTCCGCCTCGGCAAAGGCCCGGACCTTGGCCCGGAATTCCTCGTGGGCCTGTGTGGTTTGGTACTGCATATGTACTGCCTCCTCCTCTGAAAAAAATTTTATGTCCTCGCGATGCGCGTGATGGATGTCTTGGAGTCTGTTCACATAAACCAACGGAAAGACGCGGGGGCTGGTTTCCGCGAACAGGCCCTAAAACAGCTCCTTCAGCGGCGTGCGCCGCAGCTCCGCGTCCAGAACCTCCTGGATGCGGCACAGCTCCCGGCAGGTGCCGCAGTCCCCGTCCGGGCGGTTCTCGCAGCGGTAGCCCGCCGCCTGGCACCGGTTCAGCAGGGGCTCCCTGTCGAAGACCCTGAACAGGTCGTACAGCGTCAGCTCCTCCGTGGTCCGCCGCAGCCGGTATCCGCCGGCGGCGCCCCGGCGGCTCTCCACCACCCCGGCGGCGGCGAGGCGCTTGAGGATTTTCAGCGTCACCGCCACAGGCATCCGCTCCCGCTCCGCCACGCCGGCCGCGGTGGACAGTCCCTCCCGGCCGTCCAGCGCCCGGACCACCCGCATGGCGTAGTCCATCTCCCGCGTGACCAGCAAGCAAACCACCTCCGAAGCCAAAACCGTACTATTTTAGTCCATTATACAGGATTCTGGCAGATTGTCAATAAATTCCGGCGCCGTCCTCCACATTTTGTAAAACCATCCAATTTCCGCCGCAAAAAAGCACGTTTTCCATAAAGGCTCCGCATATGCCGCTGCCTTCGGCGAATACTATCACCGTAAAGGAGGCGACGGCATGAAGGACCGCAAGGAGGCCAAGCCCATGGAAAAGGCGCGGGAGATGTCCCAGTTCACCGCCGCGAAGACGGACCCCCAGGGCAGCTGGACCGGCTGTCCCGCGGACCCCTGGGAGGTCCCGGTGCAGGACGTGGACGACCTGTAAAAGCCTATGAGGAAGGGGCCGGAGACATGCGGGCGGTTGCGCTCCGAAACGCATCTGCGGATGCAGCCCTCGTGCTCCCCCGCATAGCGGATGGTCTGCTCCTTCTCCCAGCAGCTTTTTGACAAATTGAAGGGGCCGGAGGCATGTGCCTCCGGCCCCTTTATCCACGCTGTCCTTACTTTTTCAGGGAGTCCACCCACTTGCCGTACTTCTCCACGTTGGCGGCGGCGTCGGCGGCGTCCTTGCCCTGGGCCAGGATATAGACCTTGATCTTGGGCTCCGTGCCGGAGGGCCGGACGATGGCGCTGGTGCCGTCGGCCATCTCGAAGCGCAGCACGTTGGACCCGGAGAGCTCCATGGCGCTCTTCGCGCCGGTGGCGCAGTCGGTGACGGAGCCGTCGGAATAGTCCTTGAACTGGAGGACCTTCACGCCGGAGATCTCCGCCGGGGGATTCTCCCGCAGGGACTTCATCAGGTTCGCCATGTCCCGCAGGCCGTCCAGGCCGGGCATGACCAGGTTGTAGGTGTGCTCAGCGTAATAGCCGTACTTCTCGTAGAGGCCCTCCAAGGCGTCGGCCAGGGTTTTCCCCTGGGCGGCGTACCAGGCAGCCATCTCCGTGAGCATCAGGGCAGCGGTGACGGCGTCCTTGTCCCGGACGTAGCCGCCCAGCATGTAGCCGTAGCTCTCCTCGTAGGAGAAGATGACGTTCCCCTCCCCGGTGGACTCCAGCTTATCCTTCTTCTCCGCCAGGAATTTGAAGCCGGTGAAGGTGTCGAAGCACTGGAGGCCGTTGACCTCCGCCACCTTCCGGGCCATCTCCGTGGTGACGATGGTCTTGAGGGCCACGGGCTTCTCCGGCAGCCTGCCGGAGCGCTTCATGGCGCCGATGAGGTAGTCCAGCAGCAGCACGCCGGTCTGGTTGCCGGAGATGGTCTTGAAGCCGCCGTCCTTCGTGCGGACCATGATGCCCACCCGGTCGGCGTCGGGGTCGGAGCCCAGGATGAAGTCCGCGCCCTCCTTCTTCGCCAGGTCCACCGCCAGGTAGAAGCCCTCGGGATTCTCCGGGTTGGGGGAGACCACGGTGGGGAAGTCGCCGTCGATGACCATCTGCTCCGGCACGCAGATCAGGTGCTTGACGCCCAGGCGCCCCAGGGCCTCGGGGATGAGCTTGTGGCCGGTGCCGTGGAAGGGGGTGTACACCAGCTTGAAGCCGTCCGCCACCTTGGCCACGGTCTCGGCGTCGTTGACCTGGGCCATGACGTGGGAGAGGAATTTCTCGTCGGTCTCCGCCCCCAGGACCTCGATGAGGCCCGCCTTCACGGCCTCGTCGTAGTCCATGGTCTTGATGTCATTGAAGATGTCCAGCTCCTCCAGGCGCTTGGCGATGGCGTCGGCGTGGTGGGGGGGCAGCTGGGCGCCGTCCTCCCAGTAGACCTTGTAGCCGTTGTACTCCTTGGGGTTGTGGCTGGCGGTGACGTTGATGCCCGCCTGGCAGCGGTACTCCCGCACGGCGAAGCTCAGCTCCGGGGTGGGGCGCAGGGACTCAAAGATGCGGACGTGGATGCCGTTGGCGGCGCAGACCTCCGCGGCGGCCCGGGCGAACTCCATGGAGTGGTTGCGGCAGTCCATGCAGATGGCCACGCCCCGCTTCTTTCCCTCCTCACCCTCGGCGCAGATGACGTCGGCAAAGCCCTGGGTGGCCCAGCGGATCACGTGGATGTTCATGTTGTGGAGGCCCACATACATGGTGCCCCGCAGTCCGGCGGTGCCGAACTCCAGGGGGCCGTAGAACCGGCCCTCGATCTCCTTGGGGTCGTTTTTGATGGCCTCCAGCTCGGCCTTTTCCTCGGCGGACAGGGCGGGACTGGCCAGCCACTTCTCGTATTCCTTCATGAAGTCCATATGCGTTTCCTCCTACAATAAATTTATGTGAACTGGTTGATACAGGGGGTTACGTGTCAGAGATGGTGAAGCCGCAGCGGACGCAGGTGAAGCCCCGGAGAATGGACTGGGCGTGGGCGTTGGTGTACCCGCACCGGGGACAGCGGCGGCAGGCGGAGCTCAGCGCCTTGCCGCCCGCGCCCAGGAGGAGGGCCGCCATCAGCAGCGGCATTCCTGCGGCGGTGTCCTTCAGAAGAAGTCCGACGGCGCCCAGGGCCAGAGCCGCAAAGACGCAGGGGTAGATGGCCCGGCGCTTTTTCCGCCAGATCCGGGCGATGTCCTGGTCGGACAGCTGGGGCGCGGGGCGTTCCGGCTTTTTCATGGCTCCGCCTCCTCATGATGCTCCTTGTCCCAGTAGGGCGTGAAGTCGCAGTCCGGGCAGTGGAAGATTCGCCAGCGGAAAGCCCCTGCCGCCCAATCCCGCCTGAGCAGAAGCCTGCCGCAGAAGGGACAGCGGCGGAACACCGCCAGCTCTCCCGCCAATCCTCCCGCCATGGAAAGCACAATGGCCGCCAGCAGGGCAAACAGCAGAACGTCCGGCAGGCGCACGGAAAAATAGTAAATGAGAATCAGCGCCGCCACCAGCAGGAAAAACAGGGCGTCGGCGATGTCGGCCAAAATTGCCCCCCTGCGGAACTTCCGGGCCCGGCGGGCCTTTTCCCCATCGGACATCTCCATGTCCGGCCGGGGCCCCTGGGGATAGAAGACCTTCATAGACATTCCACCTCCGCGAATCTGTTTACGGCTCCTGCCTGCCGCCCCACTTCCCGTCCCGGCCCGGGGTGAAGCCGCACTCCGGGCAGCGAAAGAACCGCCACAGCAGGGGCGTCCAGGCCCAGTCCCACCTGCGGGGCCGCCGCCCGCAGACGGGACAGCATCCGTAGGTCAGAAACACGCCCGCCAGCACACCCGCCAGCAGGATCAGGACGGCGAAGAGGGCGGGCCCCGCCAGAGGGGAGTCCGGAGACGTCAGGGCAAAGACGCCGCAGGCGACGCCCAGCACCAGGCAGACGTCGGTGGCCGCGGCCCTGCGGCGGAAGATTCGGCCAATGCGCTCCCGCTCCTCCGGGGACAGCTCCCCGTTCTCCCGCTCCGGCCGGGGCGCATCGGGATGGTTATTTTTCATAAATATACTCCTGTTTCAAATTTTTATGCAGTCCGGGCGCGGCGCTACTTGTGGTACCGCGTCCCGGCGTTGATCTGGTACGCCCGGTAGATCTGCTCCAGCAGCATCACCCGGGCCAGGTGGTGGGGGAAGGTCATGGGGGACATGGAGAGCTTCTCCGCCGCCTGGGCCTTGATGGACTCGTGGAGCCCGAAGGAGCCGCCGATCAAAAAGACCGGCTGGCGCTCTCCCCGGCAGGCCCAGGTCTCCATGAGCCGGGCCAGGTCCCGGCTGGAGCGCTCCCGGCCCTCCACGCACAGGGCGATGAGACAGGCCGACGGCGGCAGCTTTGCCCGGACGGCGGCGGCCTCCCGCTCCAGGGCCGCCTCCACCTGGGCGGGGGGGGGGTCCTCCGGCAGCCGCTCCTCCGGCAGCTCCACCAGGGTCAGCTTACAGTACCGGCCCAGGCGCTTGACGTACTCCGCCGCCGCCTCGGCGTAGAATCTCTCTTTCAGTTTTCCCACGCAGATCAGCGTCACCCTCTGCATCGGCCGGCCTCCCGCACCATATGAATCTCCCCCAGGGCATCCCGGGGGGCCACGGACAGCGCCGGCGCCAGGCCGGCGGCGGAGAGGGCCGTCTCCACGGCGTTCCGCGCCATGGCGGGGGTGTTGTTCTCCCTGCTCAGGTGGGCCAGCACAATGTCCGCCGCCCCCTGTTCCGCCAGGGTCACGGCAAAGCGGGCGCAGGCCTCGTTGGACAGGTGCCCCGCGTCCCCCAGGATGCGCCGCTTCAAGTAGCCGGGATAGGGCCCGCTGCGGAGGGTCTCCACGTCGTGGTTGGCCTCCAGCACCGCCAGGGCCACGCCGGGCAGCACGTCCGCCGCCGCCTCCGTGACATAGCCGGTGTCGGTCATCAGGCCCACGGCGCCGTCCGGCGTGTCGAACCGGAAGCCGCAGGCGCCGGGAGCGTCGTGGGCGGTGGGAAAGGCGGTGACCTCCACCGCCCCCAGGGAGCGCGGGCGGCAGAGCTCCAGCGCCTCCAGCCGCCCATGGACCTCCGGCAGGCGAAGGGCCAGGTCCCGCCCCGCCTCTGCCGCGGCGCAGACGGGAACATCCGTCCGTTTCAGCAGCGTCCTGAGGCCGGAGATGTGGTCCGTGTGGGTGTGGGTGATGAGGACGGCGGTGAGGTCCGCCAGCTCCA
The DNA here is from genome assembly GCA_947644365.1 of uncultured Oscillibacter sp. GTDB lineage: Bacteria > Bacillota > Clostridia > Oscillospirales > Oscillospiraceae > Oscillibacter. The sequence goes on along the minus strand of CANRYZ010000018.1, from coordinate 5,844 downwards.
GCCCCAGCTCCCGCAGTCCCGTCCCGATGCGGCGGCAGGAGATCCCGGCGTCCACCAGCAGGCGGGTCTCCCCGCAGGAGAGCACCAGCGCGTTCCCGGAGGAGCCGCTGGCCAGGGTGTGTACAGTGGTCAAAAGCCCACCTCGCTTCCAAACGAAAAACGCCCGCGCAAGAGGCCGCCGGCGAAAGCCGCCATCCCCCACCGCGGACGCATATATATGTATCATTATTCACATCCCGTCCCCGCGCCGGAGCGCAGGGAAGGGGCGGGGGGAGCCGCTCCCCCCTGCACACGGCGTCAGCCCACGCCCAGGGCCGTCATATCGGGCTCCTCCACGGAGCGGATGTCCGCCCCCACGGCCCGGAGCTTTTCCACGATATTCTCGTAGCCCCGCTCAATGTATTGCACGTGGCTGATCTCGCTCTCGCCCCGGGCGGCCAGGGCCGCGATGACCATGGCCGCGCCGGCCCGGAGGTCGCTGGCCTGGATGGGGGCCCCGGTGAGGTGGTCCACCCCCTCCACCACGGCGGTCTTGTCGTCCACCTGGATCCTGGCGCCCATGCGCCGCAGCTCGTCCACATAGCGGTAGCGGCTGCTCCAGACGCCCTCCGTCACCAGCGACGTGCCCTCCGCCAGGGAGAGGACGGTGGTGATCTGGGGCTGCATATCCGTTGGGAAGCCCGGGTAGGGCAGCGTCTTGACGTTGGTGCGCTGGAGGGGCCCCGTGCGGCGGACCAGGAGGGTGTCCTCGTTCTCCTCCACCTCCACGCCCATCTCCACCAGCTTGGCGGTGATGCAGTCCATGTGCTTGGGAATGATGTTCTTAATGAGAATCTGTCCGCCGGTGGCGGCCACGGCGGCCATGTAGGTGCCCGCCTCGATCTGGTCGGGAATGATGGTGTAGCTGCCGCCGGTGAGGCGCTCCACGCCCCGGATCTTGATGGTATCCGTGCCGGCGCCCCGGATGTTGGCCCCCATGGAGTTGAGGAAGTTGGCCAGGTCCACGATGTGGGGCTCCCGGGCGGCGTTTTCGATGACGGTGTTGCCCTCCGCCATGGCGGCGGCCATCATGATGTTCATGGTGGCCCCCACGGAGACCACGTCCAGGTAGACGTTGGCCCCCTTGAGCCGGGGGCGCTCCGCGGCGGCGCGGATAAAGCCGCCCTCCACCGTCACCCTGGCCCCCAGGGCGGTGAAGCCCTTCACGTGGAGGTCGATGGGCCGCACGCCGCCGAAGTTGCAGCCGCCGGGCATGGCCACCTCGCCGTGGCCGAAGCGGCCCAGCAGAGCGCCGATGAGGTAGTAGGACGCGCGAATCCGCCGGGCCAGCTCATAGTCGGTCCGGGTGGAGCGGATGCAGGTGGAGTCGATCTCCACCGTGTGCCGGTTGACCGTGCGGATCTGCGCCCCAAGATTTTCCAGGATCTTGAGGCTCATGGTCACGTCGGAGATCTGGGGCAGGTTCTCAATGCGGCACACGCCGTCCACCATAAGGGCGGCGGGGATGATGGCGACGGCGGCGTTTTTCGCGCCGCTGATGTCCACTTCGCCAAACAGGGGCTTTCCGCCCTGCACAATATACTTTGTCAAAATCTGACCCTCTTTTCAAGGATGTTCTTTCGCGGCAGCCGTTCCAACACGCAGCAGGAACAGTTTGCCCACCTGGTGCCGCTTCATACCGGCGGCGGCGCGCGCGGGGCGGAAAAATTTCCCCGGCTCGTATCGGCCGCGCCTCAAAAAGCGCAGCTCGTAAAAATTGGTGTCAAACCCTGGGGAACGGCGTCCAAAACGGGAATCGCCGCCGCTCCGCAGCCTCAAATACGGCCCGCCGGAAGCCTCCCGGTGCCTGGACCGGACATCAGTATATCACAGTCCGGCGGAAAATGCAAATCCTTCCTTTGTTCAAAGTGTAGAAAATTGCGCCTTCTCCGGCCCGGCGGCCCCGGACGCGATTGAAAAGCGCCCCGGTTTCGGGTATAATGCACTATTATTGCCATCAGCACGCGGAGACCCGGCGGGTCCCGCGCCGCGCCGGGTCCCCGCCCGGCAATCTTGGGAGCAAAGGCGGTTATGCACTATGTCTTACAAAGTTGACCGGGACCTGCACCGGATGCTCCGGCACCAGGACCTGATCGAGTCCTCGCTGTCCTTCGTCAGCGGCTCCGAGGACTTCATCCGTGAAAACGACATCTTCCCCTCCAGCCAGTCCGGCGAGGGGGTCATGCGGGGCCTGCGGTACCCCAACGGCACCGGCGTGGTGGCCGGCGTCACCTCCATCGGCGACGTGGACGGCTACGACCTGGTGGACGGCCAGAAGGTCCCCCGGCCGGGCCGGCTCTTCTACCGGGGCATCAGCATCAACGACATCATCCACCAGTGCATCTCCGAGGACCGCTTCGGCTTTGAGGAGACGGTGTACCTCCTGCTCTTCGGCCAGCTCCCCACGGCCTCCCAGCTCAAGGAGTTCCAGTACCTCATGGCCAAGTGGAGCCAGCTGCCGGGCTATTTCAGCGAGGACATGATCCTCCGCTCCCCCAACAAGAACATCATGAACAAGCTGGCCAGCTGCATCGTGGCCCTCCACTCCCACGACGGCGAGGCGGAGAACATGACGCTGGAGAACGAGCTTTTCAAGTCCTTCCGCATGGTGGCCCGCACGCCCACCATCGTGGCCCACTCCTACGCCGCCAAGCGCCACTACTTCGACGGGGAGAGCCTGTACCTCCACCGCCCCCGGACGGACCTGAGCGTGGCCCAGAATTTCCTCTACTCCCTGCGGGAGGACACGAAGTTCGACGACGACGAGGCCAAGCTCCTGGACCTGTGCATGATCCTCCACGCCGAGCACGGCGGCGGCAACAACTCCACCTTCGCCTGCCGGGTCCTCACCTCCGCCGGCACGGACTTCTACTCCTCCATCGCCGCAGCGGTGGGCGCCTTGAAGGGCTTCCGCCACGGCGGCGCCAACATCAAGGTGGTGGAGATGATGCAGTACCTCAAGCGGGCCGTGCGGGACTGGACCGACGACGGCCAGGTGAAGGATCAGCTGGTCCGCATCCTCCGCCGCCAGCTGGGGGACGGCACGGGACTGATCTACGGCATGGGCCACGCGGTCTACACCCTCTCCGATCCCCGGGCGGAGATCTTAAAGCAGTTCTCCCGCCACCTGGCGGAGAAGAAGGGCATGGTCAAGGAGCTGGACCTCATCGAGTCCGTGGAGCGGCTGGCCCCGGAGGTCTTCCGGGAGGAGCGGAACACCGACAAGCCCATCTGCGCCAATGTGGACCTCTACTCCGGTTTCGTCTACAAGCTCCTGGGCATCCCCGCGGACCTGTACACCGCCATCTTCGCCAGCGCCCGGATGCCCGGCTGGTGCGCCCACCGCATCGAGGAGTGCTGCGCCGAGGACCCCCGCATCATCCGTCCCGCCTACAAGACCGTGTCCAAGCGCGTCCCCTACGTCCCCCTGGCGGAGCGCTGCTGACCCCCGGTCCCACCATTTGACATGTATTCAATTCTGAGGGAGGTCTCTGTCATGCTTACTCTCCACGATACCGGCGTCTTTCTGTCCAACGGCGTTCTCCACGCCGCCGCCCCCGTCTCTCCCCAGGAGGGCCGGCGGCGCACCCTGGCCTGGAGCATCCTCCAGGCCCACAGCGTCTCCGGCGACCCGGAAAAGCTCCAGATCCGCTTTGACGCCATGGCCAGCCACGACATCACCTATGTGGGCATCATCCAGCAGGCCCGGGCCTCCGGCATGAGGGAGTTCCCCATGCCCTACGCCCTGACCAACTGCCACAACTCCCTGTGCGCCGTGGGCGGCACCATCAACGAGGACGACCACGTATTCGGCCTCTCCGCCGCCCGGAAGTACGGCGGCATCTACGTGCCCGCCAACCAGAGCGTCATCCACTCCTACGCCCGGGAGCAGCTGGCGGGCTGCGGAAAGATGATCCTGGGCTCCGACTCCCACACCCGCTACGGGGCCCTGGGCACCATGGCCGTGGGCGAGGGCGGGCCGGAGCTCTGCAAGCAGCTTCTGAAAAACACCTGGGACGTGCCCTACCCTAAGGTGGTGCTGGTGCACCTCACCGGCGCGCCCAAGCGGGGCGTGGGCCCCCACGACGCGGCCATCGCCCTGGTGAAGGCCACCTTCGCCAGCGGCTTTGTGAACAACTGCGTCCTGGAGTTCGCCGGTCCCGGCGTCGCCAGCCTGCCCATCGACTTCCGCAACGGACTGGACGTCATGACCACCGAGACCACCTGCCTCTCCTCCATCTGGGAGACCGACGGCGAGACCCGGGGCTTCTACGAGGCCCATGGGCGGGGGGAGGAATACCAGGAGCTCCACCCTGGGGACTTCGCCTGGTACGACAAGTATATCGAGCTGGACCTGGGCAAGATCGAGCCCATGATCGCCCTGCCCTTCCACCCCTCCAACGCCTGGACCATCCGGGAGTTTTTGGACAACGCGCCGGACATCGTGGCCGGGCTGGAGGCCGACGCCAGGAAGCGCTATCCCAAGGCCAGGATCGACCTGGCGCAGAAGGTCCGCGGCGGCGGCGTCTGGGCGGACCAGGGCGTTATCGCCGGGTGCGCTGGGGGCCTGTTCGACAATATCACCGAGGCGGCGGACATCCTCCGGGGCGGCAGTTGCGGCGACGACTATTTCACCCTGGACGTGTATCCCACCAGCGTCCCCGTGAGCCTGGAGCTGACCAGGACCGGCGCCACGGCGGACCTGCTGCGCAGCGGCGCCGTCATCAAGCCCAGCTTCTGCGGGCCGTGCTTCGGCGCGGGGGACGTGCCCGCCCACAACGGCCTGAGCCTCCGCCACACCACGAGGAATTTCCCCAACCGGGAGGGCTCCAAGCCCGGCGAGGGCCAGTTTGCCGCCGTGTGCCTCATGGACGCCCGGTCCATCGCCGCCACGGCCCTGCACGGGGGAAGGATCACCCCCGCCACGGAGATCGATTACGAGCCCGTCCGCCGCCCCTACCATTTCGACAAAAGCGTGTACGAGAAGCGGGTCTACAACGGCTTCGGCCGCCCCCGGCCGGAGGAGGCGCTCATCCTGGGCCCCAACATCACCGACTGGCCCAAGATGTCCCCCCTGGCGGAAAACCTCCTGGTGGAGCTGGCGGCGGTGCTCCGGGACCCGGTGACCACCACCGACGAGCTCATCCCCTCCGGAGAGACCTCCTCCTACCGCTCCAACCCCCTGCGGCTGGCGGAGTTCGCCCTCTCCCGCCGGGAGCCGGCCTACATGGGCCGGGCCAAGGCCGCCGCGGAGATGGAGGCCAGGCGCGCCGCGGGGGAGGTCCCGGAGAAGCTCCAGGCCCTGCTGGACCGCTGCGGCGCGGAGGCCCGGGAGACCCAATTCGGCTCCTGCGTCTTCGCCATGAAGCCCGGCGACGGCTCCGCCCGGGAGCAGGCCGCCTCCTGCCAGAAGGTCTTAGGCGGTTTTGCCAACATCTGTTACGGCTTCGCCACCAAGCGCTACCGCTCCAACTGCATCAACTGGGGCATTCTGCCCTTCACCCTGGACGAGGGGACGGCGTTCCCCTACGAGGCGGGGGACTGCGTGTTCGTGCCCGGCATCCGGGAGGCCGTGGAGGCAGGCCGGGAGGACATCCCCGCCAAGGTGCTGAAAGCGGACGGCGGCGAGGCGGACGTCACCCTCCACATCGCCGGCCTGACGCCGGAGGAGCGGGAGATCATCCTGGACGGCTGCCTGATGAATTACTACGCCAACCGGGCGAATTGAGAGAGGGGCTCCTATGGAAAAAATCAAAATGACCACCCCCCTGGTGGAGATGGACGGGGACGAGATGACCCGCGTCC
>CANRYZ010000017.1 GCA_947644365.1 uncultured Oscillibacter sp. | reverse complement strand
CTTTATTTCCATTTTTTGATTATATCACAATCCTTCTTATGTGAACAGCCCCTAGCACGGTGGTGGTGATGGGACGCTCTTCCCGGTCCGGCAGGAGCCGTGCGGGACCGGGTATCATCCGCCCGTCCTATGGGCGGTCCGGAGCTTCCGGGGGACGGGCGATTCGTAACCGCCCCCACACGGTTTTTGCGTTCGATTCGGCGCGCGGAAAATCAGGCCCGCTTAAACATCTTCTCCAATTCGTACTTCGTCAATTTCACCGCCACGGGCCTGCCGTGGGGGCAGTACCGCACCTGACCGCTCTGGACCTTCTCCACCAGCGCCCGGAGCTCCGCCGGGTCGCTGGTCCAGCCGCCCTTGATGGCGGCCTTGCAGGCCATGGTGTGCAGCAGATTCTCCCGCCGCTCCTCCGGGGAGCGGCCCGTCCGCAGGCACTCCGCCAGCTCCTCCAGCGTGGCGGAGACGTCTCCGGCGCCGATGTCCGCCGGGACCTCCCGCACCAGCACGGCCCCGCCGCCGAAGTCCTCGCAGCCAAAGCCCAGCTGGTCCAGCAGGGGCAGGTTCTCCAGCAGCAGCGCCCCGTCCTCCCGGCTCAGCTCCGCCGCCAGGGGCTGGAGCAGGGTCTGCCGCATGGGCGGCTCCCGGGCGGCGCTCAGCCGGTCGAAGTTTATCCGCTCGTGGGCGGCGTGCTTGTCAATGAGGTAGACGCAGCCGCCGGCGCTCTCACAGACGATGTAGGTGTGCAGCACCTCCCCGGCGATGCGCCAGGGGGCCTCCCCCTCCGGCTCCAGGCTCTGCTGGCTGCCCGGTTCCTCCGCCGGGATGGCGGGCGCAAAGGTCCTCCTCTCCGGCGGCCGGGCCGGAGGCTCCGGGACCCTGGGTGCGGAAGAGACGGACAGAGGCGCAGGCGCCTCCCGCTGAACGGGCCGGGGGACCACTGAGGGCGGCGCGCCGAAGGCGCCCCGGCCGGAGGCGGCGGGCCTTTCGCCGGGGGACCGGCGAAAAACCTCCCCCTGGCTGTCGGAGAGCCTGGCCGGGGCTCTCCACTCCGTGTTCCAGCCGGGCCGGGGCTTTTTCTCCGGGGTCGGGGCGGCTCTGTCCCCCTGCTCCCGGTAGGTCTTGGCGTCCATGGACTGGAAGAAGTCCCGCCGGGGATTCACCGCCTCCGCCGCTTTGGGCTCCGGGGCGGACACCGGGCCGCCCTGCCGGGCCAGGCTGTCCAGCACGGTGTGGTACACCGCGTCGAAGACCTCCCGCTCCCGGGCGAATTTCACCTGGGTCTTGGCGGGGTGAACGTTCACGTCCACGGCGGATACGGGCATCGTCACGGACAGCACACAGCCGGGAAACTTGCCCTTCATGATCTGACTGCGGTAGCCCTCCTCCAGGGCCGCCGTCAGCAGCTGGGACTTGATGAACCGACCGTTGACAAAGAAAACCTGCATGGACCGGGACCCCCTGCTCTGGAGCGGGGCGGTGACAAAGCCGGAGACGGCGATCTCCCCGCCGCGGCCCTCCGCCGGAACCAGGCTTCTGGCGAAGTCCCTCCCCAGGGCGGCGTAGACGGCGGAGGCCAGCTTCCCGTCCCCGGGGGTGTGGAGGGCCTCTGCGCCGTCCTTGGTGAATTTGAAGGAGACGTCCGGATGGGACAGGGCCAGATGCTGCATGAGGCCCGCCACGGCGGCGGTCTCGGCGCTGTCCTTCCGCATGAATTTCAGCCGGGCGGGGGTGTTGAAAAAGAGGTCCCGCACGGAGATGGCGGTGCCCTCCGGGGCCCCGGCCTCCTCCACGGACTCCGGCACGCCGCCCTCCAGCCGCAGCGACGCGCCGCCGGCCGCCCCCCGCTGCCGGGTGAGGATCTCCACCCGGCTGACGGCGGCGATGGCCGCCAGGGCCTCTCCCCGGAAGCCCAGGGTGCCGATGCGCCCCAGGTCCTCCGGCGTGCGGAGCTTGCTGGTGGCGTGGCGGAGGAAGGCGGTGGGCAACTCCGGCCGCGCGATGCCGCAGCCGTTGTCGGTAACCCGGATCAGCCCCATGCCGCCCCGGCGAATCTCCACCGCCACGGCGGAGGCGCCGGCGTCGATGGCGTTCTCCACCAGCTCCTTGACCACGCTGGCGGGGCGCTCCACCACCTCGCCGGCGGCGATGAGATCGGCCACATGGGCCTCCAGCTGACAGATGTGGGGCATGGGGAACGCCTCCTTTTCGGAATTTAAAGCGAGGGGAAACCGGCGCTCACAGCAGCACCGAGGCAATCAGGGGAATGGTGACGATGGAGGCCGCCGTGGTCAGCAGTATGGCCTGGGCCATGCTCTCCTTGTCTCCGCCGTGCTCCAGGCACAGCATACTGCCGTTGACGGCCACAGGCATGGCCATCTCGACCACGGCGATGCCCAAAAGCATGGGGGCCGTCCCCAGCGCCCGGAGGATGACGAACAGCGCCCCGGGCAGCGCCAGCAGCCGCAGGACGGACAGGCTCCAGAGCCTGGGGGATTTGAACACCTGCCCCATGGGCAGTCCCGCCAGCAGGGAGCCCACCACCAGCAGCGACAGCGGCACCGTCACGTCTCCCACGAAGGAGAGGCAGTCCCCCACGATGGCCGGGGGACGCAGGCGGGTCAGGGCGAAGAACAGCCCCAGGACGGCGGCCACCGTGCAGGGGGTCAGCATCTGCCTCCAATGAAAGCGCTTGGCCCCCACCAGCATCAGCGGGCCCAGGGTGTAGGACAGCAGATTGAAGGGCATCACCAGGATCACGGCGTAGAAGAGGGCCTCCGGGCCGAACAGCGCCGTGGCCACCGGGTAGCCGATAAAGGCGATATTGCCGAACACCAGGCCAAACCGCCACACGCCCCTCTGCCCCGGAGTGCCCCCCAGGAAGCGGGGCGCGGCCAGGGCAAAGACCATCTCCAGCACGTAGAAGACCGCCGCCACCTTCAAAGCCGCCAGGACCTCCGCCAGCTCCGGCAGGGCGTCCCCGGTGATGACCGACGCCACGATCATGGCGGGCATGGTGATGTTCAGAACCACCTTGGAGAGCTTTTGATCCGTCTCGCTGTTGAAGTACCCCAGGCGGTTGGCCAGGTAGCCCATGGCCATGGCGAATAGGATCACCAGCATCTCACAGAGGGTGTCAAAAAAACTCATGGTATCTCTCTCGATTCTCTTGAAGTTTCCGCGAAACGGCGGTCAATCCATCATGGTCCAAATGGACAGGGCGTTGGCCGCCGCGTGGAGGGCCACGGAGGCCCACAGGGTGCCGGAGTGCTCATAGGCCCAGGCCAGCACCAGCCCCGGCACCAGGTACTGCACCATCAGCAGAAAGTAGGTGAGGTCCCGGTTCACCACGGCGAACTGCCACACGTGGAGCAGGGCGAACAGCAGACAGCTGGCCAGATACGCCGCCGCGCGGCTCCGGCCCTTGAGGTTCCCAAAGACCAGCCCCCGGAAGAGGACCTCCTCCACAAAGGGGGCCAGGAACACCACGATCAGCAGCGTCATGTGGGGCGCGCCGTCGACGCGGGCGGAGATGGTGATGTCGTTGAGGTTGGTGCGGGCGCCCACCGCCATGCGGATCAGGCGGTAGGCCAGCTCATTGAGGCCGTAGAGGGCCACCAGGCCCGCCAGCACGGTCTTCACCGCGCCGTCCAGGTTGTCCAGCAGCCGCCGGGAAGTCCGGGCCAGAAAGCCGTGGAAGATGACGACCGTCACGGCCAGAAGGATGTAATAGTAAATCAGCGTCTCCACGGCGGCGGAGAGGGTAATTCCCAGCAGCAGCTCCGCCAGGCTGAACAGCGGCCCCACGGCAAAGGGCAGCACCAGCAGGTAGACGGCGAAAAACACCGTTCCTGCGATCTGCTCCCCACGGGACATATAGGCGCCGGATTTTTTCCTTGACATGGCAGCTCCTCCGGGTAGATGAAGGGTAATCTTGAAAGAGGGCGGCGGGCTCCGGGCTCCCGATCGCCGGGGCCGCCGCTCACTGTAGTTTCCGTTTCAGCTCATACAGCAGGCTCATGGCCTCTATGGGCGTCAGCGTGTCCGGTTGGCGCACCCCGCCGGGCAAACCCGGCGGGGACCCCGCATTGGACTCAAATGGCCGGGCAAAGCCCGTCCATTTCAAGGTTTTGCCTTCGGCAAAACGCTTGGCGCGCCATACGGCGCGGACCGCCGCTCACTGTAATTTCCGCTTGAGCTCGTACAGCAGGCTCATGGCCTCTATGGGCGTCAGCGTGTCCGGCTGGCAGCGGCGGAGGGCGTCCAGGACCTCCCCCTCCCCCAGGGCGTCCAGGGAGACCTGGTCCGTCTCCCGGCGGGGCGGGGTGTACCGCACGCCGTTCTCGGCCTCCAGCTCCATGAGAATCTCCCGGGCCCGCTGGAGCACCTTGTCCGGCAGGCCCGCCAGCTTCGCCACCTCGATGCCGTAGCTCCGGTCCGCGCCGCCGGAGATGATCTTGCGCAGGAAGATGATGTCCTCTCCCCGGGTCTTGACGGCGATGTTGTAATTCACCGCGCCGGGGAGGGTGCTCTCCAGCTCCGTCAGCTCGTGGTAGTGGGTGGCGAAGAGGGTCTTGGCCCGTTTCTTCTCCGCACAGTGCTCCAGCACCGCCCGGGCGATGGACATGCCGTCAAAGGTGGAGGTGCCTCGGCCGATCTCGTCCAGGATCAGAAGGGAGTCCTTTGTGGCGCAGCGGAGGATGTCGGAGACCTCCGTCATCTCCACCATGAAGGTGGACTGCCCGGCGGAGAGGTCGTCGCTGGCGCCGATGCGGGTGAAGATGCGGTCCACGACGCCGATGCGGGCGCGGGCAGCGGGGACAAAGCTCCCCATCTGGGCCAGCAGGACGATGAGGGCCACCTGGCGCATGTAGGTGGATTTACCCGCCATGTTGGGGCCGGTGATGATGGAGACCCGGCCCTCCCGCTCCCCCATAAAGGTGTCGTTGGGCACAAAGAGGGCGTCCTTCAGCATCCGCTCCACCACCGGATGGCGGCCCTCCTGAATTTCGATGACGCCGGACTCGTCCACGTCCGGGCGGCAGTAGCCGTTCCGCACCGCCACAGCGGCCAGGGAGCACAGCGCGTCTGCCTCCGCCACGGCAGCGGCGGCCTTTTGAATGCGGGGCGCGGCGGCGGAGATCTCCTCCCGCAGCCGGGTAAAGAGCTCGTACTCCAGGGCCACCACCCGCTCCGAGGCGGTGAGGATCTCGTGCTCCAGGTCCTTGAGCTCCTGGGTGATGTACCGCTCGGCGTTGGCCAGGGTCTGCTTGCGGACGTAGCCCTCCGGAACCTGGCCCCGGAAGGAGTTGGACACCTCGATATAGTACCCGAAGACCTTGTTGTACCCGATCTTCAAGGACCGTATGCCGGTCCGCTCCTTCTCCCGGGCCTCCATCTCCGCCATAACGCCCTTGCCGCTTTTCAATATGTGCCGCAGGCGGTCCACCTCTTCGTCAAAGCCGTCCCGGATGAATCCGCCCTCCCGGACGGAGAAGGGGGGCTCGTCGCAGATGGCCTCCGCCAGACGGCCGCCGATGTCCCCCAGGGTATCCAGCTCCGCGGTCAGCTCCGTCAGGCGGCGGTCGGACAGGGCGGAGAGCTGGTCCCGGATGGCCGGCAGCTTCTCAATGGCGGAGCGGAGGGAGCTGAGGTCCCGCCCGCCGGCGGTGCCGTACACAATGCGGCCCAGAAGGCGCTCCATGTCCCCCAGGCCCGTGAGGGCGGCGGCCAGCTCCTCCCGGACGATGGTCTCGTCCACCAGGGCCGCCACGGCGGAGCTCCGCCGGTGAATGGCGGTGACGGACAGCAGCGGCCGCTCCAGCCAGCTCCGGAGGCACCGCCCGCCCATGGGCGTCCTGGTCTTGTCCAGCACCCAGAGCAGGCTGCCCTTCTTCTCCTTGTTCCGCAGGGTCTCCGTCAGCTCCAGATTCCGCCGGGCCGTGAGGTCCAGCTCCATGAACCGGCCCTGCTCGTAGTAGTCCAGGTCGTTGATGTAGGAGAGATCTGTCTTCTGCGTCTCGTAGAGGTAGCTCAGCAGCCCCCCCAGGGCCATGGCCGCCGCCGGGACGGCGGCGGGCAGGCGGGAGAAGGCCTCGTCCCCAAACTGCTTCCGGATACTCCGCTCCGCCTCGTTCAGGAGGAAGCGGCGCTGGCCGCCGTTCTCCACCCGGCAGCGGAATTTCTCCCTCAGGACCCCCGTCAGGGCGGTCTCGGAGAAGGCGCCGTCGTTTAAGATGGCCTCCGCCGGGGAGAAGCGGCCCAGCTCGTTGACCACGTGCTCCGCCCGGTCTTTGCCGGTGAAGCTGGTGAGGTGGGCCTTGCCGGTGGTGACGTCGCAGAAGGCGGCTCCCGCGGAGCGGGAGTCCATGTAGATGCCGCAGATGAAGTTGCCGGCCTTGTCGTCCAGGCACGCGGCGTCGGTGACGGTGCCGGGGGTGACCACCCGGATAATGTCCCGCTTTACCAGTCCCTTGGCCGTGGCGGGGTCCTCCATCTGCTCGCAGATGGCCACCTTGTAGCCCTTGGCGATGAGCCGGGCGATATAGGCCTCGCTGGCGTGGTAGGGCACGCCGCACATGGGGATGCGCTCCTCCTCGGGCTTTAAGTGCTTGCCGTGGTCCCGGGAGGTAAGGGTCAGATCCAGCTCCCTGGACGCCAGCCGGGCGTCGTCCTCGAACATCTCGTAGAAGTCGCCCAGGCGGAAAAACAGGATGGAATCCGGGTTTTCCCTCTTGATCTCCAGGTACTGCTTCATCATAGGGGTCAGTTCCGCCACGGGGGCACCTTCTTTCTGTCTTGATTCCATAGAGGCGGGGGGTTTACCCGCCCCTGCCCAGGCGGGCGGTCACTCCTCCGGCTCCCCATAGAGCGCCCATGTGTTGCTCCCGGTGATCCGCGCGTCGATGAACCGCCCGATCAAACCCTCGCTTCCGGTGAGCCGCACCAGCCTATTTCCCTCCGTCCGGGAGGACAGCGGATATGCGGGGTCGTCGCTGGCCCCGTCCACCAGCACCCGGAGGGTCTTCCCCACATACCCGGCGTGAAGCGCCGCGGACTGCGCGTTCTGCACCTCCAGGAGCCTGTCAAACCACTTCTGCTTCTCCTCCCGGGGCACCGGGTCCGGCAGCGCCGCCGCCTTTGTCCCGGGGCGGGGACTGTAGATGAAGGTGAACAGGGCGTCAAACCCGATCTCCTCCACCAGGGAAACCGTCTCCATGGCCTCGGCCTCCGTCTCCCCGGGGAAGCCGATGATCACGTCGCTGGTCAGCACCAATCCGGGCATCACGCCGCGGGCGTAGTCCACCAGCGCCCGGTACTGGGCCCGGGTGTACCGCCGGTTCATCTCCCTCAAGATCCGGTCGCTGCCGGACTGGAAGGGCAGGTGCAGCTGCCTGGCCACATGGGAGCACCGGGCCATGGTGTCAAAGAGCTTCTTGGTGGCGTCCTTGGGGTGGCTGGACATGAAGCGGATCAGGTACTCCCCGGGGATCCGGTCGATGTCCGCCAGAAGGTCCGCGAAGTCGTAGTCCAGGTCCAGGTCGTTTCCGTAGGAGTTCACATTCTGGCCCAGGAGGGTGATGTCCCTGTACCCCGCCTCCACCAGCTGCCGGACCTCCGCCAGGACGGCGGCGGGCTCCCGGCTCCGCTCCCGGCCCCGGACATAGGGCACGATGCAGTAGGAGCAGAAGTTGTTGCACCCGTACATGACGGAGACCCAGGCCTTCACCCCGTCCTCCCGCACGGCAGGGATGCCCTCGGCAATGGTGCCGTCCTCGTCCGCCACGGCGAAGACCCGCTTTTTGGTCTCATAGACCTGCCAGAGGAGCTCCGGAAACCTCCAGAGGGCGTGGGGGCCGAACACCAGGTCCACGTGGCGGTAGGACTCCCGCACCCGCTTCGACACCCGCTCCTCCTGGGCCATGCAGCCGCACAGGGCGACGATCTGCTCGGGGTTTTCTCTTTTCGTGTGGGTCAGAATCCCCAGGTTGCCGAACACCCGCTGCTCGGCGTGCTCCCGGACGGCGCAGGTGTTCAGGATCACCAGATCCGCCTCCCGGGGCTCCCGGGTGAAGGCGAAGCCCATCTGCTCCAGCATCCCCATGAGCTTCTGGCCGTCGGCCACGTTCTGCTGGCAGCCGAAGGTGTCCACGCACGCCCGGGGATGGGCCTCCCGGGCGGCGAACATCGCCCGGACCCGCTGCTGAAACTCCCGCTGGCGGCTGAGGTCCGCCTCCGGCACCAGCACCTTTTCCCGTTCCAAATCCATCTCCTCCAGATCAAAACACGATACACGATAATTAATATATGATAGCACAAAAGGGGAAAAAGCACAAGCGGCAAAATGACCAGCCTCTCCGAAAAATGTAAGATTGAAGATCACAAAAATAAATATTGGACGGCGCGGCGGGCGGGAAACGGCCGCCAGTGAGCCTCAAAAGGCCGGCCTGCAAAAGCGGAAAATAATTTTTACTCCGGTTGCACAGTTCTGTGCAAAAATACGGAGATCGCAGTCCGTCATTAGAGTCCGCTTGAAACCGAATAAAAATCCCCCCAATCGCCGGGCCATCCCAAAACCGGCTTTCCCCGGAGGGGGAGGCTGCCGAGCGGCCGGGCGCCGCCCGGATGGTGATCAAAAGAGAGCAGAGGAAACGCTCAAGCAAAAAAGGAGAGGAGTCATGCGTATGGAAAACGGAAATTCTGTGCTGCACATCAGGTCCGCCGTCACAGGCGTGCTGGGGATCCTGACGGCCTTCTGGGGCTGGTTCGGGTGGCTGGTGGTCATCTGGGCGTTTTTGATGCTGGCGGATTGGCTGGTGGGCTCCGCCGTGGCCACAAAAGACGGCCGGTGGAGCAGCGCCAGGGCCCGGGAGGGAGTCTGGCACAAGGTGGGCATGGTGCTCATCGTGTCCGTGGCCCTGGTGGCCGACTGGCTCATCGGCACGCTGCTGGCAAACCTGCCCCTGGTGGAGCTGCCGTTTACCTACAACGTCCTGCTGGGCCCCCTGGTGATCGTGTGGTACGTGATTGGGGAGCTGGGGAGCCTGGCGGAGCACGCCGTCACCATGGGGGCCCCGGTCCCGGGGTGGCTGCCGAAGATTTTAGAGATCAGCCAGGACGCAATTGACAATGTGGGAGAGGCGATCACCGGGGAGAATTCCGGTGAAGCAGAAAAAAACGAAGGAGGAGCACGCAAATGAAGACCATCAACGAGATCATCCGCGATTACACCACCGGGGAGGCGGACCTGGAGTCCACCAACAGCGCCCTGGCCAGGGCCAAGGCCGGATTCCGGTTTGAGCCGGGGAAGAACGACATCACCGAAGAGGACCGGAGACAGACCGTGGTGGGCTACTACCCCGAGCAGGCCAGCGGCTTCGGGCTCCTGAGCACCGGCACCGGCTCCATGGAGAAGGTGCGGGTCTCCGGTGGGAAGCTGGGATTTGCCGTCAACGAGGTCCAGCCCGACGGAACCACCAACTGCTATGCCGAGGTCATCATCTGCGGCCGGACCTACGAGGTGCTGGGGGACGCCCTGGCGGAGCTGCGGCAGGCGGAGCCCGCCCCCAAGGCCCAGAAAGAGGTAGACATGCGCCGTCGGACGGACCTGGCGGGTCAGGAAACGGAGCAGAGTTGCCGCCAGGGCCGGTTCCTGGTGACCTACGACCAGGACGGGTACGCCGTGAAGGCCCGGAGAATCTGATGGGCAAGCCCATCGGAGAGGCGGGTCTGGCGCTCATTAAAAATTTTGAGGGCTGCCGCCTGAAAGCGTACAAGCCCGCCAGCACGGAGAAGCATTGGACAATCGGCTGGGGCCACTATGGGCCGGATGTGAAAGAGGACCAGGTCATCACCCAAGAGGAGGCGGATGCCCTGCTGGTCACGGACTGCCAGCGGTTCGCCGACGCGGTGGACGATCCCAGGAATTGCCCTTTGACAGAGCAGCTCAACGCCAACCAACGGGACGCGCTGATCTCCTTCGCCTTCAACTGCGGGGAGGGGAACTTGCGGACGCTGTGCAAGGGCCGCACGCTTCCAGAGATTCGGGACGCTATGGCGCTGTACAATAAGTCCGGCGGGAAGGTCCTCAGCGGCCTGACACGCCGCCGGGCGGCGGAGCAGAAGCTGTGGGACACGCCGGTAAAGGAGGACAGTATGGATATTTCAAAGCTGACCGACGGGGAAATTTTTCAGCTGGCGAGCCGTATCCAGGATGTGATGGGGCGGCGGCCGGTAAGCGGCGCGCTGGCTCCGGAGCTGGAGGAGGCAAAGGCCCGGGGCATCACCGACGGCGCTTGGCCCGGAGCGCTCTGCACCAGGGCCCAGGCGGCGGTTATGACCCTCAGGGCCGTGAAAGCCGCAAAGATATAGCGCGGGCTCTGTGCGTACGCGCCAGGGAAATCCAACGCCACCGCCGCTGAAAGCGGCTTCCCGCGGCGCGGCGCACGGCTGAATGCGAAAAACGACAGCTCCGGATGCTCTTGGCATCCGGAGCTTGATTTTTGTCCCAAGGCAGCCGCAAAACATCTTCCGCCGCCCCGCGGGGCTCTTCCCCCTACGCCGCAAAGAGGTCCAGTTCCCGCAGTCTCTCATAGAGCGCGTCGTAGGCTGAGAGCATCTCCCCCCGGGGGCCGTCGGGCAGGAAGCCCGTCTGCGCCAGAGCCACGGGGTGAAATACGCAGCTCTGGATCTCCCGGGTATCCAGGGCAATTGTGGTACAGATGAGATCCAGCTGGCGGCGTCCTTCGCTGGGCTCCAGATACAGGAAAAAGTAGTCGTACACAACGCCGCCCTCCTCGGCAGCGGCATGCGGAGGCACCGTAATATCCACCACACAGTCCTTCCAGCTGTCCTGGAACGGAAGCTCCGATATCTCATAAAAGGCCGACCCGTCAAAGGAGATCACGGTAACGGCGTGGAGGCTCCCGTGGGTGACCTGGAGCCGCAGAGACGGGGCGGGGATGGTGACGACCTGCTCCCTCTGCCGAATCTCATACTCATAGTGAGTCTCTATGGCCTCCAGCGTGTAGGCCAACGGCTCCGTGCGGCGGGCCCGCTCCTCTCCCTCCCGGGCGACGCGCAGCTGGCACCAGGCGAAAATCAGGCTGATTACGGTCCCCAATATGGTCACATACGCGCCCCAGACGGCGAGGCAGGACCTGTGCCTGGAGGAAAATTCTCTCCCGTCCTTTCTTCCGCTCATATACGCAGATACCTCTCCATCTCCGCCTGCAGTCTGCGGTAGGTGCTGTCGGCATAATCGCAGCTCCAGTCATAATATGCCCGGACCTCCTCCACACTGTCTCCGTCGATCAGGCGATAGGCCATCCGGCAGGCGTCCCGGTCCAAGCGCCGCAGGTAGTCGTGGAAGCAGACGCTGTTTTGAAAATCCCCACAGCGGGCCGGAAGCAGCTCGATCCGCCGGGTCTCGCTCTCGCCGTTCACCGGCTGGTCCAGAGAAATCCGGCCGCAGCGCCAGAAGCCGCTCTCCCGCCGTTCCCGGACGAGGGCCTCCCGGATCATCAGATAGGCGCGCTTCCAGCCATAGCGGCCGGCGCCGGAGAAGGCGGCCGGGTCGTCCCGGTATACGGAGAGAAAGGCGGCCCAGGCGCACTGGTACAAATCCCCTTTTCCCGCCGGAATCCGGAGGAGCCCGCAAATATCTCCGATAAAACCGTCCACCAGCCCCTGCTCCCGAGGGGAGAGCGCCCTTCCCCGCCCTCTCATGCGTCTCCCCTTGCCGGCGGCTTTTTACCGGGCTTGTCCCGCCCGGAGATGCGCGGCGGCGGAGGCAGCTCCTGGCAGGTTCCCACCCACGCCTCCTGCTCCTGGCACCAGACCACAGGATAGAGCGCGGGCAGCTGCACGCCCCGCTCCGTCAGCGTTCTGGCCAGAGCCGCGTGGGTCACATGCCCGTTTTGGGCAGAAAAGCACACGTTGGCCGGCTCCGCCGGATACAGCACCAGATAGCGCCCGTCCGGGCTGATCCTGACCCGAAACCGCCTCTGGTCTCCGGCCTCCCTCCGGAAGGCTCCGTTCATAGAAAACAGGCCCTTCGGAGTAATGGATACCCGGGGCGTCTCGTAGTATCGCTGGAGCGGCGGTATATCCTGCAGCGTGCTGAAATCCAGGTCAAAGAATTCCATGGTCAATCCCCCCATAAAAATATGCTCCAAGTATATTCTGACTCCGCGGGAAATGCCAGGCTGAAAATAGATAATATTTCCCGGCAAAATCAGACAAAATACATTGGATTTTCGGATATATTTTAATATTTCTATGGGATATACTGAAATTTTAGGCGTGCGGCCTTTCCGGGCCCGGGGGTCAAAAAAACCGGCCCCATCCAAGATGGGGCCGGTTTTTTTAATTCGCTTACAGGAATTTCTGCATTCCCTCGGTGGCGGCGGAAACGTCGGCGCTGATGGTGACGGTAAACTTGATGCCGTTGCGCTCGCCGAAGGCGTCCAGCCAGTTCAAAAACGCCTCGGTCTCGCCGTTGATCCCCTGGCCCACAGTCTTGAGCAGGTTGTCGATAAACACATGGGAGATGTCGTAGTTGCCGGCGTACAGGCCGCTGATAAATCCCCGGTACAGATCGTAGTTGTTCAGCTTGTACTCCTGCGCGTCGATGAGGCGGATATGATAGTGGATATCATATGTCATATTGCGGTTTGCCTCAATGCATACCACGTGGCCGGGCTCGTCCTTTGCCGCGTTGTTGATCAATTCGATGAGCTGCTTGGTCTTGCCGGAGCCTTTCACGCCCATAATCAGTCTGACCATATCAAATCACTCCTGTCATTTAGAATCTCCGTTCGGGGAGATTTGGTTGTATTAAGGATACCATAGTCCCCGGGAAAAAACAATGCAAAAAACGAGAGTTTGGGATTTATTCACAAAATTTCTATAACCGCCTGTCGAAAAAGCGGGAGAAGCGGCGCCCAAAAGCGCCGCTCCTCTGCTTCTCACTTATTCAGCTTGGCCTCCAGCTCGGCCTTCCGATCCTCGTAGCCGGGCTTGCCCAGCAGGGCGAACATATTCTTCTTGTAGGCCTCCACGCCGGGCTGGTCGAAGGGGTTCACCTCCAGCAGGTAGCCGGAGAGGCCGCAGGCGTACTCAAAGAAGTAGATCAGCTGGCCCAGGCTCCGGGCGTCCTTGCCGCCGGCCTCCACAATGAGGTTGGGCACGCCGCCCTCCGTGTGGGCCAGCAATGTGCCCTCCATGGCCCGGTCCCGGATGAAGTCCATGGGCTTTCCGGCCAGGAAATTCAGCCCGTCGCCGTCCTCCTCGTCCCGGGGAACGTACAGCTGGCGCTCCGAGGCCCCCAGGCGCACCACGGTCTCAAAGATGTTCCGGGTGCCGTCCTGCATATACTGGCCCATGGAGTGGAGGTCCGCGGTAAACTCCACGCTGGCGGGGAAGAGCCCCTTGCCGTCCTTGCCCTCGCTCTCGCCGTAGAGCTGCTTCCACCACTCCAGCATGAAGCGGAAGGCGGGGTCGTAGCAGGCCAGGACCTCAATGGGCTTTCCGGCCCGGTAGAGGGCGGTGCGGGCGGCGGCGTAGCGCCAGGCGGGGCACTCATAGGAGGGCTTGGCGGCGCAGAGATCCATCATCTCCGCCGCGCCGCCCATGAGGGCGTCGATGTCGACGCCGGCCACGGCGATGGGCAGCAGGCCCACGGCGGTGAGCACGGAGTACCGGCCGCCCACCTCGTCGGGCACCACGAAGGTCTCCCAGCCCTGGGCGTCGGCCAGGGACTTCAAGGCGCCCCGGGCCTTATCGGTGGTGGCGAAGATGCGCTCCCTGGCGCCGTCTCTGCCGTACCGCCTCTCCAGCTCGGCGCGGAAAAAGCGGAAGGCCACGGCGGGCTCGGTGGTGGTGCCGGACTTGGAGATGACGTTGACGGAGAAATCCACGCCCTCCAGCAGGTCCAGGACCTCCTGCATGGCGTCGGCGGAGAGGCCGTTGCCGCAGAAGTACACGTTGGGCGTGCTCTTCTTTTTCAGGTTGTAGTTGGGGGAGCACAGGCAGTCGATGACGCCCCGGGCCCCCAGGTAGGACCCGCCGATGCCGATGACCACCAGGGCCTGGGAGTTCTTCTGGATCTTCTCCGCGGCGGCCTTGATGCGAGCGAATTCCTCCTTATCGTAGTCCCTGGGCAGGTGGACCCAGCCGGTGAAATCCCCGCCCAGGCCGGACCCGTCCTGGAGGCGCTCATGGGCGCTCTTCAGCAGGGGGGCCAGGGAATCCTCGTAGGGCTCGGAGAGGAAGGTCTCCATCTGGAACAGTTTGACATCCAACATACTCATCGATCCTTTCTTATGTGCCGGGCTCTCATGCCCGCATTGCCACTATTATAGCATCAGTATACCATCCCAGCGGACCGGGGGCAAGAGAAAACCGTCACAGCCCCGCCGAAAAATGGACGTGCCTTTGGTCAATCCGCCAAAAAGGCCATGCGGAGTGTCCGCAGGAACATCTGCCAGAAGGTGACCCGGGGCACCTCCTCCCCCGCCAGCAGCGGGATCTCCGCCACCACCTCCCCGCCGTCCCCGGCGGTGACGGTCAGGGTGCCCAGACTGTCCCCCGGGGCCACCGGGGCCTCCACGGACTCCGCCAGGGTCACGGTCTGCTGTAACCCCGCGGCCTTGGACTTCTCCAGCAGCAGCGCCCCGCCGTCCCCCATCACCGGCTGGACGGTGGCCTGGGTGCCCAGGGCCACCGGCACCGGGGCCAGGGGCGTCTCCGGCACGATCCTGGCCAGGGTGTACCCGGCAAAGCCGTAGTTCAGCAGCGCCTGGGCGTCCTCGAACCGCTGGGCGGAGGTGGCCCCCTTCATGATGACGGCGATGAGCTCCATGCCGTCCCGCTCCGCCGTGGCGGAGAGACAGTAGAGGGCGTTGTCGGTGGAGCCGGTCTTGAGCCCGGTGGCCCCCTGGTAGAAGCGCACCAGCTTGTTGGTGTTCACCAGCTGGGACTCCCCGCCCCGCAGGGTGTCCATCCAGATGGTGGTGTACTTCCGGATGTCCGGGTGGTTTTTCACCAGCTCCCGGCTCATGAGGGCGATGTCGTAGGCGGAGGTGACATGGCCCGGCGCCGGCAGGCCCGTGGCGTTCTGGAAGGTGGTGTCGTTCATCCCCAGCTCCCTGGCCCGCTGGTTCATGCGCTCCACAAAGGCCTCCTCGCTGCCGGCGATCTGCTCCGCCAGGGCCACGGCGCAGTCGTTGGCGGAGACCACGCAGACGGCCTTAAGCATCTCGTCCACGGTCATCTGCTCGTTTTCCTTCAGCCAGATCTGGCTGCCGCCCATGGAGCAGGCGTGGGCGGACGCCGTAACCACGGTGTCGTAGCTCAGCTGGCCGCTGTCCACGGCCTCCATGGCCAGCAGCAGCGTCATGACCTTGGTGACGCTGGCGGGCTCCCGCTGGGTGTGTTCGTCCTTGGCGAAGAGGACGGCGCCCGTCTCCCGCTCCATCAGCAGGGCCGAGGGCGCGGAGACGTCCACAGCCCGTGCGCCGGTACACAGCGCCAGCACGGCGCACAGCAGCGCGATCAGTCGTTTCATAGAGATTCCCCCCTTGCAGCATTGTTACACCTTATGAGAGAGGGGGGACATTCATGACAGGCCGTGGGGACCATCCCCGGCGAAAGGCCGGGGCCGCGGAAAAAGGCCGGACGGCAGCCGCGAGACACGGCTGCCGTCCGGCTATGTCGTTTGTCAAAGGGTCTGTCCAAAGGCGTACCCCTGGCGGAACACCCACCCGGCGGACAAAAACAGAAGGCTGGTGAGCCCATATCCGAACAGGAGGCCCGTCCACAGGCGGCGCCGGTTGCGGCTCTCATAGGCCGTGCGGAGCTGGATGATGCCGTCCAGCACCAGGGGGAGCAGCAGCGCCCCGGACCAGAGGGCCCCGGGATGGCACAGCGGCCATGTCAACAGGGCGGCCAGGATGCCCGCCAGCTCTCCCGTGCAGCGGGCACAGACCGGAAACTGCTCCCCCTTATAGAAAAAGGAGCGGTCCGGCCGGCAGTGGCACCCGCAGAAGATGGGAAGCCACTTGTAGAGCCACGCCTTAAAGCATTGCCGCCCCAAGGCCGATGATGAACATCAACACGTAGAAGACGACGCCGCAGATAACGCTCACCAGAGCGCCCACACCGGCGGCCTTGCCGGTCTTGGGCTTGGTGTCCTTCCACACCAGGAAGAGAATCAGGCCCACCAGGGGGATGCAGAAGCCCAGCAGTCCCCACAGGAAGCCGCCGTTGTCCACGGTCTCTGGTGTCTGCGCAGCACCGCAGTGGGGGCACGTGCCGGTCTGATCGCCGATTTCCATTCCA
Source organism: uncultured Oscillibacter sp. (assembly GCA_947644365.1). Taxonomy (GTDB): domain Bacteria; phylum Bacillota; class Clostridia; order Oscillospirales; family Oscillospiraceae; genus Oscillibacter. The sequence goes on along the minus strand of CANRYZ010000017.1, from coordinate 10,362 downwards.
CACTTCTTGCAATATGCCATTGTTCTCTCTCCTCTAAATGCAGATTTTTCGCGTCCGCGCGGGACCATGGAAAAGCCCGGCAAAGGGGTATTAGGTTCTTCTGCGAAGAACCTAATTATGGCGGATCCGCCATAATTTTAAACTGTATTCGGACTTCCGCCGGTATCGCACGGCCTCTGCCCATATTGTGAGCGATTGTATTTTATACCGCCCGTCCCTGTTTGTCAACCGTGGGGAGCGGGATTTTTGCGTTGGAAAAGGAGGCGGACCGTCTGGTCCGCCTCCCTCTGGGTTTTCTTGGACTTACTTGCTCAGCTGCTCGTCGATGGCCTTGGCGGCGGTCTTGCCGGCGCCCATGGCCAGAATGACCGTGGCCGCGCCGGTCACGGCGTCGCCGCCGGCGTAGACGCTGTCCCGGGAGGTCAGGCCGTCCTCGTTGACCACGATGCCGCCCTTCTTGTTGATCTCCAGGCCCTTGGTGGTGGACTTGATCAGGGGGTTGGGGCTGGTGCCCAGGGCCATAATGACGCAGTCCACGTCGATGTCGAACTCGCTGCCGGCCTTCTCAATGGGACGGCGGCGGCCGGAGGCGTCGGGCTCGCCCAGCTCCATCTCAATGCAGCGGATCTTGTTGACGTCGTCGTTCTCGTCGGCGAAGATCTCCACCGGATTGCAGAGGGTCTTGAACACGATGCCCTCCTCCTCGGCGTGCTCCACCTCCTCCTTCCGGGCGGGAAGCTCCTCCATGCCCCGGCGGTAGACGATGTAGACCTCGGCCCCCAGGCGCTTGGCGCACCGGGCGGCGTCCATGGCCACGTTGCCGCCGCCCACCACGGCCACCGTCCTGGGGTGCTGGATGGGGGTGTCGGAGTCGGGCAGGTAGGCCTTCATGAGGTTGATGCGGGTGAGAAACTCGTTGGCGGAGTACACGCCCCGGTAGTTGACGCCGGGAATGTTCATGAACATGGGCAGTCCCGCGCCGGAGCCGATGAACACGGCCTCGAAGCCCTGCTCCTCCATGAGCTCGTCAATGGAGATGGTGCGGCCCACCACGGTATCCGTGGCAATGGTGACGCCCAGGGCCTTCAGGCCGTCCACCTCCTTCTGGACGATGGACTTGGGCAGACGGAATTCGGGGATGCCGTACACCAGCACGCCGCCGGCCAGGTGCAGGGCCTCGAACACGGTGACCTCGTACCCCTTCCGGGCCAGGTCGCCGGCGCAGGTGAGGCCCGCGGGGCCGGAGCCCACCACCGCCACGCGGTGGCCGTTGGAGGCGGGCTTCTCCGCCGGGGCGGAGGCGTGGGCGTTGTGCCAGTCGGCGACGAACCGCTCCAGGCGGCCGATGCCTACGGGATCGCCCTTCCTGCCCCGAACGCAGTATTTCTCGCACTGGCTCTCCTGGGGGCACACCCGGCCGCACACGGCGGGCAGGGCGGAGGTGGCGGCGATGATCTGATAGGCGGCCTCAAAGTCGCCCTTGGCCACCTCCTGGATAAACTCCGGGATATGTACCATGACGGGGCAGCCGGTCATGCAGGGCTTGTTCTTGCAGTTCAGGCACCGCTGCGCCTCGTCCAGGGCCTGGGCCTCGGTGTACCCCAGGGCCACCTCCTCAAAATTCTTGTTCCGAACGTTGGGGTCCTGGGAGGGCATGGGGTTTTTCTGTAAAGACATATTGGCCATGGTTATTGGGCCTCCTTCTTGAAGAGGTTGCAGGTCTCCTCGTATTTGTGCTTCTCAAAGGGCATGTACATCTGGTTGCGCTTCACGGCCAGGTCCCAGTCCACCTTGTGGCCGTCAAAGTCCGGGCCGTCCACGCAGGCGAATTTCATCTCGCCGCCCACGCTCAGCCGGCAGCCGCCGCACATGCCGGTGCCGTCGATCATGATGGGGCTCATGGACACGGTGGTGGGCACGCCGTAGGGCTCCGTGGTCTTGCAGACGAATTTCATCATGATCATGGGACCGATGGCGAAGATCTCGTCATACTGGTTGCCCTCGTCCAGCAGCTCCTTCAGCGCCTCGGTGACCAGGCCCTTGCGGCCGTAGCTGCCGTCGTCGGTGCAGATCACCAGGCGGTCGCTGGACTTCTTGAAGTCCTCCTCCAGGATCACCAGGTCCTGGCTCTTGAAGCCCACCACGGCGTGGACCTCGGCCCCGTCGTCGTGGAATTTTTTCAGCACGGGGTAGGCGATGGCGCAGCCGACGCCGCCGCCCACCACGCACACCTTCTTCTTGCCGGCGGTCTCCGTGGGCTTGCCCAGGGGGCCCACGAAGTCCTGGAGGCAGTCGCCCTGGTTCAGGCGGCGGAGCTTCTCCGTGGTGGCGCCCGCCGTCTGGACGATGATGGTGACGGTGCCCTTCTCGGGGTCGTAGTTGTTGATGGTGATGGGGATGCGCTCGCCGTTCTCATCCACCCGCAGGATGATGAACTGGCCGGGCTGGGCCTTTTTGGCGATCAGCGGCGCCTTGATCTCGTACAGCGTCACCGTGGGCCGCAGGGCCTCTTTTCTTACGATCTCATACATTTTGGTTCCTTCTTTCCCCTTCTTCGGATTTTCAGATCTGCTCAGATGGATGCTCGATTCCCTGATACACTGTGTTCTATTCTACACGAACCTCGGCAAGCCGTCAATCGCTTTCGGCCCGGAATCGGGAGAAAACTCCGCCATTTTTTTACAGTCCGCTCACAGCAGCGTAAAGCGCCGCCCCTCGGAGCGGACCACCCCCTCCTCCCGCAGGCGTTTCAGCTCCCGCATCATGGCGCTGCGGTCCGTGGCGATGTAGTCCGCCAGAACGCTGAGGGAGAAGGGCAGCGTGAAGCTGCTTCCCCCCGTCCGTCCGGCCAGCTGCCGGAAGTAACACAGCAGCTTCTCCCGGATGGAGCGGCGGGAGAGCACGTCGATCCGCTCCGACAGGGCCTGGGCCTTGTCCGCCATCAGCCGGAGCATATTCTGTACCAGGGTGCTGTGGTAGGTGCAGGCGTTCTCGCACCGCCGGAGGATGTGGGGATAGTCGATGAAGAGCACCTCGCAGGGGGTGCGGCACACCACCTCCAGGCTGTCCCCCGCCGACCCGGCAAAGGCCAGGTTCCGGCCGAACACGCCTCCCGGGCCCAGCTCCTCCATCACCGTGGCCACGCCCTCCTCGTCGATGCGGATCAGCGCCGCCGTCCCGCGCTCGATCACGCCCACGTCGTCCCGCTGCCCGTCCGTAAAATCGTAGATCAAATCGTCGGCCTGATAGGCCCGTCCCACCGCCTGGAAGCAGGGCAGCATCCTCCGGTACTCCTCATAGCTGATGTCCCGAAACAGCGGGCTTTTTTCCAACTCCCGGGGAGCCAGCATATCCCTCTCTCCTCTCTGTTGCATATACGACACCACTATCATATCAGCATTGGGCGGAAATGTAAAGGTCGATCTTTTCTCGTGAAATTTAAGACAAATTTCACAATTTGTTCATCAACCGCCAGGAGGGCTCTTGTATACTATAACCAGCAAAATTACCACCAGTTGGAATCCAACCCAGGCGGGAGCGCCCGCCGCCAGCGAGAAACGAGGCTCATATGAATATTGCTTACTTTCTGCTTCCCAAAAGCCGCACCGCCTATCTGTACGACGACTATACCGTTCGCCAGGGATTGGAGAAAATGCGGTATCACGGATATGCGGCCATTCCGGTCATCTCCCGGGAGGGAAAATACGTGGGCACCGTCAGCGAGGGAGATTTTCTCTGGTGCCTGCTCTCCGAGGAGGGCGACCGCCACGCCACCCGCAGCCTGAAAGACCTGGAAAAGCTCCAGGTACGGGACATTCTCTGCGAGGACAACGCCCCCCCGGTGGGGATCACCGTCAGCATGGAGGAGCTGCTCACCAGCGCCATGAACCAGAATTTTGTCCCCGTGGTGGACGATCTGGAGAATTTCATCGGCATCGTCACCAGAAAGGACATCATCCGCTATTTCGCCGAGCAGAAAAATCCGGCGGCCGTCAACCAGCGTATGCGGAAGATCGTATAAAAAGCCATGAAAACCGGCGGGACTGATCCCGCCGGTCTTTTTTCGCGCCCCCTCACCCGTTCTGGGCATCGATCTTCTCCTTCAGCTCGTTCAGGTAGACCCAGCGCTCCGTCCGCTCCTCCAGGCGCTCCTCCAGAGCCGCCTGCCGGTCCTGGAGCTCCTGGAGCCGCACGTAGTCGCTGCCGCAGCGGTCCTGCGCCTCCCGGCACTCCGCCAGCTGTCTCTCCAGCGCCTCCAGCTCTCCGTCAATGGTCTCAAACTCCTGCTGCTCCCTGTAGGTGAATTTCAGCTTCCGCTCCCGGGGACGCTCCGCCGCCGGGCGGGGCTTTTCCGCCGCCCTGGGCGCGGCGGCCTCCTCCGCGCGGCGCTTCCCGGCCCAGTCGGACCAGTTGCCGGTGAAGCGCAGAACCCGGCTGTCCCGGACCTCGAAGATGGACTCCGCCAGCTTATCCAGGAAAAACCTGTCATGGGACACCGCCAAAACAGGGCCGGGGAAGCTCTGGAGATAGTCCTCCAGGATGGAGAGCGTGGTTACGTCCAGGTCGTTGGTGGGCTCGTCCAGCAGCAGCACATTGGGGGCCGCCATCAGCACGGAGAGCAGGTACAGCCGCCGCCGCTCCCCGCCGGAGAGCCGCCCGATGGGCACGGACTGGAGGTCCCCCGGAAAGAGGAACCGCTCCATCATCTGGTTTGCGGAGACGGTCCCCTCCCCGGTCTCCACCTCGTCGGCGATGGAGTGAATGAAATCATACACCCGCTGGCTCAGGTCCAGCTCCCGCCCCTCCTGGGAGAAATGACCGATCTTCACCGTGGCCCCGGTCTCCACGCTGCCCGTGTCCGGCGCCAGCTCCCCGGCGATGAGGCGCAGCAGGGTGGACTTCCCCGCGCCGTTGCGGCCCACGATGCCGATGCGGTCCCCCCGCAGCAGACTGTAGGAGAAACTGTCCACCACCGTATGGCCGCCGTAGGACTTGGACACGTCCCGCAGCTCAATGAGCTTCTTCCCCAGGCGGCTGGAGGCCGCCGCCATCTGTACGGCGCCGTCGGTCTCCGGGGCGGCCTGGTCCAGCAGGGCCTCATACCGCTGGATACGCTCCTTGGATTTGGTGGTCCGGGCCCGGCACCCCCGCATGATCCACTCCCGCTCCACCCGGAGGATGGACTGGCGCTTGCGCTCGCCGGCCTCCGCCATGGCGGCCCGCTCCTCCCGCAGCTCCAGGTACTTGGAGTAGTTGGCCTCGTAGTGATACAGCTTTCCCCGGCTCAGCTCCGTGATGTGGTTCGCCACCCGCTCCAGGAAGTAGCGGTCGTGGGTCACCATCACCAGGCCGCCCCGGAACCTCCGCAGCCAGTCCTCCAGCCAGGCCACCATCTCACTGTCCAGGTGGTTGGTGGGCTCGTCCAATACCAGCACGTCCGCCGGGTGGATCAGCGCCGCCGCCAGGGCCGCCCGCTTCCGCTGGCCGCCGGAGAGGCTGCCCACCCTCTGGCCGCAGTCCGGCAGGCCCAGCCGGTTCAGCATGGACTTGGCCTCGTACTCGTTCAGCGCCCGGAACTCCGCCGGGAAGTGGAGGAAGACCTGCTCCAATACGGTGGCGTCGTCCTCCATCACCGGGTTCTGGGCGAGTACGCTGACCTGGACGTTGGGATTCCGGGCGACGGCGCCACCGTCCGGCTCCACACGTCCGGCCAGGACCTTCAAAAAAGTGGACTTGCCGGTGCCGTTGATGCCGATGACGCCGGTCTTGTCCCCCTCGTTCAGATAGAAATTCACATCGTCCAGCAGCTGGCGGCCGCCGAAGTTGATGGAGAGATGTTCCGCGGACAACAGCATGGGGAGACCTCCTGCCTCTGAAAAATCAGGGTCTGCGCACGCAAACCAGATATCGGATTTCCCGGCAAATCCCGCCGGGGAGACGCGGGCTTGGGCCGCTGTGAACAGGCCCCAGGCGGACGCGCCGTTTTAAAGCGTCCCGACGACGCGGTTCAGGGCCTTCACATCCCCGGGGGCGATTTTCAGCGTCACCAGGGCGTCCCCGGTGCCGCCGTAGACGTAGTCGTACTCCAGCAGCGCGTCGTCAAACACGCAGTCCAGACCGTGGCCCACCAGGGGGATGGTCCCCACCTCGTAGCCGGTCTCCCGCAGCACCTTTTTCCGGTCCGCCATCTTCAGCCTGGCAAACCCGAACCGCCGCCTCATGGCCTCAAAGTCCATCCGCCCCCGGTTGGCGGACAGCGTGCAGGCGATCAGGCCCCTCTCCGTCTGCAGGATAAAGGTGGGCGCGGCCTTCCGCACGTCGTAATACGGCGCCGCGTCCGCCGCGGAGAGGATGGGGACATCCTGACGGATCAGCGCGAAGTCCGCCCCCGCCTCCCGTAATATGGTCTCCAATTCCTGTACAGAATACATTCCGATCCCAGCCTCCCGTCCCTCTGACGCCGCATTAGATTGTCATTATACCACAGCCGGCGGCCCGGTATCAAGACACGGCCGCCTCCCGGCGGCAAAAACGGGAAAATTCTCCCCGCTTTTCTCTGGTCAAACGGGAGCGTCTGTGGTATGCTGGCAGGTGAAAGGACGTGCCTATGGAAACCATCTCCTACACCATCCCGCCGGAGCAGGACGGAGCCACCGTCCGCCACATCCTCCGGGCGCAGCTCCGCTTCTCCTCCCACGCCGTCTCCCGCCTGACCCGGGCGGAAAACGGCATTCTGGTCAACGGCAGCCACGCCCGCACCGTGGATCTTCTCCACGCGGGGGACGTGCTCACCGTGGAGACCGGGGACCACCGCCCGCCCAAAACCGCCGTCGTCCCCGGCGACTGGCCCCTGCCGGTGGTGTGGGAGGACGGCCACCTGCTGGTGGTGAACAAGCCCGCCGGCATGACGGCCCACGCCTCCAACTTCCTGCCCCACACCCCCACCGTGGCGGGAGCCCTGGCCTGGACAAGGGGGACGGACTTCCTCTTCCACCCGGTAAACCGGCTGGACAAGGGCACTACCGGGCTGATGGTAGTGGCCAAAAGCGGCTATGTCCACGACCTGCTGCGCCGCGCCCTTCACACGGACCGGTTTTACCGGGAGTACCGGGGAATCTGCATAGGCTGTCCCCAGCCGGAATGGGGAACCGTAGACGCCCCCATCGGCCGGGACGAGACCTCCACGGTCCGGCGGCGCGTCCGGCCGGACGGCGCAGCGGCGGTGTCCCACTACCGGGTCCTGGAGCGGCGGAACGGCCTGTCCCTTTTGAAGCTGGTTCCGGAGACAGGCCGGACCCACCAGCTGCGCGTGCACATGGCCTCCCTGGGCTGCCCCCTGGCCGGGGATTGGCTCTACGGCACCGAGGACCCGGCTCTCATCTCCCGTCCGGCCCTCCACGCCTTCGCCCTGCGGCTGGTCCACCCCGTCACCGGCGAAACTCTGGAGCTGACGGCGGAGCTGCCGGAGGATATGAGCAAGCTGCTGCTATAACAACACAAGGAGGAACCAATCATGCTCACCTGGAACGTCACCTACCACACCAAGCCCGCCCAGCGGACGGCCTTCTATGAGGCCCTCACCCACCTGGGGGTGCGGAAGAACTCCCTGCAAGAGGAGGGAAACGTGAAATACGACTACTACTTCGACGCCCAGGACCCCAACGCGCTGCTGCTGGTGGAGACCTGGACGGACCCCGCCCTCCAGGAGGCCCACTGTCAGACGGAGATCTTCGCGAAGCTCCAGACGCTGAAGGCCCGGTTCTGTACAGACGTCACCATTGAAAAATTCAACTACTGAGGAGATTCAATATGAGCCAGCGCATGAAGAATATCGCCAAGAATGAGGTCCTGCGGCTGGACGGCCTGATCTCCTACCAGGAGGGCCAGGTGGTCAGCCGCACCCTGGCCCAGAACCCCCACGTGAGCCTCACCCTCTTCGCCTTTGAAAAGGGGGAGGAGATCAGCACCCACGCCTCCGGCGGCGACGCCCTGGTAACGGTGCTGGAGGGCGCGGGCCGCTTCACGGTGGACGGGGAGGTTCATGTCCTCCGGCAGGGGGAGAGCCTGGTGATGCCGGCCGGCATCCCCCACGCCGTGTATGGGGAGGAGCGGTTCAAAATGCTTCTGACGGTGGTGTTTTAGAAGCTGAAAAACGGAGCCCGGCGGCTATGCCGCCGGGCTCCGTTCAGGCTGTCGGAAAAGTCCATCGGGACTTTTCCGACAGCCTGCCAATGTCTCAATTTTCAAAACGCTGAGCATTTTGAAAATCTCCCGCTTCGCGGGGCAAACGCCTGCGCAGCAGTCGTTTGCAGACATTTGATCCCATTCGAGGCGGGCACCGCCCCCTCGAGCTCCCCCGCATTCCTCATAGTCTATTACTTCTGTACGGCAGTTTTTCGACAAGCTGAAACGGAGCCCGGCAGCTGTGCCGCCGGGCTCCGTTTTTTCCTTTTTCACCGGGTGAACCTGCGCCGGAGCTCCTGCTCCGTCACGGCGTAGCCCCGCTCCGCCCAGGGGTCCGCGGCCCGCTCCTCCGGCAGTGCCTTTCCCCGGCGGGCATAAATGGCGGCGGCCACGGCCTCCAGCAGCTTGGGGTTTTTCACCAGGATCGGCCCCGTCAGCTCCGAGGCGAAGACGTTCTTCCAGTGGAAGCCCTCCGGGGTTTTCGGGCCCTCGTTGCCGATGCCGAACTCCACCGAGCACAGCAGCGGCGTCTCCACGCCGGAGATAGCGCCGCACTTGTTCATGAAGCCCACCACCGCCTCCGGGAAGAGGTCCGTATGGCCGTAGACGTCCTCCGTCAGCCGTCTCCCGCCGTGGACGGTGGAGAAGCCCGCCAGGCCGACGCCCTGGTAGGAGGTCCCGTCGGCCTCCGTGACGGACGCGCCCAGCAGCTCCATGGCCGTGCCGGCGAAGAGCATGGCCGCGCCGTCCGCTCCGGCGGCCTTTACCGCCGGGCCGAACCGGGCGAAGTCCTCCATGGCGGCCCGGGCAGCCCGCTCCGTCCCCGCGCCCATGAAGAGAAAGTCCGCGCCGGTCAGGTCCGCCTCCTCCCCCGGGGCCACGGTTTCCACCGCGACGGCGTCTCCCAGCCGCTCCAGGTACCGCCTCAAGACGGCGACGTTGGCGTAGCTGCCGTAGAGGCTCATAAGGTCGGGATAAAAGTGGATGAATCGCAGCTCCATGCTCACGCCTCCTTTTCTGCGCAGGCCAGGAGCTTGTCCCGGTCGGAGAAGCAGGTCACCACGTACAGCTCCTCTTTGCCGGACGCGCCCAGCTCCGCGGCGGCGGCGGCGATGTCCGGCTGCACCCGCCAGTTTTTCAGCGCCGTGTAGGAAAACCGCTCCGCCAGGTCGCTGCAGTACCGCCCGGAGAGGACGATCTCCTTCACCCGGGGCACGTCCAGCCGGCCGAAGTCGATGTCCCACAGCCAGCTGGTCTCGCTGGTGAAGTATTTCCGGCTCACCGCGTCTACGATCACCAGCACGGCGCAGTCCTCTTTGGAGGCGGCGATGTAGCGGAGGTTGGTGTCGTAGGCGATGGAGTTTTCGTGCTTGCTGGTGAGCAGGGTGCCGTGGCGCTCCCCCAGGCGGAAGGTCTGCATCCGGCCGTTTTTCAGCAGGTAGCTGCTCAAAACGCCGGCGCAGGTCTCCGCCGCCGTGCCGGTCCGGCGGCACACGGCGTAGGCCGCCAGGAGGTTGTAGACATTGTAGATGCTGCGGAAGGCCAGATCCACTGTCACCGCGCCGTCGATGGTGAGGACGCCCCTCTCCAGGTCCACCGCCGTGGCGGTGTAGTCCGTGGCGGGCTTTCGGTGGCCGCACCTGGTGCAGCGGTAAGCGCCGATGTGGTTGTAGTGGACGTAGTCGTACTCCATGGGGGCATGGCACACCGGGCAGTAGGTCCCGTCGCGGTACATACCGGCGGGGGCGTCCGTGGAGATAGAGCACCGGTCCAGGCCGAACCAGACGACCTTTTCATGTCCCCGGGCAAAGCAGCTGGAGAGCGGGTCGTCGGCGTTGAGGATCAGCTCCGTGTCCGGGTGGATGGCGGGCAGGATGGCGTCGTAAACCCACTCCGGGTGGCCGTTGCGGGTGAGCTGGTCCCGGTAGAGATTGGTAATGACGAATTCCGTGGGGTGGAACCAGCGGAAGCTGTACCGGGCGTACCGCTCGTCGCTCTCCAGCAGCAGCACGTCCGCCCGGACTCTTCCCCCCAGGGTGGCCCGGGTGAGGATCAGGGTGGCCACGCCCTCGATCTGGTTGGAGCCCTCCTCATTGTAAATGACGCGCTTGCCGTCGGCCCGGAGGATGGCGGCGATCATCTCCACGGTGGAGGTCTTGCCGTTGGAGCCGGTGACGG
>CANRYZ010000016.1 GCA_947644365.1 uncultured Oscillibacter sp. | reverse complement strand
AGCGGCCCGGCGTCATTTTCGGCTCCGACGGCCTGGACGGCTGCGAGCACGCGGTCTTTGAGATTCTCTCCAACTCCATCGACGAGGCCCGGGAGGGCCACGGCGCGTCCATCACCGTCACCCGGTACACGGACCACAGCGTGGAGGTGGAGGACGCCGGCCGGGGCTGCCCGGTGGACTGGAACGAGAAGGAGCAGAGGTACAACTGGGAGCTGGTGTTCTGCGAGCTGTACGCCGGCGGCAAGTACGATAACGAGGGCGGGGACAACTACGAGTTCTCCCTGGGTCTCAACGGCCTGGGCTCCTGCGCCACCCAGTACGCCTCCCGGTACATGGATGTCACCGTCTGGCGGGACGGCTTTGAGTACAGCCTCCACTTTGAGCGGGGCGAGATCGTGGGCGGGCTGGAGAAAAAGCCCCTGCCCAGGAATCAGAGCAGGCGCACCGGCACCCGCACCCGGTGGCTCCCGGACCTGGACGTGTTCACGGACATCGCCATTCCGGCGGAGTATTTCGCCGGTGTGATGAAGCGCCAGGCGGTGGTGAACGCCGGCGTCCGCTTCCTCTTCCGCGACGAGACGGCGGAGGGCTTCACCGAGACGGAGTTCCTCTACGAGAACGGCATCTCCGACTATGTATCGGAGCTGGCGGGAGAGGGGGCCCTGACGGCCCCTGTTTTCTGGCAGGCGGAGAAGCGGGGCCGGGACCGGGCGGACAAGCCGGAGTACAAGGTGAAGCTCAGCGCGGCGGTGTGCTTTTCCAACAAGGTCAACGTGGTGGAGCACTACCACAACTCCAGCTGGCTGGAGCACGGCGGCAGCCCGGAGAAGGCCAGCCGGTCCGCCTTCGTCTCCGCCGTGGACAAGTACCTGCGGGACCAGGGAAAGTACCAGAAGAGCGAGAGCAAGATCACCTGGGCGGACGTGGAGGACTGCCTGGTGATGGTCTCCAGCAATTTCTCCACCCAGACCAGCTATGAGAACCAGACGAAGAAGGCCATCACCAACAAGTTTGTCCAGGAGGCCATGACGGAGTTCCTCCGGTCCAACCTGGAGATTTATTTCATCGAAAACCCCTTCGACGCGGAGAAGATCGCCGGGCAGGTGCTGCTGAACAAGCGCAGCCGGGAGAAGGCCGAGGAGGCCCGGCTGAACATCAAGAAGAAGCTCTCCGGCTCCATCGACATCGCCAACCGGGTGCAGAAGTTCGTGGACTGCCGCACCAAGGACGTGGAGCGGCGGGAGATCTACATCGTGGAGGGCGACAGCGCCCTTGGCAGCGTGAAGCAGGCCCGGGACTCGGAGTACCAGGGCATCATGCCCATCCGGGGCAAGATTCTAAACTGCTTGAAGGCGGACTACGCCCGAATCTTCAAGAGCGAGATCATCACGGACCTCATCAAGGTCTTAGGCTGCGGCGTGGAGGTCCAGAACAAGCACGTAAAGGACGTGTCGTCCTTTGACCTGGGCAACCTCCGCTGGAGCAAGGTGGTCATCTGCACCGACGGCGACGTGGACGGCTTCCAGATCCGCACGCTGGTGCTGACCATGCTCTACCGCCTGACCCCCACCCTGATCCGGGAGGGGTACGTGTATATCGCGGAGACGCCCCTCTTTGAGATCAACTGCGGGGACAAGACGTGGTTCGCCTACTCCGACAAGGAGAAGAACGACATCGTGAAGGAGCTGGAGGGGAAGAAGTATAAGATCGACCGCTCCAAGGGCCTGGGCGAGAACGAGCCGGACATGATGTGGCTGACCACCATGAACCCGGAGACCCGGCGGCTGATCCGGGTGATGCCGGAGGACGTGGAGCGCACGGCGCAGGTGTTCGACCTGCTGCTGGGGGACAACCTCCAGGGCCGGAAGGAGCACATCGCGGAGAACGGGTATAAGTATCTGGAGATGGCGGACATCTCGTGAGGGACGGCCTGGAGGGTATGGAGTCATGGATCATGACGATCCGGAGGCCGCGGAGAACGGGCGGCAGCCTGCCGCCCCTGCGGCGGGGATTTCAACCATGATTCAACAATTCAAGCGGACGGTTTCCAAAGCAGTTGGATACCCCGTCTGGCAGCGCGGCTGCTACGACCACATCATCTGAGATGATGAGGACCTGCAAACCACCCGCCAATACATCCAAAATAACCCCGTGAAATGGCTCCTGGATGGAAAATAAGGCTCATGGCAGGGCAAGACCCGCCGGGGCCTATGAGACCTCCAGCCCGCCGGCCCGCTGGCCGGCCATCAGGCGCAGGCCCAGCTGCAGGCCGAGGGCGAAGGCGTCGGTTCCCCACAGGAGACAGAGGCTGTCCAGTTGGTCCCGCAGGGCCACCTGCCTGTCCGGGCTGCTGTACGAAATGATCGCCTGTTTGAGCTCGTTGGCCTCTTTTTCCACCTGTATCAAGGGACGGGCGTAGTGGTCGTAGAGCCATTCGTAGGTTTCGTTCATTATGAATCCCTCCGTTGAGAATCGATACGCTTATTATAGATGATTACATTCAGATAGTCAAGAAAATAATTGAATTATTTCAGAGTTTTTGCTATGATAATATTAGGATAGGGGCTGTCGATATGGAGCATACAGAGCGAATTTTGAAAATTTTGGAAGAGCGGGGCGCCACAGGATATCAGCTGTCCAAAGCGACCGGTATTTCCAACAGCCTGTTCAGCAAATGGAGAGAGAAGCCCACCTCAAAGGTAACGTCCCAAAATCTCCAGCTGATCGCGGATTATTTAGACTGCTCCGTGGACTATCTTTTGGGCCGCACGGACAACCCCGAAGTGAACAAGTAAAGGAATCGTAAATCATATGCCGAAGAAAAAAACCGAGAACAAACCCAAAGTCAACAACCCCAACGTCTTGGGCCTCCGGGCCGCGGTGGTGGAGCAGTCCATCACCGACACCCTGGAGACCAACTACATGCCCTACGCCATGAGCGTCATCGTCTCCCGGGCCATCCCGGAGATCGACGGCTTCAAGCCCTCCCACCGCAAGCTCCTCTACACCATGTACAAGATGGGCCTCCTTACGGGGGCGCGGACCAAGTCCGCCAACATCGTGGGCCAGACCATGCGCCTCAACCCCCACGGCGATGCCGCCATCTACGACACCATGGTTCGCCTCTCCCGGGGCTACGGCGCGCTGCTGGCCCCCTTTGTGGACTCCAAGGGCAACTTCGGCAAGTGCTACTCCCGGGACATGTCCTGGGCGGCCCCCCGGTACACCGAGGCGAAGCTGGCCCCCATCTGCCAGGAGATCTTCAAGGACATCGACAGCGACACCGTGGACTTTGTGGACAACTACGACAACTCCATGAAGGAGCCCGCCCTGCTGCCCACCACCTTCCCCAACATCCTGGTCTCCGCCAACACCGGCATCGCCGTGGGCATGGCCTCCCAGTTCTGCGGGTTCAACCTGAAAGAGGTCTGCGACACCGCCGTGGCCTACCTCAAAAACCCGGACTGCGACCTGACGGAGACGCTGCTGGCCCCGGACTTCCCCACCGGAGGCGAGCTGATCTGCGACCCGGCGGCCCTAAGTGAGATTTACAGCACCGGCCGGGGCAGCGTGCGGGTCCGGGCCAAGTACCGCTATGTCAAAGAGGAGAACCTGATCGAAATTTACGAGATCCCCTACTCCACCACCACCGAGGCCATTCTCGACAAGGTGGCGGAGCTCATCAAGGCCGGCAAGGCCCGGGAGATCGCCGACATGCGGGACGAGACGGACCTCTCCGGCCTCAAGCTTGCCATCGACCTCAAGCGGGGCGCGGACCCGGACAAGCTCATGGCCAAGCTCTACCGCCAGACGCCGTTGGAGGACTCCTTCTCCTGCAACTTCAACGTCTTGATCGCCGGCCAGCCCCGGGTCCTGGGCGTCCGGCAGATTCTGGAGGAGTGGACCGCCTGGCGCACGGAGTCCGTCCGGCGGCGGGTGTACTTTGTGCTCCAGAAGCGGAAGGACAAGCTGCACCTCCTAAAGGGCCTCAAGCGGATTCTGCTGGACATCGACAAGGCCATCAAGATCATCCGGGAGACGGAGGAGGAGTCCGAGGTCATCCCCAATCTGATGATCGGCTTCGGCATCGACCAGATCCAGGCGGAGTACGTGGCGGAGATCAGGCTCCGCAACATCAACAAGGAGTATATCCTCAAGCGGGTCAACGAGACCGCCGCCCTCCAGGACGAGATCGAGGACCTGGAGGACGTGCTGAACAGCCCCAGGCGGGTGAAGAAGATCATCGTGGAGGAGCTGAACGAGGCGGCCAGGAAGTACGGCGAGCCCCGCCGGACCTCCATTGTCTACGGCCACGAGATTGAGGTCTACGACGAGGCGGAGCAGGCGGAGGAGTACCCCGTCCACCTCTTCCTCTCCCGGGAGGGGTACTTCAAGAAGATCACCCCCCAGAGCCTGCGCATGAGCGGTGAGCAGAAATTTAAGGAGGGAGACGGCCTCCGCCAGAGCTTCGAGGCCACCTCCGCCGCAGAGATCATGTTCTTCACGGATCAGTGCCAGGTCTACAAGACCCGCCTCAGCGAGTTTGACGACTCCAAGGCCAGCCTTCTGGGGGACTATCTGCCCTCCAAGCTGGGGATGGACCCGGGGGAGAGCGTGGTGTACGCCGTGCTGCCGGGGAAGGACTACGCCGGGGCGCTGCTGTTCTTCTTTGAAAACGGCAAGGCCGCCCGGGTGGACCTGACGGCCTACAGGACCACCTCCAACCGCCGCAAGCTCACCGGGGCCTACTCCGACAAGTCCCCCCTGTGCTGCATCTGCCGGGTGGACCAGGACCGGGAGCTGGCGGTGTACTCCACGGAGCCCCGGTGCCTGATCTTCCACACGGCCCTGCTGGCCCCCAGGACCACCCGCGCCACCCAGGGCGTGGCGGTGATGAATTTGAAGCCCAAGTACCGCCTGGAGGCTGTGCGGCCTCTGGAGGAGACGGGCATCGCCAATCAGAGCCGCTACCGGGTGCGCTCCGTCCCCGCCGCCGGCGCGCTGCTGCGGCAGGAGGACAGCGAGGAAAAGCAGATCGGACTTCTGGACGGGGAGATGAACGGAGAATGAGGAGGATGGAATGAAAAAAATTCTGCGGACCTATGGGATCGTCTTTGTGGGGTCCCTGCTGTTCTCCCTGGCGTTCAGCGCCTTTTTTGAGGTGAACCAGGTGGGCATGGCGGGCATGACCGGCCTGGGCCAGGTCATCAACGTGTTCCTGCCCCAGATCTCCGTGGGCGTCATCGTGTTCGTGCTGAACGTGCCCATCTTCCTGGTGGGCTGGAAGCTGCTGGGGTTCCACATGCTGGCGTCGTCCCTGTTCTCCATGTTCGTCACCTCCGCCGCCATGGACGTGTTTACCCGGCTGGGGGGCTTTGCCGCCATGGACCCCATGCTGGCCTCCCTCTGCGGCGGTGCGCTGATGGGTCTGGGACTGGGCATGGTGTTCTCCCAGGGGGCCACCACCGGCGGCACGGACATCATCGGCCGCCTCCTGGAGCTGAAATTTCCCTGGCTGCCCCTGGGCAAGCTGGTGCTGGTGCCCGATCTGGCGGCGCTGGTGCTGGTGGCCATCGCCTTCGGCCGTATCGAGGCGGCGCTGTACGGCGCGGTGGCCATGTTCGTCTCCAGCCAGGTCACGGACACCGTGCTCTACGGCCTGGACAGCTCCAAGGTGGCCTACATCATCTCCGACCGCTGGCAGGAGATCGCGCGGACGCTGATGGACTGCCAGGGCCGGGGCGTCACCATCCTCCAGGGCGAGGGGGGCTACACCGGGGACGAGAAGCGGGTGCTGATGGTGGCTTTCAAGCAGAAGGAGATTGTGGACATCAAGCGGCAGGTCCACGAGCTGGACGGGGGGGCCTTCCTCATCGTCTGCGACGCCCGGGACGTGCTGGGCGAGGGCTTCGGCGAGTACCGGCAGGACGAGATCTGACCGTTGGGCTTGAAGTGCCTTGCCGGGGAATACCATACATATTTTAGGAGGCGCACTATGGGGACCTTTGACACTGTGAGGAAGAACCTGGAGGACCGGGGCTATACCGTGAGGGTGTTTGCCACCGGGGCGGAGGCCGCGGCCTATCTGGACGGGGCCATTGACGGCAGGACCGTGGGCTTCGGCGGCTCCGTGACCCTGGAGCAGCTGGGGCTGTACGACGCCCTGGGAAAGCACAACACTGTGGTGTGGCACTGGCGGCAGGAGGCGGCGGCCGCCCGCCGGGAGGCCATGTTCACGGACGTCTACCTCTCCTCCGCCAACGGCCTGGCGGAGACCGGGGAGATCGTCAACATCGACGGCATCGGCAACCGGGTGGCGGCCACGCTGTTCGGCCACGAGAAGGTGTACTTTGTCGTCGGCCGCAATAAGCTGGCTCCCACCTATGAGGAGGCCCTGGGGCGGGCCCGGAACGTCGCCTCGCCGCAAAACGCCCGGCGGCTGGGGAAGAAGACCCCCTGCGCTGTCAGGGGGGACCGCTGCTACGACTGCAGGAGCCCGGAGCGCATCTGCCGGGGGCTGGTGACGCTGTGGGGCCCCATGCTGGGCATGGAGACCGAGATTTTGCTGGTGGACGAGGACCTGGGACTGTAATCGCGATCTGGAGGAGAGGGGGGACGGCCTGTGAAAAGATGCTGCGTACTGCTGCTGGCGCTGTGTGTGCTCGCGGGCTGCACCCCGCTTCTGGAGCGGGAGTACAGCACCGTGGAGCCCCACAGCAGCAAGTTCTGGGAGAGCGAGGCCGCCGGCACGCTGCGGGCGGAGAATTACCAGGACATCGTCAACGACCTGCTGATCCTCATCGGCCAGCACACGGAGGCGGCCACGCTGCGGCTCTACAACGTGGAGAACAAGCTCCAGGCGGCGGACCTGCTGGAGCGGGCCACGGTGGAGGTCCAGCAGGAGACCCCCATGGGGGCCTATGCCGTGGAGTATATCACGTCCTCCAGCCAGGCTCAGCGGGGGTATTACGAGGTGGAGCTCCAGATCAGCTACCGCCGCACGCTGGAGCAGCTCCAGGCGGTGGTGAACGCCACCAGTCCCGAGGCGCTGTATACCCTGCTGGACGCCGCCCTGACCGAGGGGCGGACGGAGCTGGCGGTGCGTGTGGGCTACTGGAGCCCGGAGAACGGCCAGACCCAGGTGGAGGAGGCCCTGGCCCGGGTCCGGGAGGAGCGGGGGCTGCTGGAGCGGCCTATGTGGCCGGTGCTCTACTACCCCGCCGGCGGCCCGGTGGGCCTCATCGAGTTTCTGCTGGACCAGGAGGTTCCCCCGGAGGAGCCGGCGGACGAGGCCGTGGACGGCCAGGCGGAGCTGGCGGGAGAGCCGGGAGAGGAGCCACCGGAGGAATCCGCGGAAAATGAAGAAAAAATTGGCCCGGAGGGTTGACAAAGAGGGATCTGTCTGTTAGAATACTCTTTGTTCGCGGGCATAGCTCATCTGGTAGAGCGCCACCTTGCCAAGGTGGAGGTAGCGAGTTCGAGCCTCGTTGCCCGCTCCAAAGGGAAACAGGACATCCGGATTTGGATGTCCTGTTTTTTTCGGCGGAGGGCGGACTCGCTGCCTCCACCCAAGGCGCGGAGCGCCTTTTCAATCCGAGGTCCGGCAGGGCTCCCGCGAATGGCCGCAGGCCATTCGTGGGATGCCGGGAAGCGAGTTCGAGCCTCGTTGCCCGCTCCAGCTCAGAAATTCCCACCACCGCTCCGTTTCCGCCTTGCGGCGAAAACTGTGCTATGGTGGGAATTTCTTCGCTTTCCACCGCGACTCGCTTCGCTGGACTCGCGGCGGAGAAGACGGGGGACAAAGGACGGGGATTACATCAAAAGCGGGCGTTTGTTCAGAGGGAAACAGGACATCCGGATTTGGATGTCCTGTTTTTTTGGCGGCAGATTGTGTACTCTTCACAATTTGCCGCCGAAAAATAGGCGGTTCTGTGGTTTTTGGGCGGATGCGCTTGACAAGGCCGGCCCATCTGTGTATCCTGTGAGGCGTACATACTGGCTTGTATAAGTTCATGATTGGATGAGCGTTTCTACCAACTGCCGGAACAGTTGACTACAAGTTTTGGGGTTCCGCCCTGAAATTTGCGGCTGTTTTTCGGCGGTTTTTGTTTTCCGCCCTGCCGGCGGAGAGAGGCTGGAGCGCTCCCATACCGGCGGATCGCCTGCGCGCGCAGGCCGGTCGCCCGTGGACCGGCCCTGCCCGTATGATCTCACGCGGATACCGCGCAGATGGGAGAGGACAGAACATGAGCAGTCTTTTTGTCAAAAACGCCTCGGCTGTTGTCACCTGCGACAGCCGGGATACCGTGCTGGAAAACGCCAACCTTCTGATCCGGGACGGCGTGATCGCCTATATGGGCCCCGAGACCCGGGCGGCGGACGAGGTGCTGGACGCCGGTCGGTGTATCGTCTATCCCGGCCTCGTCAACACCCACCACCACCTCTACCAGACCTTCAGCCGCAACCTGCCCCAGGTGCAGAACCTGGAGCTCTTCGACTGGCTCACCGCTCTCTACGGGATCTGGAAGAACCTGGACGGAGAGACCGTCTACCACAGCTCCATGGTGGGCATGGGGGAGCTGCTGAAAACCGGCTGCACCACCGTCTTCGACCATCACTACGTCTTTCCCGGCGGAAGCTCCGGCGCTCTGCTGGACGCCCAATTCGCCGCGGCGGAGGCCCTGGGCGTGCGGATGTACGCCTCCCGGGGCAGTATGGACCTGAGCCGCAAGGACGGCGGCCTGCCGCCGGACAGCGTGGTTCAGACCGTGGACGAGATCCTGCGGGACTGCCAGGCGGCGGTGGAGAAGTACCACGATCCCTCCTTTAACTCCATGCGCATGGTGGCCCTGGCCCCCTGCTCCCCGTTCAGCGTCTCGGCGGAGCTGCTGCGGCAGTCCGCCCTGCTGGCCCGGAGCCTGGGCGTCCGGCTCCACACGCACCTGTGCGAGACGAAGGACGAGGAGCGCTACGTCCTGGAGAAGCACGGCAAGCGCCCCCTGGCCTACATGGAGGACCTGGGCTGGGTGGGCGGCGACGTGTGGTACGCCCACGGCATCCACTTCAACGACGGGGAATTGAAGCTGCTGGCGGACACCGGCACCGGCGTGGCCCACTGTCCCATCTCCAACATGAAGCTCTCCTCCGGCGTGTGCCGGATTCCCGACATGCTGGCCCTGGGGGTCCCCGTGGGCCTGGCGGTGGACGGCAGCGCCAGCAACGACGGCTCCAACCTCTTGGAGGAGCTGCGGGCGGCATACCTGCTCCACCGGCTCCACGCCAGCGGGCGGGCCCCCAGCGGGTACGACCTGCTGAAAATGGCCACCCGGGGCGGCGCCCGGGTCCTGGGCCGGGAGGACATCGGCAGCCTGGAGCCCGGCAAGGCCGGGGACCTGTTCCTGATCCGCCGGGACCGGCTGGAGCTGGTAGGGGCGGACCTGGACGTAAAGTCCATGCTCGGCACCGTGGGCCTCAAGGGCCCCGTGGACGCCACGGTGGTGAACGGAAAGGTCGTTGTGAAAGACGGCCGCCTCACAGGCGTGGACGAGGAGCGGGAGGTCCGGGAGGCCCGGAGCTGTGTCACGGCGTATCTGAACCGCTGAAAACCGGATCGATCGAAAAGGGGAGGGCCTCCGCGATGCGGAGGCCCTCCTTTGATATTTGGCTGAGATGCAGGGTTTCTTCCGTCACACGATCAGGAAGAACTTCACCAGGAACAGGGCGGAGATGACATAGGTGAGGACGGACACATCCTTGGCCTTGCCGCTGAACACCTTGATGACGGTGAAGGAGATGAGGCCCAGGCCGATGGCGTGGCCGATGGAGCCGGAGACGGGCATACCGATGAGCATCAGCGCCACGGGAACCATCTGGTCCAGGTCGTCGAAGTCCACGTTCTTGAGGCCCATGAGCATCAGCACGCCCACGTAGATCAGCGCGGCGGAGGTGGCGGCGGCGGGGATGACGGCGGCGATGGGGGCGATGAAGATGCACGCCAGGAACAGCACGCCGGTGGTGAGGGCGGTGAGGCCCGTGCGGCCGCCGGCCTCCACGCCGGAGGCGGACTCCACGAAGGTGGTGACGGTGGAGGTGCCGCAGCAGGCGCCGGCCACGGTGCCCACGGCGTCGGAGAGCAGGGCCTCCTTCATGTTGGGCATGTTGCCGTCCTTGTCCACCATGCCGGCCCGGGAGGCGGTGCCCACCAGAGTGCCGATGGTGTCGAACATGTCGATCATGCAGAAGGTGATGACCAGGGTGATGACGGTGAACCAGCCCACATCCATCAGGCCCTGGAAGTTAAACTTGAACAGGGTGGTGGAGGCCATGTCGGCGAAGGGGGGCACGAAGGACGCCGTGGACAGAGAGGCGAAGGGGTTGGCCCCCAGGAAGATGGCGGAGCCCGCCCAGTAGATGACGGAGGCCGCCAGCATCCCCAGCAGCACCGCCGCCTTGACGCCCTTCTTGGCCAGGATCACGATGACGAAGAGGCCCAGGAACATGGTGACCACGGAGAGGATCATGGCGCTGTACCCGGAGCCCATGGCGCCCTGGGCCACGCTGGGGGTCAAGGCCCCGAAGAAGTCCCGCATGACGTAGAAGGGGCCGCCGGTCTCGGAGTAGACGCCGGCGTTGGAGCCCAGGCCGATGTTCATCAGCATAATGCCGATGGCCGGGGCGATGCCCAGCCGCACGCCCAGGGGGATGGCCTCCACGATCTTCTCCCGGATATTCAGGATGGAGAGGACGATGAAGACGATGCCCTCGATGAGGATAATCACCAGGGCGGCCTGGAAGCTCTCCACGTACGTCAGGCCGGTGATGCCGGCGATGTTGGCCGTGACCACGGCGAAGAAGCTGTTGAGGCCCATGCCGGGGGCCAGGGCGAAGGGCTTGTTGGCCAGGAAGGCCATGCAGAACATGGCGATGGCCGAGGCGATGCAGGTGGCCAGGAACACGCCGTTCCACAGAGAGGACCCCACGTCAAAGTTGGTCAGCAGATTGGGGTTCAGGGCGATGATGTACGCCATGGTCATAAAGGTCGTCAGGCCGGCCAGTATTTCCGTGCGCACGGTGGTGCCGTTTTCTCGCAGCTTGAAAAAGTTTTCCATAGGTTTCCCTCCTTCTCATTCCCGCCTTTTGGACGGTCCCAATTCGGGGAATATCCAAAAGGCACATACAGGTTGACTAAATTATACAAAAATTTAACAAAAATTACAAGCCCGGCGGAACGTAAAAAGAGCGAAAAATCTCCGGCTTTTTTGTAGGCCCTCACAAAATAGGTCGACCTTTACTGCGGAGGGGCCGGCTCCGCCGCCGGGGAGGCCTCCAGCCCCCGGGCCGCCTGTACGTCCGCGGGGGTGATGGACATCAGGTCCTCCCGGGTCACCTGCTCCATGGCCGCCAGGCGGTTGGCCTGATTTACCAAAATCTGCTCGAAGATGTTCCGCACGCCCCGGGCGTTGCCGAAGGAGACGGGGTCCGTGTTCTCCTGGGCGATGAAGTCCCGCACCAGCTCCGCCGCCTCCGGCTCCAGGGTGTAGCAGCCCTTTTGGCACTGGATCTGGAAAATTTTCATCATCTCGTCCGGGGTGTAGTCCGCGAAGTGGAGAAAGCGGTTGAACCGGGACTCCAGGCCGGGGTTGGAGTGGATGAACCGCTCCATCAGGCCGTCGTACCCGGCGGCGATAACCACCAGGTCGTCCCGGTGGTCCTCCATGGCCTTGAGGATGGTGTCAATGGCCTCCTGGCCGAAGTCGTTCTCCGCCCCGCCGTTGAGGGCGTAGGCCTCGTCGATGAACAGCACGCCCCCCAGGGCGGAGTCCACGGCCTTTTTGGTCTTTAGGGCCGTCTGGCCCACGTAGCCCGCCACCAGGCCGCTGCGGTCCACCTCCACCAGGTGTCCCCTGGAGAGGATGCCCAGGCTGTGGTAGATCCGGGCCATGATCCGGGCCACGGTGGTCTTGCCGGTGCCGGGGTTGCCGGAGAACACCATGTGCAGGGACAGGTCCGCCGCGGGGAGGCCCTGCTCCCTGCGCATTTTGTGGACCGTTACCATGTTGATGAGATTTTTCACCTCGCGCTTCACCGACGCCAGGCCGATATAGCCCTCCAGCTCCGCCTGGAGGTCCTCGATCTTCTCCGGGGGAGGGGGCGTCTCCGCCGCCGGGGACTCCGCGGTGCCGTTCCCCGTGGAGGACGCGGCGGTTTCGCCCTTGCCGCTCCGGGGCCGGTCCGCCTGGGGCGCGGCGGGCGTGGGGGCGTCCTCCGTGTCCTGCCTGGGCGCGGCGGGGGCGCCCCAGAAGTCCGCGCCCATGCGGCTGAGGCTGTTCTCCGTCATGGTGCGGATCACCTCCAGCTGCCGGAGGATGATCTCGTCCTTTTTGCTCGCCTGTTTCCGGTCCAACGCAGTCACTCCTTTATGAGATGTCGCAGATTCGTATGCCCCAGGGCCTGGAAGAGGCACGCGGCCACCAGGCCCGTCAGCGTGCCGGTGACCAGGGACACCGCCAGCAGAATGGGCAGATAGTAGAGCGGCGCGGCGTTTCCCAGGGTCAGCACCGCGGCGGCGGTCTGGCCGCAGTTGTGGGCCGCCGCCCCGCCCACGGACACGCCGTAGACGGAGAATTTTCCCAGCCGGACCAGGCCGGTCATCATCAGCATGGCGGCGAGGCCTCCCAGGAGGGAGAAGAGCAGGGCGTTCATGTTCCCGGCGAACATGGCCCCCAGCAGGCACCGGGCCAGGAGGACCGTCAGCGCCTGGGCGGGGCCCAGGGCGTAGAGGGCAAACACCGTCACGATGTTGGCCAGGCCCAGCTTCACCCCGGGGATGGGAATGGCCAGGGCCAGGGGGAAGAGGTTCTCCAGATAGCTCAGGGCCAGGGCCATGGCCGTCAGGAGGGCGCATACCGTCAATTGTTTTGTGGTCAGTCTCACGGCCCGCCTCCTATCCCACCACGGCGTCCACGGCGCCGGGGGCCTCTGATTCCACGCCCGTCAGCTGGACGATGATCCGGGCCGGAAGGCACACGATGCTCTGGCCGCTGCGGGTGATGAGCCCGGTGCGGACGCAGTCCTGGGTGGGACAGTCCGCCCAGGCCGCCCGGACCCCGGCCTCACCGGCGGGGGGCGTGTGGTCCAGCGGCGGTCCCTCCGCGTCCCGGAGGCCGTAGGCCAGCTCCAGGGTATAGCCGTTGTTGGAATAGGTCCTGGGGCCCTCCAGCAGGGATTCCAGGGGGAAGCGGTCCGCCTCCTGGCCGTCCACGGTGACCACCACGGTTCCCGGTCCCGCCTCCGTCCGGCCGCCGCTCCAGACCGCCAGGGCGCTGCCCGCGGCCAATGCCAGCGCCGCCAGGACCACCAGGGCGTCCCAGCCGTTGGGACGCAGCTTAGGAGACGATCTCAAGGGTGTATCCGCTCCCCTCGTCCAGTGTAAAGGCCTCCGCCAGACCCTGGGTGACCACCACCCGGCCGTCCTCCGTCACCAGCACCAGCTCGAAGGCGTTTTCCCGGTTCTGCTGCCGGCGGCTTCGCCAGAAGCGCAGGGCCTCCTCCTCCCCCATGATAAACAATCCGGTGGAGTATGCGTCGCACATGGCGCCGTTTTTCCGGGGGATGTCCGGGTCCGCCTCCGCCACTACGGTGACGGAGGTCAGGTCGCTGTCCGCCGGGTATCCCGTGGCGGGGTCGATGATGTGGTGATACCGCTTTCCGCCCTCCTCAAAATACCGTTGGTAGCCCCCGGAGGTGACGGCGAAGGCGTTTTTCAGGTTCAGGACGCCCACGAAGGCGTTCTGCTCGTCGGGCCGGGCCGGGTCCTGGACGCCCACCCGCCAGGCCGTGCCGTCGGGCCGGTCCCCCCAGACCAGCACGTTGCCCCCCAGCTGGGCCATGGCCCGGGGGACCTCATACTCCACGAAGAGGTCCGCCAGCTTGTCCGCGGCGTATCCCTTGGCGATGCCCCCCAGATCCACGGACTGTCCGGGCTCCAGGGAGGCGGTGAATTTCGCGTCGCCCAGCTGCGCCGGGGAGACGCCCCTGGGGTCCGTCAGCGCCAGGAGCCGGTCCAGCTCCGCCTGGGAGGGGACCTGAAAGCTGTCGGTGGTAAAGCCCCAGGCGGAGACCACGGGGGCGATGGCGATGTTGAACGCTCCGCCGGTCTCGGCGTTAAAAAACGCTGCCTGGTCGAGGAGGCAGTACGTGTCCCAGCCCACCTCCACGGTCTCGCCGCCGGCGGCGTTGAGGCGGGAGATGTCGCTGTCCTCCTCCGTCCGGGAGAGCCGGGCCTCCAGCGCCCGGATCAGGTCCTCGGAGGCGTAGGCGGCTCCGGTGCTCCGCCTGCCGTAGGTGGAGATGAACATGGGGGTGTCCATGGCGATGACCTGGATGCTCTCCTGCACGGTGTCCGGGTCCACCGGAGGGCCGAAGCAGGCCGTCAGGCTCAGGACCAGGGCAAACGCCAGTGTGATGCTGATAAAACGTCTCATAGCATTCCTCGCCTTTTCTTTATCATGATAAACGGAATAAATGGTATACTAGAAATATTGATTTATTATAGCACGTCCGCCGCCGTTTCTCAACCACGGATTCCGGGGACGGCAAAAATCCGGCAAGGCTTTACACTTTTACCCTTGCAAATCGAAAAAAAACCTGTTATACTATTCGGGTATGTTGGCGGGAGAGGCCTTTTGCCATCATCGTCAGAAAGAAAAAACTCCCTGGAGGTCCTGATAAATGCCTAAGAATCCCAACCACCGTTCCAAGCCGGTCAAGCGGGACGAGCCCATGACCGGAGCGATGAAATTTTTCCTGGCCGGCTGCGTGGCCGAGCTGTATCTCCTGCTTGTCCGCCGTTTTTACGTCAATGGGAACGCCCAGCAGCAGATCAACTGGTACGACCGCTATCTCTGGGTCCTGGCGGGCGTGGGCGCGGCGGCCCTCATTGTGGGAGCCGTCCTCAGCGTCATGTGGAAGGCGGACAAGAAAAAGCGGATCGCCGGCTGGTACGCCGCCGGCGGCGGCGCCTTTCTGGCGGTCTCCGCCCTGATGATCCGGGCTCTGAACGCCCCGGCGGTGACGCTGCTGACCGTGGTGGTCCCGGTGGTGATGCTGCTGGCCATTCTCTGGAGCCTCTATGACCGGGAGTGCGCCGTGGCCCTGACCATCCTGGGCGTGACTCTGGTCTTCCTGTGGGTCTGCCGCAGGATGTTCCCCAACCTCGATTACGGCGCCCTGATGCGGGCGCTCGCCGTGATCTACCTGGTGCTGCTGGCCGCCGCGGCGTACCTGTCCCGAAGGGCCAGCCGGAACGGGGGGAAGCTGGGCAAGCTCCGCCTCCTGCCCGCGGGGGCCGACCTGCTGCCCATCTACACCGCCTGCGGACTGTCCGCCGCGGCCGTGGCGGCGGCGCTGGTCAGCCTCAACATCGCCTACTACGCCATGTGGATTCTGGCTGTGGTGGTCTTCGCCCTGGCGGTGTATTACACCGTCAAGCAGCTGTAATGCCATAAAAAGATTCCCCCTTCCGGACCGTCCGGGAGGGGGATTTTTTGCGGCGTCAGGGCGTCTGCGGCGTCTCCCCGCCCCGGAGGCGCCGCAGGGTCTCCGACAGGTTCTCCTGGTGGACTTCCGCCGCCGGGAAGCGGAGCAGGGCGAAATTCAAGTTGAACAGGGTCCCCAGCCCCAGGGCGGAGATCACCGTGCCGATTCCCACCTGGCCGCCCATGCGCCAGCCCGCGAAGATGATGATGATCTCCACCACCGCCCGGCAAAGACCCACGGAGCGCCCGGTGCGCCGGGCCAGGACCACCATCAGCGCGTCCCGGGGACCGGCCCCCAGGGCGCTCTTCATGTACAGCCACGTGCCCAGGGCCAGCAGCTCCAGCCCGCCCAGCAGCATCAGCGTGCCGGACCAGAGGCGCTCCATGGCGGGGACCCACCCCAGGTACAGCAGCAGGTCGATCAGCGGCCCGCAGATGAAAATGTTCCCCAGGGTCCCGATGCCGAAGCTCTCGCCGCAGGCCACGGCGATGGCGATGACCACCGCCCCCACGATGACCGCGGCGGTGCCGTAGGTCATGCCGAAGGTCTGGGCCATGCCCTGCTGAAGGACGCTCCATGGCTCCAGACCGATGTTGGCCTGGAGCATCATAGTGATGCCCACGGAGCTCACCGTCAGCCCGCCCGCCAGCCACAGCAGGCGGCGGGTGTATTCCCGGATCATAAAAGACTTCCTCCCATCCGTTATGGTCTTGCGTTTTTTTGCCAGCGCCGGAACGCCGGCCCGCCATTGGCGTTTAAAGACGTTCCAATCACGCGGGGAACCGCCGCTTTGCGGCGCAAACGCCTGCTGTGCAGGCGTTTGCAGACATCCTTATTCCAGGGCGGCCTCCGCCCGTTACTTCCTGATCTGCGCCAGGTAGCGGTACACGCTGGCCTGGGAGCAGCGCAGCCCCGCCGCCACGTCCTTCACGGAGCCCTTGAGCAGAAAGATGCCGCTCTCCTCCAGGGCGGAGATGATCTGGAGCCGCTCGTCGGAGGTCAGCCGCTCCGCCGAGACCCCCAGCCGGCCCAGCTCGTGGTGGATGGCGTCCAGGGCCACGGCCTCCGTGGAGTTGCGGAAGGTCTCCGGCCGGTAGGGAGGGGACTGGGCCGGCGGGTTCTCCTCCGGCTGGGAGAGCCGCCTGGCAAAGGGGTCCGGGTGGCACAGCCGCAGGATCTGCTCACTGACGGCCTGATAGCGGCTGTCGTCAAAATTGATGCAGAGCATGCCGATCAGCCGCCCGCTCTGCTTGATGAACATGGTGCACGAGCGCAGCTGTTTGCCGTTGGCGGAGACGCCGGAGTAGTGCAGGCGGTAGTCCTGGGTCTCGTAGCTTCGGTCCATGAGAATGCTGAGGGCCACGTTGGTCAGCGGCGCGCCAATCTCCCGCCCGCTGATGTGGCCGTTGGCGATGGCGATGATGGAGCGGTTCTTGTCCGTCAGGTCGTGGAGGGCCACCTCGTAGTCCGGCCCCAGCGCCACGCCAAGAAACTCGGTCAGCTTCACATACTGCTGCAGCAGCGCATTGGGAATGTTGGGCATACGCCTCTCCCTTCCGCCCGCGCGGCCGCGGGCAAGCCTCGTCTCCTTCTTCCGCTGATGTTCCCCGGTAGTGTATACCATTATATTACCAGGATCTCCGCCTGTCAAAAGAATTTTCTCTCATATTGAAAACTTTTCTCCCCTCAGTTTTTTATTTATCATTTCCATAAAAATTCCGTTTCCAAAATGGTTATTCGTACAAACCTCATAATATCAATTGACAATTTTTTTTAATTCTGATAAAATCGTTTCATGTTAAAAGAGGAGGCATACCTTATGAAAACAATTGTCAGCACGAACAGGGCCCCGGCGGCTATCGGCCCCTACGCCCAGGCCGTTAAGACCGGCGGTCTTGTCTTCACCTCCGGCCAGCTGCCCATCGACCCCGCTACCGGCGCGTTCCCCGAGGGCATCCAGGCCCAGACCCGCCAGTCCCTCACCAACGTCAAGGCCATCCTGGAGGAGGCCGGCCTCACCATGGACGCCGTGCTCAAGACCACGGTGTTCCTCAGCGACATGAACAACTTCGCCGCCATGAACGAGGTGTACGCCGCCTTCTTCACCGAGGGCAGCTTCCCCGCCCGCTCCGCCGTGGAGGTGGCCCGCCTGCCCAAGGACGCCCTGGTGGAGATCGAGGTCATCGCCGCCCTGTAACATCTGTCAAACAAGCTCCCGTCCCAGGAGCTTCGCAGTTTCCCAGTCCCTTTCACCAGGTACTGTCCGCTAGGCGCCGGACCGGAATTGGGAGATCCGGACCGGCGACGACCGGGGTACCTCCAGAACAATCGGCGCGAGCCAAGAATTTATGGAGGTAGATTACAATGGACAAGAACATCACCAATTATCCCCTGGACGTTCCCGCTCCCCATCACTTCACCTTCGCCGTCCGCGACCTGCCCACCGTCACCGTGGAGCAGCGTGAGCGGGCCCTGAACGCCACCCACTGGAACGAATTCGCCTTCCCCTCCGGGATGCTGACCGTCGACATGCTGTCCGACTCCGGCACCACCGCCATGACCAACCAGCAGTGGGCCACCCTCTTCCTGGGAGACGAGGCCTACGGCCGCAACACCGGCTACTACGTGCTGCTGGACACCTTCCGCGACATCTTTGAGCGGGGCGGGGAGAAGAACTGGAAGAAGTCCATCGACCTGGTGCGCACCGACTGCCGGGACGTGGAGAAGATGATGAACGAGCTGTACCTGTGCGAGTACGAGGGCGGCCTCTTCAACGGCGGCGCCGCGCAGATGGAGCGTCCCAACAGCTTTATCATCCAGCAGGGCCGGGCCGCCGAGTCCGTGCTGATGGAGATCGTGAAGAAGATCCTGGCCCAGCGCCATCCCGGCAAGGTCTTCACCATCCCCTCCAACGGCCACTTCGACACCACCGAGGGCAACATCAAGCAGATGGGCTCCATCCCCCGCAACCTCTACCACAAGGAGCTGCTGTATC
This sequence comes from uncultured Oscillibacter sp., assembly GCA_947644365.1. Classification (GTDB taxonomy): domain Bacteria; phylum Bacillota; class Clostridia; order Oscillospirales; family Oscillospiraceae; genus Oscillibacter. The sequence goes on along the minus strand of CANRYZ010000016.1, from coordinate 8,308 downwards.
AGATCCCCGAGGGCGGCAGCTATGAGAAGAACCCCTTCAAGGGCAACATGGACATCGAGAAGCTGGAGCAGCTGATCCAGGGCGTGGGTCCCGAGAACGTGCCGTTGATCTTCACCTGCATCACCAACAACCCCATCTGCGGCCAGCCCGTCTCCATGGCCAACATCAAGGAGATCAACCGCGTGGCCCACAAGTACGACATCCCCCTGATCTTCGACGTGGCCCGCTGGGCGGAGAACTGCTACTTCATCAAGATGAACGAGCCCGGCTATGAGGACAAGTCCATCGCCGAGATCGCCACGGAAATGTTCTCCTACTGCGACGGCTTCTCCATGTCCGCCAAGAAGGACGGCCACGCCAACATGGGCGGTATGCTGGCCTTCCGGGACAAGGGCCTGTTCTGGAAGAAATTCTCCGACTTCAACGAGGACGGCACTGTGAAGACCGACGTGGGCGTGCTCCTCAAGGTCAAGCAGATCTCCTGCTACGGCAACGACTCCTACGGCGGCATGAGCGGACGGGACATCATGGCCCTGGCCTGCGGCCTCTACGAGAGCTGCGACTTCCGCTACATGGACGGCCGCGTGAAGCAGTGCGAGTACCTGGCCCAGGGCTTCTACAAGGCCGGCGTCAAGGGCGTCGTCCTGCCCGCCGGCGGCCACGCCGTGTACATCAACATGGACGAGTTTTTCGATGGCAAGCGGGGCCACGACACCTTCGCCGGCGAGGGCTTCTCCCTGGAGCTCATCCGCCGCTACGGCATCCGGGTCTCCGAGCTTGGCGACTACTCCATGGAGTACGACCTCAAGACCCCCGAGCAGCAGGCCGAGCTCGCCAACGTGGTCCGCTTCGCCATTGACCGCGACCGCCTGACCCAGGAGCACCTGGACTACGTCATCGCCGCCGTCAAGGCCCTGTACGAGGACCGGGAGAGCATCCCCAACATGCGCATCGTCTGGGGCCACAACCTGCCCATGCGGCACTTCCACGCCTTCCTGGAGCCCTATCCCAACGAGGCGAAGTAATCCCAGCCCATAATTCAGCGTAACTGCGCCGCGTGGAGAGCGCGCAGACCCCTATGAACCGACAGGCGGCGTCCGGGAAAACTGAAATGTTCCAGCGGACGCCGCCTGTGGTTTTTTCACCCGCATCCATTTCCTGGAAGTGAAGCCCGCGGGCTTCGTTCCGCCGTATTCCATACGGCGGAGATGTGTGTGGAACGCAATTGAGAAAGAGGAGGAACAAGTTTATGAGCAACGAGACCCTGCAGACCCGCGACGGGTTTAAGAGCCAGTGGGGCTTTATCCTGGCCTGCATCGGCTCCGCCGTCGGCATGGGCAACATCTGGCGCTTCCCCATCATGGTCGCCAAGTGGGGCGGCCTGACCTTCCTGATCCCCTACTTCATCATCGTCCTGCTGGTGGGCAACTCCGGCGTTATGGAGGAGTTTGCCCTGGGCCGCCGGGCCCAGGCGGGGCCCATTGACGCCTTTGGCCACTGCACCGAGGCCAAGAACGGCAATAGGAAGCTGGGCCAGATCATCGGCCTCATTCCCATCATCGGCTCCATGATGCTGGCCATCGGCTACACTGTGGTCATGAGCTGGATCTTCAAGTATACCTTTATGTCTCTCTCTGGCGGCCTGTACGCCATGGGGCAGGACATGGGCACCATCGGCGGCACCTTCGGCGGCGCGGCCCCCGAGATTGCCGAGGGCGAAAACCTGATCGACGCCATCGGCATGATGCTCGAGAACGGCATCTTCGGCATCGGCAACGGCGTGTGGCTGCTGATCGGCCTGGTAGTGGCAATGATTATCATGGCCATGGGCGTGGCCAACGGCATCGAGAAGGCCAACAAGATCATGATGCCCGTGCTGTTCGGCCTGTTTGTCATCCTGGCCGTGTACATCGGCTTCCAGCCCGGCGCTTCCGAGGGCTACAAATTCCTGTTCACCCTGGATCCCGCGGGCCTGGTGAATCCCCAGGTGTGGATCTACGCCTTCGGCCAGGCCTTCTTCTCCCTGTCCGTGGCGGGCAACGGCTCCGTGATCTACGGCTCCTACCTGCCTAAGGACGAGGACATCCCCGCCTCCGCCCGGCGCGTGGCCCTGTTTGACACCATCGCCGCCCTGCTGGCCGCCTTCGTCATCATCCCCGCCATCGGCGCCTCCGGCTTCTCCCTTGCGGGCGTCGGCACTCCCGACGGCATCACACCCGGCCCCGGCCTGATGTTCGTGTATCTGGTCAACATCCTCAACGGCATGCCCGGCGGACGGATCATCGGCGTGGTCTTCTACGTGGCCGTCCTCTTCGCGGGCTTGAGCTCCATCGTCAACCTGTACGAGGCTCCCGTGGCCACCATGCAGGAGCAGTTCCATTTCAAGAGAGGCCCCGCTGTGGCCGTCATCGGCGTCATCGGCGCGGTGGTCGCCCTGCTGATCCAGCCCTGGACCTCCCAGTGGATGGACGTAGTCTCCATCTACATCTGCCCCCTGGGCGCGGGTCTTGCCGCCTTTATGTTCTTCTTCGTCCTGCCCCGCAAGGAGGCCCTGGAGGAGGTCAACCACGGCGCCAAGAAGCCCGTGGGCAAGTGGTTCGAGTATCTGGGCTATGTGTTCATCGCCATGTGCGTCATCGCCCTGGTGGCCGGCGCCATGCTGGGCGGCATCGGCTGATCCTGCCTCCCGTTCATTTGCCATTACACTTTCTCTCCCTATACGGAACGCCCGCCGTCCGGAAGGACGGCGGGCGTTCCCGATTTTCCGCGGTAAGGAGAGACCCCGCCCGGGACGGCGTGTCCGGACGGGGCTGTTGTTTTCGGTTCAGGGGCGCTATCTTCTGCGGGGGGAGGAACGGCGGCTCCCCCGCCGCCTGTTTTTCCGCTCCGCCCGGCGCTCCAGCAGGGCGCTGCACCGGTCGAAGAGGCGCTCCAGCAGCATCTGGACAGGCACCACCAGCAGCGCCATGGCCGCCAGCACCAGCCAGGCGGCAAAGGACAGGGGGGACAGGGAGAACACGTCCCCGAAGAACACCACTGCGATTACCATGGCGGCGCTCATGGAGGCCAGCATCACCGTGCGCTTCAAGTCCATGGGCCGGGCGGCGTAGTAGATCACCGTCAGGCAGTTGATTGCCATGATCACCACGCAGATGGTGGACAATTCCGCCAGCTCCAGCCCCAGGGCGTAGACGAACAGCTCCGCGAACAGCACCACGAAGATGGCCGTCAGCCCGCCGGGGAAGGACTTTCGGAACACGTTGTGGAGGAATTTCCCCCGGACCAGGTCGCAGTTGGGCTCCAGGGCCAGGAAGAAGGAGGGAATGCCGATGGTGAGGGAGGAGATCAGCGTCAGCTGGATGGGGACGAAGGGATAGGGGAAGTCGGCGAAGAGGGTGATGATGGCCAGGAAGAAGGAGAGGATGTTCTTCACCAGATACAGCGCCGAGGCCCGCTGGATGTTGTTGATGACCCGGCGGCCCTCCGCCACCACCTTGGGCATGGCGGAAAAGTCGCTGTCCAGCAGCACCAGCTGGGCCACCTGGCAGGCGGCGTCCGCCCCGGAGGCCATGGCCACGCCGCAGTCCGCGTCCTTGAGGGCCAGCACATCGTTGACGCCGTCGCCGGTCATGGCCACGGTGTGGCCCTGGCTCTGGAGGGCCCGGACGATCTTCCGCTTCTGGTTGGGCACCACCCGGCCGAACACCGTGTACTGCCGCGCCGCCTGGGCGATGTCCGCGTCGGTTTTCAGCTCCCGGGCGTCCACCCAGCGCTCCGCGTTTTGGATGCCCGCCTGATTCGCGACGGCGGACACCGTCACCGGATCGTCGCCGGAGATGACCTTCACATCCACCCCCTGGCCGTGGAAGTAGGCGAAGGTCTTGGCGGCCCCGGGCCGCAGGGGGTTCTCCAGTACCAGCAGGGCCATGGGCAGCACCAGGCCGCGGAGGCGGCCCTCCTCCGCCCCGTCGCACTGGGCCAGCAGCAGCACCCGGCAGCCCTGCTCCGTGTAGGTCCGGATGCGCTCCTTCAGCGGCTCCAGCTCATTCCCCAGCACGTACTCCGGCGCGCCGACCACATAGGCCCCCCGGCCCGCGAAGTTGACGGCGCTCCACTTGGTGGCGGAGGAGAAGGGCACGGTCTCCCGGCTGGGCCAGGCGGGACCGTAGGAGAATTTCTCCGCGATGGCCCGGGCGGTGTCGTTGTCCGGTTCCAGAACCCGGTAAAAGGCCCCCAGGGCGTCGGCGATGTCCGCCTCCGTCCAGGCGGCGGCGTCCAGGGGGACCACCTCCCGCACCTGCATCTGGGGGCAGGTGACGGTGCCGGTCTTGTCCACGCACAGTACGTCCACCCGGGCCAGGGTTTCGATGGCGTTCATCTCGTGGATCAGCGTCCGGTTCCGGGCCAGCCGTATCACGCTGACGGCCAGGGCCACGCTGGTGAGCAGGAACAGCCCCTCGGGGATCATGCCGATCAGCGCCGCCACGGTGGATACCACCGACTGCCGCAGCCCCAGGTCCTGGGTGACGAACTGGGTGTAGAACAGGGCCGCGCCGATGGGGATCAGCGCCACGCCGATAAAGCGGATGAGGCGGTCCAGCGAGCGCATCATCTCGCTCTTGCCGGGGCCCGCGTCCTTCTTGGCGGCCAGGGTGAGCTTGGCGGCGTAGGAGTCCGCCCCCACCTGGTCCAGCCTCGCCCGGCACCTGCCGGAGATGACGAAGCTGCCGGAGCGGAGGCCGTCCCCCGGCCCCTTGGCGATGGCGTCCGCCTCGCCGGTGATCAGGGCCTCGTTGACCTGGACCTGCCCGGTGAGCACCGGCCCGTCGGCGGGGATCTGGCACCCGGCGGCAAGCTCGATCACGTCCCCCCGCACCAGCTGGTCCACGGGCAGCTCCGTGACCGCTCCATCCCGCACCGCCCGGACGGTGGCCGCGGACAGCAGGGACAGCTTCTCGATGGTCCGCTTGGAGCGGAGCTGCTGGACGATGCCGATGACGGCGTTGGCCGCCACGATGAAGAGGAAGGTCATGTCCTTCCAGTCCCCCACCAGCAAAAGGCACGCCGCCAGCACCACGAAGATCAGGTTGAAGTAGGTCAACAGGTTCTCCCGGATGATCTGCCGGTCGGACTTGGTGGGGGACTCCACCGGGCGGTTGTCCCACCCCGCCTCCGCCAGATCCCTGGCCTGGGCGGAGGTGAGGCCCCGTTCCGGGGAGGGGTCAAAGCGGGGCATCTCCCGGCGGACAGGCCCCGCCCGCTCCGGGATCGGTCTCTTTTTCATGGAACGCCCCCTCTGTCGAAATTTGGCTGATTGGGTCTATTATAGCAATTTGCCCGCCGTTTGTACAGAGTATCCCCCAAAATCCGGATTCAAAAACGGGGAAGGGGACTTGAGTGCCCGCCGCGGGGGAGGAGAGCGCCGGCTGAAAGAGGTTGCTTTTCCACGGGCGCTGTTCTATAATGAACTGACCAATCGGATTTATGGAGGAGACAAAAGTGATTTCAAACTTTGGACTGATTATGCTTTGCGCTCTGGCTGCCATAGGCGCAGGGGTAATCACGGCCATATTTAATAATAGGAAATAAAATCAGATTTTATTGCTTTAACCATGTTTGAAAGATGTCGAAACGGCCAAACAGCGGATTTTTCCCGCTCCTGAACGCGCGTTATAAGTCCGCCGTCAAAAGGACAGGACAGGCCACATAGGTCTGTCCTGTCCTTGGTTTCTTGGCGGAGCCCTCTTTTCTATTCCGCCGCCAGGGTGACGCCCACCACCACGGCGGGCGCATCCCCGGCGTTCCAGACCTCGTGGACCTGGCCGCCGGGCACCAGCAGGGCCTCGTCCGGTCCGAAGCGGCGCACGCCCTCCGGCGTCCGGGCCTCCATCACGCCCTGGGTGACGATGAAAAGATGGTCCCTTCCCGGGTGGGCGTGGGCGGGCACAGGCCCGCCGCCCCGGGGCTCCAGATGGGCGATGGATACGTCCAGCACACGGCCCGCCGCCCCCTCGAAGACCCGCTTTGCCAGGAACCCCGTGTGCAGGGGGACGGGAGCAAAGTCCGCCATCTCAGGGCACCTGGGGGAGCTTGTCGAAGCTCCGCTGGAGCTCCTCGTCGCTGGGGATATAGTCCGTCATCTCGCCGTTGTGGAACTTCTCGTAGGCCACCATATCGAAGTACCCGGTGCCCGTGAGGCCGAAGACGATGGTCTTGGCCTCGCCGGTCTCTTTGCACTTCATGGCCTCGTCGATGGCGACGCGGATGGCGTGGCTGGACTCCGGGGCCGGCAGGATGCCCTCCACCCGGGCGAACTGCTCCGCCGCCTCAAAGACGCGGGTCTGCTCCACGGAGACCGCCTCCATATACCCGTCGTGGTAGAGCTGGCTCAGGACCGGGCTCATGCCGTGGTACCTGAGGCCTCCGGCGTGGTTGGCGGAGGGGATGAAGCCGCTGCCCAAGGTGTACATCTTGGCCAGGGGGCAGACCATACCCGTGTCGCAGAAGTCGTAGGCGAACCGGCCCCGGGTGAAGCTGGGACAGGAGGCGGGCTCCACGGCGATGATGCGGTAGTCCTTCTCGCCCCGGAGCTTCTCGCCCATGAAGGGGGAGATGAGGCCGCCCAGGTTGCTGCCGCCGCCGGCGCAGCCGATGATGACGTCGGGCGTCACGCCGTACTTGTCCAAGGCCGCCTTGGTCTCCAGGCCGATGACGGACTGGTGCAGCAGGACCTGGTTTAAGACGCTGCCCAGCACGTAGCGGTAGCCGGGGGTGGAGGTGGCGGCCTCCACGGCCTCGCTGATGGCGCAGCCCAGGGAGCCGGTGGTGCCCGGGTGCTCCGCCAGAATCTTCTTGCCGATCTCCGTCTCCATGGAGGGGGAGGGGGTGACGGAGGCGCCGTAGGTCCGCATGACCTCCCGGCGGAAGGGCTTTTGCTCGTAGCTGACCTTCACCATGTAAACCTTGCAGTCCAGCCCCAGGTAGGCGCAGGCCATGGAGAGGGCCGTGCCCCACTGGCCGGCGCCGGTCTCGGTGGTGACGCCTTTGAGCCCCTGGTTCTTGGCGTAGTAGGCCTGGGCGATGGCGGAGTTGAGCTTGTGGGACCCGGAGGTGTTGTTGCCCTCGAACTTGTAGTAGATTTTGGCCGGGGTCTGGAGCCGCTCCTCCAGGCAGTAGGCCCGCACCAGGGGGGAGGGGCGGTACATCTTGTAGAAGTCCCTTATCTCTGCGGGGATGGGGATCTCCCGGGTGTCGTTGTCCAGCTCCTGGCGGATCAGCTCGTCGCAGAACACGCCTCGCAGGTCCTCGTAGCCCATGGGCGCGCCGGTGCCGGGATTTACCAGGGGGGCGGGCTTCACCTTCATGTCGGCCCGGACGTTGTACCATGTCTTCGGCATCTCGTCCTCGGCGAGGTAGATCTTGTAGGGGATTTTGGTCTCGGTTTTCATGGCAGCTGCTCCTTTCAATCATCGGTCCTCTCTGAAAGGATGCGCCAAAAAAAGACCTTCATCCCAACAGCAGGACCTGAAACAGGTTCTCTTGGGACAAAAGTCTTGAAACTTCTGCGGTGCCACCCAAATTGGCGGTTATGAGACCGCCCTCTCGGCGGTGTGCCAGCACACACCCTTCCTTGGTAACGGGGGAAAAGCCCGTCGAAACTTACTGGGGGCCTCTGCCCCGTTCGGTCCGCCCTCGGCAGTCCATTCACCGGAGTTGTTCCTGCCGCCCTCGCACTGCCGGCGGCTCGCTGGGAGAAACGCGTTCTGGCTACTCGTCTGCCTCATCGGTTTCTGCTGTGAACTTGAACGCAGTATAACCCCGGGGGAGGCGGTTGTCAATCCCCTGGCGGCAGGTTTTCAAGATGTGATAAAATTTCGCCCCCGGCCAACGGGATTTTTATAACTTCTTGAGAAAATTTCCGCCCTGTGAGGAGAACACGATAAAAAACAGGGCCTGCCCCTCTCGCGGGACAGGCCCTTTGCCCGTTGGATCAGCCGCCTAAGTAGGCCTTCTTGATGGCCGGGGAGGCCAGCAGCTCCGCCCCGGTGCCGGAGGTGACGACCTTGCCGGTCTCCAGCACGTAGCCCCGGTCCGCCACGGACAGCGCCGCCTGGGCGTTCTGCTCCACCAGCAAAATGGTGGTGCCCGCGGCGTGGAGGTTTTGGATGATCTCGAAGATCTGCTCCACCAGGATAGGCGCCAGGCCCATGGAGGGCTCATCCAGCATCAGCAGCTTGGGGCGGCTCATGAGGGCCCGGCCCATGGCCAGCATCTGCTGCTCGCCGCCGGACAGGGTGCCCGCCACCTG
>CANRYZ010000015.1 GCA_947644365.1 uncultured Oscillibacter sp. | reverse complement strand
TGCGGCGCTTGGGGATGATGACCCCGTGGGCCCCGGCGCACTCGGCGGTGCGGATGATGGCCCCCAGGTTCTGGGGGTCGGAGATCTCGTCGCAGACCACGATGAGGGGGGGCTCTCCCCGGTCTGCCGCGGCCCGGAGGATGTCCTCCACCGTGGCGTACTCCCGCACGGCGGCCAGTGCGATGACGCCCTGGTGGGCGTGGGTGCGGCTCATGGCGTCCAGCTTTCTCCGGTCCGCCTCCACCACCACGACGCCTCCGGCCCGGGCCTTGGAGGCGATGTGGCCCAGCGTGCGGTCCGTCTCGCCCTTTTGCAGGTAGATCTTATCGATGGCGGTTCCCGCCCGCAGGGCCTCGATGACGGCGTTGCGCCCCTCGATGACGCCGTCGGCTTCGGCGGTGGGGCCGGCCTTTCTCTTCTCGTCCATAGTATACCTCTCGCAGAATTTTGTCGTATTTAAAAACCAGTATACCATACAAGCGGGAGACATTAAAGTGAAATTCACAGAAATTTCATAGAAAAAGCAGGCTTTCTCCTTGTAGCTTTTTTGGTTGTGTGTTATACTGCGATATACTGCCTGTCATATAGGCATATGGAAGATCACCGTGCTTTTCGGGCCTCTTCCCTCTGAAAGGAGTTCCAATAAATGGATCAAAACGACAATAAGAACAAACGCGGCGGCAGCGGCAAGAACGGCGGCAGCTGGCGGGGCGTGGTTCAGCTGGTGTGCTGGGCGCTGCTGCTGACCATCGTCATCAGCTACGCCTCCACCTACATGACCAGCGCGGGCCGGCAGTCCTCCTCCGTGGAGCTGGAGTACAAGACGGACTTCCTGGAGATGCTGAAGCACGGAAAAGTGGCCGCCGTGGAATTTGACAACAGCGAGTCCATTCTGATCATCACGCCGGTGGACGGGTACGTTTACACCGACAGCGAGGGCGTGAACTTCACAAAGATCACCCAGGAGGACGGCTCCGCCGCCTATATGGTCTCGGCTCCCGTCCCGGGGAAGGAGAACGCCTACTCCCAGTCCGAGCGGCCGGTGTCCCTGCGGTTTTTCACCGTGCAGCTGGAGTCCTACGAGAAGGTGATCGAGCGCGCCGAGGAGGCGGACAAGGCCCTGGGCCACACAGAGGCGTCCAGCATCCGTGTCAGCAAGGCCTATCAGGCCCAGGTCAGCCCCGTGATGCTCTTCCTGGTGGAGTACATTCTGCCCTTCGTCATTTTGATGCTGGTGTTCATGCTGGTGATGCGCTGGGTGGCCAGCAAGAGCGGCATGGGCGGTATGGGCGGCATCGGCGGCGTGGGCAAGTCCAACGCCAAGGTGTACATGGAGAAGCAGACCGGCGTCACCTTCGCCGACGTGGCGGGTCAGGACGAGGCCAAGGAGTCCCTGACGGAGATCATCGACTTCCTCCACAACCCCGGCAAGTACACCGAGATCGGCGCCAAGCTCCCCAAGGGCGCGCTGCTGGTGGGCCCTCCGGGCACCGGCAAGACGCTGCTGGCCAAGGCCGTGGCCGGGGAGGCCAACGTGCCGTTCTTCTCCATCAGCGGCTCCGACTTTGTGGAGATGTTCGTGGGCGTGGGCGCCAGCCGTGTCCGGGACCTCTTTAAGGAGGCCAGCAAGGTGGCCCCCTGCATCGTGTTCATCGACGAGGTGGACACCATCGGCAAGTCCCGGGACAACCGCATGGGCGGCAACGACGAGCGGGAGCAGACGCTGAACCAGCTCCTTGCCGAGATGGACGGCTTTGACCCCACCAAGGGCGTCATCCTTCTGGCGGCCACCAACCGCCCGGAGGTGCTGGACCAGGCCCTGCTGCGCCCGGGCCGGTTTGACCGCCGGATCACCATCGACCGGCCCAACCTGGCGGGGCGCATCGCCACCCTCCAGGTCCACACCCGGAACATCAAGCTGGCGGAGGATGTGAACCTCAAGAAGGTGGCTCTGGCCACCGCCGGCTGCGTGGGCGCGGACCTGGCCAACCTTGTGAACGAGGCCGCCCTGCGGGCCGTCCGCAAGGGGCGGAAGCTGGTGACCCAGGAGGATATGCTGGCCGCCTTCGAGCTGGTCATCGCCGGTACGGAGAAGAAGGGCAGCGTGCTCACGGAGTTTGAGAAGAAGCTGGTGGCGTACCACGAGGTGGGTCACGCCATGGTGGCCTACAAGCAGAAGAACACCGAACCGGTGCAGAAGATCACCATCGTCCCCCACACCCAGGGCTCCCTGGGCTACACGCTGCTGATGCCCGAGGAGGACAAGACGGAGCTGAGGACCCGGGAGGAGCTCATGGCCAAGATCACCGTGTCCATGGGCGGCCGGGCCGCCGAGGAGGTGGTGATGGACACCATGACCAACGGCGCCTCCCAAGACATCCAGGACGCCACCAACGTGGCCCGGAACATGGTGGCCATGTTCGGCATGAGCGACGAGTTCGGCATGATGGCCCTGGCCTCCCGGAGAAACCAGTACCTGGACGGCGGCTACGGCATGGACTGCGCCCAGGACACCGCCGCCCGCATGGACTCGGCGGTGAAGGAGATTCTGGACCAGTGCTATCAGACTGCCGTGGAGGTCATCCGAGACAACCGGGACGACATGGACAAGGTGGTGGCCTACCTTCTGGAGAAGGAGACCATCACCGGCGGCGAGATGGTGGCCATCATCGAGGGCCGGGACCCGGAGCTGGTGGAGAATCCCTACGCCTCCACCAAGCCCGCTCTGGAGCACGGCTTCCGCCCCTCCGCGCCGGAGGGGATCGAGCCGGCCGCCAGGAAGGTCCACATGATCTCCGAGAAGATTGAGGCCCCGCAGGAGACGTCCGCGCCGGAGGCGGAGGAACCGGCTCCCGCCGGGGCGGAACCGCCCGCAGAGGAGAGCGGTCCGGATGGGCAGGACCCGGAATAATAGTTATGAGATTAAAGAGACGCGCCCCAGGGCGCGTCTTTTTAGGCCTTGTTCGGGAGGCGATAAAAATAATGACAAATGAAAAGTTCTGTGGTAGAATCTCCATGTAAAATTTTGGCCGGGGAGGGCGCTATGAGGGACCATAGCCAGCACAACCATCTGATGGATCATATCGCGAAGCTGCTGGGCGCGCTCCAGGCCAGCCATTTGGACGTCGGGCAGCTGTTGGGCGAGGGGGGCGCGGAGCTTCTGAGCGCCCTGCCGGAGGGCCGGGATTTCCAGGCGGCCTGGGAGAATCTCCGGTTTATGGAGGAGATGCCCGGCGGCGTGCTGATCTACTACGCCGACGGCGGCGAGGAGATCGTCTACGCCAACCGCGCCCTGCTGCGCATCTTCCAGTGCGGCTCCATGGAGGAGTTTCGGACGCTGACCGGGAATTCCTTCCGGGGCATGGTGTGTCCGGAGGACCTGGACGGGGTGGAGCGGAGCATCCAGGAACAGGTGGCCAACAGCCGGTATGATCTGGACTATGTGGAGTACCGGGTGCGCCGGAAGGACGGGCAGATTCGATGGATCGAGGACTACGGGCACTTTGTCCGGGGCGAGCGGGGCATCTTCTACGTCTTTTTGAGCGACGCCACGGAGAAGCGGAACCGGCAGCTGATGGAGCGGGCGTTTCTGCTCAATGAGAAGCAGGAGCGGGAGCGGCAGCTCCAGTCTCTGGCGGAGGAGTACGACAGGGAGCGGACGCAGATCAACCAGGAGTATCTGCGGCGGCTGCGGGTGATTGAGGGCCTCAGCGCCAACTACGAGACGATTCTCTACGGGGAGCTGGAGAGCGACCAGGTCCGGCCATACCGGCTCAGCAGCCGGACCGGCCGGATGTTTGGAGAGGACCGGGAGCTTCGGTCCCTCAGCGGCTACCTGGCGGAGTATGTGCGCACCTGGGTCCACCCGGAGGAGCGGGAGGCCGTAGGCGCGGTGCTCAACGTGGACGCCATCCGCCGGAGGTTCTCCGCCGACAGGAGCTTCTACGTCAATTACCGGGTCCTGGAGAACGGCGAGGAGCGCTATCTCCAGGTGCGGCTGGTGGACGTGGGCCACGAGCGGCGGGCGTCCCAGGTCGTGCTGGGCTCCCGGCGGATTGATGAGGAGGTCCACCAGGAGCTTGAGCAGAAGCGCCTCCTGGCGGAGGCCCTGGAGAAGGCGAACCAGGCCATGGCCGCCAAGGACACCTTCCTCTCCAACATGTCCCACGACATGCGCACGCCCATGAACGCCATCTTCGGCTTCGCGGCCCTGGCCCGGAAGAGCCTGGGGGACCCGGACGCGGCCCGGAGCTACATTGGACGGATGGAGTCCTCCGCCCGGCAGCTGATGGGCATGATCGAGCGGGTGCTGGAGATCTCCGCGGCGGTGTCCGGGGACTCCCACACGCAGGAGGAGGCCTGCGACCTCTGCGCCATTGTCCGGGAGGTCTACGACTTCATGGCACCCCAGGCGGAGGAGAAGCGCATAGACTTTACCCTGGACTGCTCCGGCGTGCGCCACAGCGGTATCTACAGCGACGAGGACAAGCTGCGGCAGCTGGTGATGTATCTCACCAACAACGCCGTGACCTACACCAAGCCCGGGGGCAGGGTGCGGGTGAGCCTGGCGGAGCGGGAGCTGATGCCGGGACAGTACGCGGTCTACCAGCTGGAGGTGGCGGATACCGGCATCGGCATCAGTCCGGAGTTTCTGGCCCGAATTTTCGAGCCCTTTTCCCGGGAGAAGGACACCACCCACAGCGGCGTCCACGGCATTGGGCTGGGCATGTCCCTGGCCAAGAGCATCGTGGACAGGATGGGGGGGACCATCTCCGTACGCAGCGAGGTGGACAGGGGCAGCGTTTTTACCGCCACCCTGGATTTCCGTATTCAGCCGGACCAGGCGCACCCTGCCGCCGCGGGAGCGGGAACGGCCGGCCGGCCCAGGAGAATCCTGCTGGTGGAGGACAATGAGATTAACCGGGAGATCGCCATGGAGCTTCTCCAGGAGGTGGGCTTTGTCATTGATACGGCGCCGGACGGCGGCGCGGCTGTGGACAAGGTACGGCGGGCCCGGCCCGGGGACTACGACGTGATTCTGATGGACATTCAGATGCCGGTGATGAACGGCTGGGAGGCGGCCAAGGCCATCCGCGGCCTTCAGGACCCGGCGCTGGCAAAGATTCCCATTATCGCGCTGTCGGCCAACGTGTTTGAGAGCGACCTGCGCAGATCCGCCGAGAGCGGCATGAACGCCCACCTGGCCAAGCCTATGGACGTGGCGGAGGTCCAAAAGACCATTGAGGAGCTGCTGTGAGAACAGGCGGTCCCCGCGCGGGGACCGCCTGTTGATCTTTCCCGGGGCACGGCGGAAAATAATTTCATCAGAGGTTCCGGGTTTCGTGCAACTTCTGTTCCTCCGGCGCATATACTGGCAGGAAGCGCAAATTGCAAAGGAGGACATAAGCGTGTGTATTTTTGCAGACGACGTCCACGGCGACGTGGATGATCTGATCTTTCAGGACTGCTGGCTGGTCAGCGACCGGTAAAAAGGACGCCTCAAAGAGGCGTCCTTTTTATTTCACAATGGTGCCGCCGCCCACCACGGCCTCCCCGTCGTAGAATACGACGGCTTGGCCCGGGGTGATCGCCCGCTGGGGCTCCTGAAACACCACCCGCACGCGGCCGTCCGGCAGGGGTTCCGCCACGGCGGCGGCCTCCCGCTGGCTGTGCCGCGTCCTGGCGGTGACGGCCATGGGCGATTCCAGGGCGGGGATGGAGATCCAGTTCAGGCGGTCCGCCGTCAGCTCCCGGGTGTAGAGGGCGCTGTCGGGCCCCAGGGTCACGGTGTTGGCGGCGGGGTCCTTTCCCAGGACGTACAGCGGCGCGCCGGCGCTGACGCCCAGCCCCTTCCGCTGGCCGGTGGTGTAGCAGGGGATTCCCCTGTGGCGGCCCAGGACGCGGCCCGATTGGTCCACGAAGTCCCCGGGGACCAGCTCCGCGCCGCCGTACCGCCGCAGGAAGGCCACATAGTCCCCCTCCGGGATAAAGCAGATGTCCTGGCTGTCCGCCCGGTGGGCGTTGGCCAGGCCCGCCTCCGCCGCCAGGGCCCGCAGGGCGGGCTTTTCGTACCGGCCCACCGGCAGCAGCAGATGGGCCAGCTGGCGCTGGGTCAGCTGGTAGAGGAAGTAGCTCTGGTCTTTCCTGCGGTCCCGGCCCCGCAGGAGCCGCCAGCGGCCGGAAGGGGCGTCGAAGGAGACGTCCGCGTAGTGGCCGGTGGCCAGGGCGTCGGCCCCCTGGGCCAGCGCCCAGTCCAGCATGGCCCCGAATTTAACGGCCCGGTTGCAGTCCAGACAGGGATTGGGGGTGCGGCCCTGGGCGTATTCGGAGACAAAGCGCTCCATGACCTCCGTCCGGAACAGATCCCGGAGGTCCAGCACCGCGTGGGGGATGCCCAGCGTCCTGGCGGCGGCCCCGGCGGCCTCGATCTCCGCCTCCGCGCTCTGAGCGCCGGGGCAATCCGGCCGCAGGCGCAGCGTGACGCCGGAGACCTCGTACCCCTGCCGCAGAAGCAAAAGCGCGGCCCCGGTGCTGTCCACGCCGCCGCTCATTGCCACGCACACGCGCTTGAAGGCCATGGGAAAGCCCTCCTCTCAAAAGTCTGGATGATCTATTGTAGCCCACGGGACGGAAAAAGAAAAGAGAAACATTCCGGACCCGCGGCGGCGGAGCCGGAATGTCTGGCCGAAAACCTTGGGCCCGGAGGTTATCCCTGACTGCGGACGAGAAAGGCCTGAACGGGCAGGGCATCCGCCAGGGCCAGCAAAGTGCGGTTGAAGCCGCCGGCGTAGTCGAAGGGGACGTCGGACACGCTTCCCTCCACCTGCCGGTCCGGCAGGGAGAGGGTGAACAGGCTGCCCCTGCCCACCTGGGACTTCGCTACCAGCGTGCCGCCGTGGCGCTTCGCGATCCGGCAGCAGAGGAACAGGCCCAGCCCCAGGCCGTGGGGGACCGGTTCCTGGCGCTCTATGTGGAGACCGCCGTCAAACAGGGCGGCCAGGCGCTCCGTGGGGATGCCCTGGCCGGTGTCGGCGACGGAGAGGAGCAGGTGTCCGCCCTGGGCCCGCAGCTCCACGGTGACGGTGCCGCCGGGAGGAGTGAACTTGAACGCGTTGGAGAGCAGGTGGAACAGCAGCTGCTCCAGCAGCTGGGGCTCCACCGCGCAGACGCGGCGGGGAAAGGCGCAGGAGAACCGCACATTCAGCCCCAGAGACTGGGCCAGGTCTCCGGCCCGGCCGCAGATGTCCCCCACAAGCTCCACCAGGTCCCGGTTCTGGAGGGTGAGGGGGGCGTTCTCCGGGAGGGCGGCGGCGGAGAGGAGATTCACCAGCCGCAGCAGCCGGTAGTAGCTCTGATCCATGAGGGCGGCCCTGCGGTCCAGATCCGGGTCTTTTTCCCGATCCTCGGGAGGGACCGCCTGTAGAGACGCCAGGTGCAGGGTGCTGAGCGCGCCCCGAATCTGAGCGGCAATGGCGGGAAACAGGGATTCGGGCGATATTTGATGCTGTTCCATGGCAGGCTCCTTTCAGGCGGCTGGGGAGAGATCCGGACATTGGCAGTAGCATTTGCCGCTGACGGAATGAAAAACCATGGAAAACAATGCCTGCGACAAGAACAGCATAGCAAAAAAGACGAAAAAAAACAAGGTTTTTGTCGAATTTTATCGAAACTCGTCGGATGAGCAGAGAGAAAAGAAAGCGGCGGGCAATGCCCGCCGCCCTCTTGGACAGCTCTATGAATTTAAGTATTTCTCCAGCAGGCGGGAGACCTCCCGGAGGTCAATGGGCTTGGAGATGTGGGCGTTCATGCCCGCGTCCAGGCACCGCTGAATGTCCTCGGAGAAGGCGTCGGCGGTCATGGCGATGATGGGAAGGGAGGCGTCGGGGCGGTCCAGGGCGCGGATGGCCTGGGTGGCCTCGTAGCCCGTCATGATGGGCATCCGCAGGTCCATGAGGACCGCGTCGTAATAGCCCGGGGCGGCGGCGCTGAATTTCTCCACGCAGATTTTGCCGTTTTCCGCCCAGTCCAGCTCCATGCCCAGGCTGCTGAGCAGCTCGTCCGCGATCTCCCAGTTGAGCTCGTTGTCCTCCGCCAGCAGGATACGCCTGCCGGTGAAGTCGGCCTCCTGCTCCTGGGGCGGGGGCTCCGGGATGGTCTCGCCGGCGTCCACGAAGGGGCGCAGGCCGTAGAAGAGCGTGGATTTGAACAGGGGCTTGGAGATGAAGCTGTTGATGCCGGCGCCCTTGGCCTCTGTCTCGATGTCGCTCCAGTCATAGGCGGAGATCAGCAGGATGGGGATGTTGTCTCCCAGGCGCCGGCGCAGCTCCCGGGCGGTCTCAATGCCGTCCATGCCGGGCAGCTTCCAGTCCAGCAGGATAATGTGATAGCCGTCGTGCCGCCGGTGGCGCTCCTCCGCCATGGAGACGGCGCTCTCGCCGTCCAGGGTCCACTCGGCGTTGAGGCCGATGGACTTTAAGGAGGCCACCGTGCTCTCGCACAGCTCCCTGTCGTCGTCCACCACCAGCATGTTCCAGTCCGGCAGGACCATGTCCGCCTCTTGTACAGTGGACCGCTCCAGGTCCAGCGTCACATGAAATTCGGAGCCCTTGCCCTGCTCGCTCTGGAGCTGGATGGTGCCGCCCATGGCGTCCACGATGAATTTGGTGATGGCCATGCCCAGGCCGGTGCCCTCGGTCCGCTGGACCCGGCGGCTGTCCTCCCGGGAGAAGGAGTCGAAAATCTTCGCCTGAAACTCCGGTGACATGCCGATGCCGCTGTCCCTTACCAGCAGGTGGGTGCGCACGAAGCCGTCCCCTTGGGGGGAGGGCTCCTGATACAGGGAGATGTGGATGCTGCCCTCTACCGGCGTGAATTTCACGGCGTTGGACAGGAGGTTCAGCACCACCTGATTCAGCCGCACGCTGTCGCAGCACACATTCTCCGATGAGATGTCGTGGATGAAGATGTCAAACTGCTGCTGCTTGGCCCGCACCTGGGGCTGGACGATGCTCACGATGCCGTCCATCATCTCCCGCAGGGAGACCTGGTCGATGTTCAGCGTCATCTTCCCGCTCTCGATCTTGGACATGTCCAGCACGTCGTTGATGAGGTTCAGCAGGTGCTTGCCGGACAGGGCGATCTTTCTCAGACAGTGCTGCACCTGCTGCTGGTTGCCGATGTTGGCCGTGGCGATGGCCGTCATGCCCACGATGGCGTTCATGGGCGTGCGGATGTCGTGGCTCATATTGGAGAGGAACTCGCTCTTGGCCCTGTTGGCGGCGATGGCCGCCTGCCGGGCCTGCTCCAGCTCCGCCATCTGCTGCCGGGTGATCTGGATGTACCGGAAGAAGACCAGAAGCAGCGCCGCCAGCACCACGGCGCACCCGCCGATGGCCATGAGGCTCCACTCGCGGCTCAGGTGGGAGATCTCCTCATTCAGGGCGCCGTATGGCATGACCACCACCAGATACCACTCGGAATAGGCCAGCTTGGTACACAGCAGGTGGCGGCGCTCTTTGCCGATGACCAGCACGGTGGAGTAGTCCTCCCCCGTGTCCATGGCGGCCTGGAGCTCCTGGATGTGCCGCTGGGCGTCGCTGCCGTCCAGCTCGTCGTAGATGGCGTTGATGCGGTCAAAGTAGTTGTCCCGGTAGGCGTCGCCGCTGCGGATGACGAAGGAGCCGTCCTGCCGGATGATGTGGGAGTACATCAGGCCGCCCTCGTTGTCCAGGGAGAGGGTGTCGCTGATGTAGTCCACGGAGATGGCGGCCACCAGGGCGGTGCAGGTCTTTCCCCCGGCCATGGGATAGGTGCAGGACACCCCCATCAGAACCAGCTTGTCCCCGGCGGCGTCGGTGCCCACGGCTATTTTTTTCTCGTCGCCGTTCAGGGAGGCGAGAAAGGGCTCCGGGTCGGTGACGGTCAGATTGCTGCCGTAGAGGGTCTCAAAGCTGCCGTCTGCGGAGTAGAGGGCCAGGTGCTCAAAGCCCCGGGCCTTGGCGCTGTAGATCAGGTCCGCCATCAGCTCGTCCTGATCCTTGGTGCCGGGGGCGTTGGTCTCCACCAGGGCCTCCACCTGGCTCAGGCGCAGGCCGATGGTGGTCTCAAAGTGCCGGGAGATCTGCTGGCTCATGCCCGACATGTAGATCTGGCCCACGCTGCTGATGGTGTCCCCGCTCCGCTGGTTCATATAGAACGCCAGAAAGGAGAAGATGCAGACGCACAGAAGCGAGACGGCAATAAGGCTCGCCGTCAGAAAGCGAAGCGGTTTTTTATTGTGGTTCATCTGCCGGTACCTCCCTGTCCGCGGGTTCGGACGGTTCGCATCATGTTCCAAGAGAGGCCTGGAAGGCCCGAATGGCGGCGACGGCCTCCTGGTAGTCCCGGGTGACCTCCTCCGTCAGGCCGTCCGCCTCCGGCGTATAGCCGTGGCGCAGGGCCTCGCTGAGCTGGCTGCTGGAGCGCAGCAGCCGGGTCAGGCCCAGGTTCTGGCACACGCCCTTGATGGTGTGGGCGGCCCGGAAGGCCTCCTCGTAATTGTTGGAGGCCATGGAGTCCAGCAGCAGCTGATAGCTGCCGTCGTCCACAAATTTCAGCACGAATTTCTGGATCAGGCGGTCGCTGCGCAGGCGGCCCAGAACCTCCTCGTAGTTGCCGCCCATAGCGGCATAGCACTCCTGCAATGTCATATCGGTCTGTCTCCTTTCTGGTCCGCCGGAGCGGTGTCCGCCTCCTCGCCGCTGTCAATGGGGGAGATGGCGGAGAGCATCTGTCTCATGGATTCGTCATAGAAGCGGTACTGTCCCCGGCCGCCCCGCTTCACGGTGTACAGGGCCTGGTCCGCCGCGTGGAACAGCGTGTCGTAGTCGCAGCCCACCAGGGCCGTGGGGGCGACGCCCATGCTGACGGAGATGGTGAAATCCTCATATGTACCGCAGAGGGATTCGAAAATGCGGGACACCACCGGCTCCACGTCCCCCTTGTGCTCCAGGAAGATGAGGAACTCGTCCCCGCCCACCCGGGCGGCGATGTCGCCGCCGCGGATGCTCTGGCGCAGCTTCTCCGCCACATGGATTAGGACGTGGTCGCCAAAGGTGTGGCCGTAGGTGTCGTTGGCGGATTTGAAGTGGTCCAGGTCGAAGATCGCCAGGGCGTAGCTGGCGGTGGGCCGGCTCTCGATCCGCTCCAGGATCCGCTTCTTGGCGTAGGCGTGGTTCAAAAGGCCGGTGAGGGTGTCGTGGGAGGCCATCTGCTCCAGGGCGTGGAGCTTCATCCGGGAGTCGTGGATGTCGATGGCCTTGCCGATGGCGCCGGTGTACCGGGCGGGTTCGTCGGCGGACCAGGTGGCCCGGGCCACGATGCGGAACCAGCGCCTCTCGCCGCCCAGGTTCAGCGGGCAGTCGTAGGTCACCACCGGCTGGTCCGGGCAGGTGCTGTGCAGGGCGTTGGACAGGCCCTGAATCCACTCCTGGTCTATCAGGGCCAGGACGCCGCCGCTGCGGAGGGGGTCCATGACGGTCTCACCCAGGCCCAGCTTCTCCGCGCCCCAGGCGGAGAGGGTCACCATGGCGGGGGAGGCGGTGTACTCAAACTGGATCTCCTGGGTCATGGCGGCGAAGAAGCTGTACTTCATCCGCTCGTGCTCCAGCAGCTGGAGGGTGCGCTCGGAGGCGGCCAGCTCCTCGTGGCGGTGCATCTCCTGGGCCACGTTGCGCATCTCCCGCTGGTCCCGCTGGGCCTGGGAGTCGGCGGCGAGGCCGGCGCGGATGGTCTCGGCGTTCTCCTGGAGGCACTCCAGCAGCAGGGGGTTGAAGGTGCCGCACTGGCCGTCCAGGATCATCTGAACGGCCTCCTCGTGGGAGAAGGGCGGCTTGTAGACCCGCTGGCTGGTCAGCGCGTCGTACACGTCCGCTAGGGCCACCACCTGGGCGGAGATGGGGATGGCGTCCCCCTCCAGCCCGTCGGGATACCCCCGGCCGTCGTAGCGCTCGTGGTGCCAGCGGCAGATCTGGTAGGCCACGTTCACCAGGGGATCGTGCTGGTGGATGGGGAGATTTTCCAGCATGTCCGCGCCCACGGTGGTGTGGGTCTTCATGACGGCGAACTCCTCGCTGGTGAGCCTGCCGGGCTTGTTGAGGATGTGCTCGTCGATGGCGATCTTGCCGATGTCGTGAAGGGCGGAGGCGGTGGTGATGATGGAGATCTCCCCGGGGGTGAGGCGGTAGCGGTCCGTCTTCTGGGAGAGCCTGCGCAGCAGCAGCTCCGTCAGGGTGCGGACGTGGAGCACATGGAGGCCGCTCTCGCCGTTGCGGAACTCCACGATGTGGCTGAGAATGTCGATCATCAGGTTGCCCTGGCGCTCCTTCTCATAGATCTGGTCCGCCACCATGCCCACCAGCTTTTTCTGCTTGGCGTACAGCAGGATGGTGTTCACCACCCGGCGGTGGACGATCAGGGCGTCGAAGGGGCGGGCGATGAAGTCCGTGACCCCCAGCTCATAGGCCCGCTCGATGTGGCTGGAGCCGCTCTCGGCGGAGATCATGATGACGGGGATATCGTCGATCCAGCGGTTCTGGTTCATGGTGTCCAGCACGCCGAAGCCGTCCATCTCCGGCATGACGATGTCCAGCAGCACCAGGGAGAGCTCCGGCCCCATCCTCTGCAGGATGGCCACGGCCTCCAGGCCGTTTTCCGCCTCTACAATGTCATATTCCTCTCCCAGCATGTCGGCGAGAATCGCCCGGTTCAGCTCGGAATCGTCGACAATCAGGATTTTTTCTTTACGGGTCTGTTTCATACGCGTGGGATCACATCCTTAAAATAAAACATGGCGCGCCTCCGGAGAGGCTGGAGAAGGATAAAATTCCACGTTTATCTTAGCATAAAAAATGGAGACTGGCAAGCGGTTGTATGACGGAAAGGACAAAAAAATCACAAAGAGGGTCATTTGCGGCCCAAAAGCGACTAAATGGAAGCGGTCTGGCGTTTTGACGAAATATAATGGAATTTAATGGAGAATTATATACAGTCCTACAAAATGCATGGGGGCCGGTTTTCGGGCTTTTCAGGAATGAGCGGCAAAAAGGGCCTTTACCCACAAAATGTTGAAAATCCGAAACTATATCCTGTAGAAATTTTAACATTCTAAAATATGGAAGAAGGAAATGGAGAAAAAGTGCTTGCTTTTTCCAGAGAGTTCGTATTATAATGGGCTACAGTGAAAATATACTGTACATATGGGCCTGTTTCCGCCCCGCCGAGCCGCGGGACCCCGGCGAGGGGATCACTGTGCTGTAGTCATCAATTTTCAGAGGAAAGTATCGTTGTAGTGTGCCATGCGGCGTCGGCCTGAACCAACCGCGGAATGACACACTATATCTTTTTCGTTGTATCTTTTAAGGAGGGATCAGATTTGGATTTTTTGTCGTCCAACTCCTTTTTGCTGATGGAGAAATCCCTAGGCTTTTTGTGGACGAAGCAGGCGGCGATTCTGGACAATATCGCCAACGCCGAGACGCCCAACTACAAGGCCAAGGTGGTCACCTTTGAGGAGACCATTCAGGCCAAGCTGGAGGCGGCCCGGTCGGGCGTGAAGCCCCGGCAGAGCGTGCGGCAGGTGCTTAACGAGTCCGAGTTCGCCGTGACCGAGCACTTGGACGCCACCCGCATGGACGAGAACGGCGTCAACGTCACCAGCCAGAGCGTGGAGGCCATCCGCAACGCCTATCAGATGCGCTATGTCCTCAACGCCATCAACAGCGACCTCAAGCTGCTGCACGCGGCGGTCCGCGGATGATTTTTTCAGGTGAATTTCAGGAAGGGCCTGTAAAATAGAGGCCCGCTGCGCGCCGGGCCGCCGCCCGGCGGGAAATGGAGAATCGAGATATGGGTTTTTTGAGTACCATCAATATTGTGGGCTCCGGCCTGACGGCACAGCAGCTGCGGCTGGACGTCATCGCCGAGAATGTGACCAACTCCACCACCACCCGGGTGGAGAACGGGGAGGGCCCCTACCGCCGCAAGGTGGTGGTGTTTGAGGCCGAGACCGGGAAGGACGGCTTCCGGGCCGCCATGGCCCGGGCGGCCTACGGCCTGGCCCCCGCCAGAGGGAAGACCACCGCCGGCGGCGTGCGGGTGACGAACATCGTGGAGGACCCCTCCGACCTGCCACTGGTCTACGACCCCACCCACCCCGACGCCAACGAGGAGGGGTATGTGGAGATGCCCAACGTGGACATGGTCAAGGAGATGACGGACGCCATGGCGGCCGCCCAGGCCTACGCCTCCAATGTGACGGCCTTTAACACCTTGAAAACCGTGATCGCCCAGGGACTGGAGATCGGAAAGTAAGCGCGGGGAGGGAATGAACCATGATTACACCCATTGAACAGCTGGCGCCCATCTCCGGAGTCAAGAGCGCCAAGCCTGTGGAGGCGGTCCGGGGGGACCAGAGCCTGTTTGGGGCGGTGTTTCAGTCCGCCATCGACAATGTGAAGCAGACGGACCTGGAGGTGCGGGAGGCCCAGTACCTGCTGTCCACGGGACAGCTGGATAACCCCGCCTCTCTGAACATCGCCATGGAGAAGGAGTCCATTGCGCTGGACCTTTTGATTCAGCTTCGGAACAAGGCGATGGACGTCTACTCGGAGCTGACGAGAATCAGCCTTTGACGGAATTTGACAAATAGGGGGAGGCCTTCCCCCTATTTGTCCTGCCTGAGGATATACCGGCCAAGTCTTAACGGGCTCTTAACGGCGCGATTTTAGAGAGATGAGAGAAACAAGACAGGAGAAGGAGGTGACGGCGTTTGAACAAGGTGGTTGACAAGGCCAAGGCCCTGTGGGGCAAGGTCTGGGAGCGGCTGAAGAAGATCTCCAAGAAGATCTACATCGCGGCCGCGGCGGCGCTGGTGGTTCTCGCCGTTATCCTGGTTATCATTCTGAACAACAGGCCCTATGCCACGCTGGTCACGAATGTGAGCATGGACGAGATGTCCAGTGTGCTGACGCTGCTGGAGAGCTGGGGCGTCCGGGATTACAAGATCGAGAACGGAGATACGATCCTGGTGCCGGAGAGCCAGCAGAACCAGCTGCAGGCCCGGGTGCTGATGGAGAACGTGTTCCAGTCCGGCACCACCAAGTATTTTGACAGCCTCAGCGCCCTGTCCACCAACCAGGAGCGAAACGCCGTCATTTTGAAGGACCTGGAGGAGAAGCTGCGGGCCACCATCCGCAGTTTCGACAACGTGCAGGACGCCGTGGTCAACCTGACGCCGGGCCAGGACCGGGGCTACATCCTGGACAGCGGCAACGTGGTAAACGCCACCGCCGCCGTGAAGGTGTCCATGCGGGATTCCAAGAAGCTCACCACCCAGCAGGCCGCGGCCATCCGGGAGTTTGTGAGCAACTCCCTCCAGGGGCTGGAGGTCAGCCGGGTCAGCATCACGGACTCCTACGGCAATACATACAGCGGCGGCAGCCTGACCGCCGACAGCGACGCCTCCGCCCTGAAAATGCAGCTGGAGGAGGAGCAGCAAAACAAGATCCGCACCCAGGTCATGCAGGTGCTGGAGCCCGCCTTCGGCCAGGACAACGTGGAGGTGGCCGTCAACTGCGTGGTGGAGGTGGGCAACGTCACCGAGGACCGGGTGGACGTGTACCTGCCGGAGTACGCCAAGGACGGCCAGACCAACGGCCGGGGCATCATCGGCTCTCTGATCTACCAGTGGTCCTACAACCGCGACGGGGACGAGACCGTGGGCGGCGTGGTGGGCACGACGTCCAACTCCGAGATCCCCAACCCGGACTTCTCCCAGTATGTGGAGAACAACCCCAATCTGGACGGGCGGGAGGACGCCGCCTTCGCCAGCGGACAGATCGACTACGACAACACCCGCAGTCAAAAGCACATCGTCACCACCGCCGGCTATTTGAAGGACTGCTCGGTGGCGGTGAGCATCAACTCCACCACCGCCGGAAACGTGGACACGGCGGAGTGGCGGCAGCATATTGCCCGGGCGGCGGGCATCTACGGCGAGGTGGACGAGGAGACCGGCCTGGAGATTCTGGACGGCCGCATCTCCGTTATCACCTATCCCTTCTTCCGGGAGGAGCCCCCGGCGCCCACGCCCAGTGTCTTTGACATCCAGATCGCCGGCATCCCCCTGTGGGTGCTGGTGGCGGCGGCAGGCGGACTGCTGCTGTTCATCATTCTGCTGGTGACGATCCTGCTGGTCCGCCGCCGGCGGAGAAAGAAGCAGGAGGCCGAGGAGGAGGCCCAGGCCAGCGAGGTGGACGCCCTGCTGGCGGCGGTGGGCCTGGGCGGCCAGGCCACCGACGGCAACGGCGCCGACGTGATGGAGATCCAGACCGAACAGAGCATGCAGCTGCGCAAGGACATCCGGCAGTTCGCCAGCGAGAACCCGGAGATCGCGGCGCAGATGATCCGAAACTGGCTGAGAGGAGGGGACGACGATGGCTGAGGCGGCAGCGGCGGCAGCGGCGGCAACGCAGGCGAAACCTGCAGCGAAGCCCGCTGCGAAGCAGAGGCAGAAGGCGAAGCTGGAGCTCACCGGCGCGCAGAAGGCCGCGGCGGTGGTCGTCTCCCTGGGCGCGGAGAAGGCGTCTTTGCTGTACCGGTTTATGGAGGGCGAGGAGGTTGAGCAGCTGACCCTTGAGGTGGCCCGGCTGGGGATTCTGGACTCGGAGATCACCGAGGAGATCCTCAACGAGTTCTACATGATGTGCCTGAGCAACAAGGCCGTCACCGAGGGCGGCCTGGAGTATGCCAGGTCGGTCCTGGAGAAGGCCTACGGGCCCCAGGCGGCGGAGGAGATGCTGGGCAAGGTCACCAAGTCCCTCAAGCACCGGCCCTTCTCCTTCATGGACAAGGTGGATGTGAAATCCATGGTGTCCACCCTGCGCAACGAGCGGCCCCAGACCATCGCCCTGGTGCTGGCCCACGTGGAGGCCGACAAGGCCGCGGACGTGCTGGCCAGCCTGGACGAGAACCGGCAGGTGCAGGTGGTCAAGAGCATGGCGAAGCTGGAGGGCGTGTCCCCCGCCGCCGTGAAGATCATCGAGAGCCAGCTGCGGGGCCAGTTCGACAATATCATGGTCACCTCCAACATCAAGGTCGGCGGCGTGGACTACGTGGCCAGTGTGATGAACAACCTGGACCGCACCAGCGAGAAGAACATCTTCGACGGCCTGTCCGACTACGACCAGGAGCTGGCGGACGAGATCCGCAAGCGGATGTTCGTGTTCGAGGACATCATCACCATGGACGACCGGTCGGTCCAGCGCTTCGTGCGGGACTGCGACCCCAGAGACCTGGTGCTGGCCCTCAAGGCGGCCAACGCCGACGTGGCCAACAAGCTCTTTACCAATATGTCCAGCCGTATGGCGCAGAATATCAAGGACGACCTGGAGATCACCTCCAATGTCCGCATGAAGGACGTGGAGGAGGCCCAGCAGCGGATTGTGGGGATCATCCGCAGTTTGGAGGAAAAGGGAGAGATCATTATCCTCAAGGGCGGAAAGGACGATATAATTGCCTAATGTTTGGAAATTCATATCCCGCCCAAAGGCAGAGCCCTACCGCTTTCCCGACGCCGGGGAGCTGGTGACCGAGGCTCCGGGGCCCCATCCGGAGACCCCGCCCCCGTCCGATCCGGCGGAGATAGAGCCGGAGCTTCCGGCGGAGGAGACCGAGCCGGGCGAACCGGCGGAGCCCCGGGACCCTGTCAGCTACGCCCAGATCCAGGCGGATCAGATCCTGCGGGACGCGGAGCGCCGGGCGGCGGAGATTCTGGAGACCGCCCAGCGGGAGGCCCGGGAGCAGTCCGAGGCCATTCTGGAGGAGAGCCGCAGGGCGGGTCTGGAGGCCGGAAGAGCCGAGGGCATGGCCCTGGGCGTCCAGCAGGCGCTGGAGGAGGGCCGCCAGGAGCGGGAGCGTCAGGCCCAGGCCCAGGAGGCCGAGGTGGCCCAGTTTCTGGAACGGGCCGGCCAGGCGCTGGACCGCCAGATGGACGACAATGTGGAGGAGCTGCGGGACCTGGCCCTGGCCATCGCCGAGAAGGTGGTGAGCGTGAG
This sequence comes from uncultured Oscillibacter sp., assembly GCA_947644365.1. Lineage (GTDB taxonomy): Bacteria > Bacillota > Clostridia > Oscillospirales > Oscillospiraceae > Oscillibacter. Next base: position 9,319 of record CANRYZ010000015.1, on the reverse strand, counting down.
CCTCAAGAGCAGCTCCGAGGTCATCTGCCGGATGATCCAGGCCGCCATTGACAAGCGCAAGCGGCGGGAGTGGGTCCACATCTACATCGCCGAGTGCGACGCCAAGCGGCTGGTAAAGCTCCCCCAGTCCCTGACATCGGCGCTGTCCGCCCTGTCGGGGCGGGTGCGCATCATCCCCATGGCGGACGACGAGGCCGGCACCTGCATCATTGAGATGCCGGACGAGATCATCGACGCCAGCGCCGCCACACAGCTGAACAATATTCGAACCATGCTGTCCGACACGCCCACCGGCGGGACGGATACGAATCTCAACTTTGGCGGAGGGTTCCATGTTCCGACAGATGATCCGGCAGGTCTATAACGCGGAGGTCTACAGCCTGACGGGAAAGATCGAGAATATCGTGGGCATGTCCATCGAGGCCTCCGGCGGCCACGCGGCCGTGGGAGACATCTGCCGGATCTACAACGGCGACTCCGGCGGGCAGGTGACCGCGGAGGTGGTGGGCTTCAAAAACGACCACATCCTCCTGATGCCGTACTCCGACATGAACGGCATCTCGGCCGGCAACTTCGTCCGCAACACCGGCCGGCAGCTGACGCTGCGGGTGGGGGAGTTCCTCCGGGGCCGCATCATCAACGCCATGGGCCAGCCCATCGACGGCAAGGGCCCCTTTGAGGGCGGCGAGCCCTACTGTGTCAGCGGCTCCTATGTCAACCCCCTCCAGCGCCCCCCCATCCGGGAGCGCATGGAGTTCGGCGTAAAAGCCATAGACGGCATGATTACCATCGGCAAGGGCCAGCGTATTGGTATCTTCGCCGGCTCCGGCGTGGGCAAGTCCACGCTGATGGGTATGATCGCCAAAAATGTGAAGGCGGACATCAACGTGATCGCCCTGGTGGGCGAGCGGGGCCGCGAGGTCCTGGAGTTCGTCCAGAAGGACCTGGGCGAGGAGGGGATGCGCCGCTCCGTGCTGGTGGTGGCCACCAGCGACCAGCCGGCCATGCTGCGGATGAAGTGTCCCAGCGTGGCCACGGGCATCGCGGAGTACTTCCGGGACCAGGGGTACGACGTGCTTTTGATGATGGATTCCCTGACTCGGTTCGCCATGGCCCAGCGGGAGATCGGCCTGGCCATCGGCGAGCCGCCGGTGAGCCGGGGCTACACCCCCTCCATGTACGCGGAGATGCCCAAGCTCTTGGAGCGCAGCGGCAACTTTGACAGGGGCTCCATCACCGGCGTGTACACGGTGCTGGTGGAGGGCGACGACACCAACGAGCCCATCGCCGACACGGTCCGGGGCATCCTGGACGGACACATCGTCCTCTCCCGGGCCCTGGCCAACAGCAACCACTACCCGGCGATCGACGTCTCCGCCAGCATTTCCCGTCTGATGGTGGAGATCGTGGACCCGGAGCACCGGAAGCTGGCCTCCCGGATCCGGGACATCATGAGCGTGTATGAGAAAAACGCGGACCTGGTGGCCATCGGCGCCTATAAGCCGGGCACCAACCGAAGTCTTGACTACGCTTTGTCGAAAATTGACGCTGTGAACGAATTTTTGACGCAGGACGTCAACGAGGCGTTCAGCTATGACCAGTGCATCGCCAGGATGCGGGCCATATTGAAATAGAAGAAATTCACCAGGAAGAGAAAAGGGGCTGAAACCGGTTGAAGAAGTTCAAATTCTCTTTGGACACCGTCCTGTCCTACAAGCAGCAGGTGCTGGAGGCGCTCCAGGGTGAGCACGCCCTGGCCCTGGCCGCGGTGCGGGAACAGGAGGCGCTGCTGGAGGACCTGTGGCAGGAGTACCGGGACTACAACGCCGAGTACCGCCGGCGGGCGGAGGAGGGGCTGCCCCTCACCGAGGCGCTGATGTACCAGAACGGCCTGCGGGCCGCGGAGCAGGAGATCCAGCGGGAGACCCGGCGCCTGGAGGAGCTTCGGGCGGAAGAGGAAAAGCGCCGGGAGAAGGTGGTGGAGGCCAAGAAGGACACCTCCTCCATCGAGAAGCTGAAAGAGAAGAAGCTGGACGCCTACCACAAGGCGGAGGCCAAGAGCGAGGAGGCCTTTATCGAGGAGTTCGTCAGCACCATGCGGGTCAACGCCGCCAACGCCTGACGGGAGCTCCCCGGCGGCCCTGTATAAAGGAGTCCAATACGGCGCATAAAAACGCCGTTTGGAATATAGATATGGTATTTGAAAGGAGGTGAAAGAGAGATGGATCAGGTATATAACAGTATGCTGTATATGGCGCAGCCCCCGGCGGAGCGTCCCGCGGCAAAGCCCGCGCAGCCCCAGGAGAAGGACAGCTTCCAAAAGCAGATGGAGCAGGCCTCCGGCAAGGCGGACGCCAAGACGGAGACCGCCGCCCAGGACCAGACCCAGGAGGGCCAGGCCGTGACGGAGGACCCCCAGGAGCTGGAGAAGCAGATGGCTCTGGCGGCCATGGCGGTCATGCAGAACCCCGTGGTCCCGGTGGAGCAGGTAACGGCTCCGGCGGAGACGGAGATGACGGTCGCGGCCCCCGTTGAGATCGTCGCGGAGACGGCGGAGGCCCCGGTGATGAACGCCCCCGCAGCGGCTGACACGGCGGAGATCGTGCCCGAGGAGGGCGCGGAGAGGGCCGTGGAGCAGCTGCCCCAGGAGCAGGCCAAGCCCGTGGAGGCTGAGACCCGGACGGTGGAAGACGCCGGCCCGGAGATGGAGGTCAAGGTGACCGCCGGAGAGGCCGGCGAGGCCCGGCAGGAGACCGGCGCCCAGGATGACGCCCCCGAGGAGGGCATGGCGGAGACGCCGGTGTTCCAGGAGGTGCGGGACATCCCCGTGAAGGTGGGCGAGGCCCCTGTCATGGAGGAGACCCGGGAAGTGCCGGTGGAGGACCAGATCGGCCCCAGGCTGACGGAGGCCCTGAACGCCGGAGACACCCGCGTGGAGATCCAGCTGGCTCCGGAGAGCCTGGGCAAGGTGACCGTGGAGGTGACCCTCCGGGAGGACGGGACGCTGCACGTGGCCCTTCACGCCGAGAACAGCCAGACCCGCGGCCTTCTGGAGCGGAGCGCCGACAGCCTGATGGCCATGCTGGGCAGAGACGCGCGGCAGGAGGTCCAGGTGGAGGTTCCCCGGCAGCAGGAGAGCCAGCAGCAAAACTTCTACAACGACCAGCAGGGCCGCGAGCACCAGGAGCGCGGACAGCAGCAGGAGCGCCGTCAGGAGCGCCAGGGCGGAGAGGATTTCCTCCACCAGCTGCGGCTGGGACTGATCCCCGGGGACGGGGAGTGAGACACACCGGAAAGGAAGTGAGACAATGGCAGGTTTTACATCGACTGACCTTGACAAGATCTATGGCAGTAGCGCGGCGGCCAACAAAAACGTCAAGATCCAGAAGAAGGGCGACAACCTGAATCTGGATATGACCGACTTTATCCAGCTGATGATCACCCAGCTCACCAACCAGGGCATCGACGAGACGGTGGACACCTCCGACATGCTGAATCAGATGATCCAGATGCAGATGGTAGAGACCATCGCCACGCTGACCGACGCCTCCGTTATGAGCTACGCGGCGTCTCTGGTGGGCCAGAAGGTCACCGTGGGCCAGTTTGACGCCGACGGCAAGCTCCAGGAGTATTACGGCACGGTGGAGGGCACCGGCACCATGCACGGGAACCAGGTCATCTTCATGGACGACGGAAAATACTACCAGATGAACGAGATCCTGGCCGTGGGTAAGCTGCCTCCCAAAGAGGAAGAGGACGACAAGACCGAGGGCACGGAGAAGCCCGGCGAGGCCCAGAAGCCGGATGAGACCCAGAAGCCCGGCGAGACGCAGAAGCCGGACGAGACGGAGAAGCCCACGGAGCCCGGCGAGACCAAGGAGCCGGAGAACACGGAGCGGCCCGAGGGAAGCCAGGAGCCCGGCGAGACCCAGACGCCCGAGGAGACGGAGAAGACCGATCCCGTGGAGCCGCCCCAGGAGACGGCGGGCGCCGAGGGTGAGAATCCCGAGTACAGCGGCGGGGACGGCGCGCCCGACGACCGGGGAGCGTGACGGGAATGATCGAACGGGTATCAAGACAGGTCCAGCAGCCGCTGCCTGCGGCGGCGCAGAGGAGCCGGCAGGGTGCTGGCTTCGGGGGCCTGCTCCAGCAGGAGATGACGAAGGCGGTCCCGGCCCGGGAGGTGGCGTTTTCCAAGCACGCCATGAGCCGCGCCGAGGAGCGGGGCATCGAGATCACCCCCAGCCTCATGGACCAGATCCGGGGCAGTATGGTGCGGGCCCAGGCCAAGGGCGCCACCAATATCCTGGCCATGGATTCTGAGAAGGCCTTTATCATCAACGTGCCCCACGCGAAGGTCATTACGGCCATCACGCAGGATGAGATGAAAGACAGCGTATTTACCAACATTGACGGCGCCGTGTTCCTGTAAAGAGAAGGCAGGACCGGTTTTTCGGAGGCCTTCGCGCCCCCGCCCGACTGGCGGGGCGCGGACGGCGCCAGAAATCGAAAGGAGACTATTTTTCCCATGACTGGATCAATGTACGCATCCATTGGCGGCCTCAAGACGCACATGCAGAAGCTGAGCGTCATCGGCAACAATGTGGCAAACGTCAACACCCAGGGCTACAAGACCCAGCGCACCGTGTTCCGGGACAGCGTGTACAGCATGTACCGCGGCGGCTCCGACGGCACCCAGGTAGTGGGCGGCAAGAACCCCTCCCAGCTGGGCTACGGCTCCATGGTGGCCAGCATTGACCTGGATATGTCCTCCGCCACCTACAACCCCGGCAACCCCACCGACATGGCCATTGTGGGCGACGGATTCTTCCTGGTGGGCGACAAGGACGTGGCGCAGGTGATCGACCCCACCAATCCCGAGAGCTTCAAGAGCCTGAATCTGAGCCGTGTGGGCGATATGCACGAGGACGCCAACGGGTACTATGTGGATGGCTACGGAAGCTGCATCTACGGCTTTTTGTGCGTGGGAATTGATAAGGACACCGGCAAGCCCATTATCAGCGACCAGCTGGTGCCCCTGCGGACGCCCCGCATGGAGAACGTGCCTGTAAAGAAGGACACCGGCGAGGAGATTACGGGCGATCAGCTGGACGCCAACGGCAAGCCCAACACCGGCGTGGAGGGCAAGGACTGGGTGTATCAGAACGTCATCCGCTGGCCCAAGTACCAGAGCGACGATACAACCACCGGCGGCACAACCACCGGCACCAACACCTCAAAGAATATCCTGCTCCAGGACGCCGTGAAGACGGTGAAGACCGGCGGTACGGGTACCACCGATACCACTACTACGGAGCCCCTGCCGAAGGCTGCTATTGACAGCATCAGCATCGACGAGAAGACGGGCTGCATCTCCGGCACCACCAAGGACACCAAGGAGCGGATCATCATCGGTTACGTGGCCATCGGGAATGTGGCAAACCCCAACGGCGTCAGCCACATCGGCAACTCCTACTACACCGCCGGTCCCGGCGCAGGCGATCTGAACATCACCATGCTGGGCGGCGCGGCCAAGGAGGTCACCACCCTGGATTCCAAGGGCAATACCAAGATCGGCATCAACTATGTCAACGGCAGTGTCCAGAGCCTATACCAGGATGGAGCTACGGACGGGAATCAGGGGACCAATAACGACCCCGCGGACGAGCGCTCCCTGCCGGAGCAGTCCCGGCTCAACAGCGCCGGCGCCACCACTCTGATGAGCGGCTTCCTGGAGGCCCCCAACGTGGACCTGGCCACCGAGATCTCCGAGCTCATCACCACCCAGCGCGGCTATCAGGCCAACACCCGCATCATCACCGTGACCGACTCCATGCTGGAGGAACTGGTCAACATGAAGCGTTAAGGAACCGCAATCCCCGGACCTGAGATTTGAAAACGCGGTCCGCCGGGGCGCGTGAGACGCGCTCCGGCGGGCACGCCGGAAAGGACGGTATGCTATGATCCTTTTGACAAAGAGGAACCACGAGAAATTCCTGGTCAACCATTTACAGATCGAGCACATCGAGTGCATCCCCGAGTCCAAGATCACCATGATGAACCACGATTACTACCTCGTCCGCGAGAGCGTGGAGGAGATTATCAATAAAATCGCTGCCTACAACGCCAAGGTCCAGGACATTCACCGGGAGGTCTCGGTGACGGACAAGCGTTGAACAGATAGAAAATTTCCGGCCCGGGCTTGACCGCCCGGGCGAAAGGGTGTACCATGACATGAATATCAACTATATCATCGGTTTAGTAGGCGCCTTGCTGGTGTTCCTGTTCGGGTGTGTGACCTCCCTGACGGTGTATCCGGAGTTTGTTTTCAGTGTCAGCTTTAAGAACCTCTGGAACTTCTTTGACGCGGCCAGTATTCTGATTACCATCGGGTGCACGCTGTTCATCGTGTGCGCCAGCTTCCCGGGGTCCATGCTCAAGGCCATGCCCAAGCACTTCGGGATCATCTTGAAGAACAAGGTCTTTGACCCTGTGCAGTACATCGACCAGCTGGTGGAGCTGGCCCAGATCGCCCGTAAGAACGGCCTTTTGTCCCTGGAGGAGAAGGCCAACGAGCAGACCGACCCCTTCTTCAAGCAGGCCATCATGCTTATCGTGGACGCCAACGACCAGGATAAGGTGCGGGCCATTCTGGAAAACGACATCGAGTGCATGAACGCCCGCCACGAGGACGCGGCGGCCATGTACGACAAGGCGTCCAGCGTGGCCCCGGCCTTCGGCATGGTGGGCACGCTGGTGGGCCTGATTAACATGCTCAAATCCATGGATGTGGAAAACGGCGCCGGCGACCTGGGCGGCAGCATGGGCACCGCCCTGATTACCACGCTGTACGGCTGTATCCTGGCCCACATGGTCTTTGGCCCGGTGGCTCAGCTGCTGCGGGTCCGGGACGAGGAGGAGGTCCTCTGCAAGCAGATCATCGTGGAGGGCGTCATGGCCATTCAGGCCGGCGAGAATCCCAAGGCCCTGAAAGAGCGTCTTTTAACCTACATGTCCCAGCGCGAGCGGGAGATGGGCGACACCAAGGGCGGCGGCGAGGGCTGACGCGCCGCAGACAGATATTAAGGAAAGGTGAGGAGAAGTGGCCTTAAAGAAAAAAAGCAGCGGAGGCGGCGGCGCCAACTGGATGGATACATACGGCGACATGGTGACGCTGCTGCTGTGCTTCTTCGTGCTGCTGTACTCCATGTCCTCCATTGACTCGTCCAAGTGGCAGGCCATCGTCATGAGTTTCAACCCCTTGGCGGCCAAGAATATGACGGAGACCCCGGGCGGCGAGGGCCCCAGTGCCGACGCGGATATAGGCGGCATCATGCCTGAGCCTGAGATCGAGAAGGCCCAGGAGGAGATCGAGGAGGACATTGAGGAGCTGTTCCAGGCCATTCAGGCATATATTCAGGAGACCAACCAGCAGAGCACCATCACCGCCGCCAAGGACGGGGGAAAGATTTACATCTCCTTCGGCGACACGGTGTTTTTTGACGGCGAGAGCTCGTATCTCAGGCCGGAGGCCACGCCGGTACTGGATTCCATCAGCGAGATGCTGGGCACAGCCTCCAACTCCATCAGCGAGGTGCGGGTCCTGGGCCACACCGCCCAGGGCGATCCTAACAGGCCCAACCGGGTGGAGAAGGACCGGATGCTGTCCAGTGAGCGAGCTGCCAATGTGGTGATCTTCATCCAGAAAAAAGAAGTGATCGAGCCGGTGAAGCTCATCAGCGAGGGCATCGGCCAGTGGCGGCCGGTGGCGAAGAACGACACCTCCGAGGGCCGGGCCCAGAACCGCCGGGTGGAGATGATCATCACCGGCCGGGACCTCCAGATGGAGGCCGAGGGCGTGACTACCTACTATACAACCACCTATACGACCCACTAAATCCGTCCGCGGCGCACCGCCGCGGAGCAAGCACAGGCAGGGGGACTTATGGCAGATGTATTATCACAAGCTCAAATAGACGCTTTGCTCAATTCCGTCCGCAGCGGCGAGAAGGATTTGGAGAAGCCGTCCTCTGAGCAGGAGAAAAAATACGCCAAATACGATTTTGCCAGTCCGCGGAAGTTCACCAAGGACCGGATCAAGATGCTCAACGGCATCTTTGAGAATTACTCCCGGGTGATCAGCTCCCGCCTGAACGCCCGGCTCCGGGCGAGCTGCGAAATCACGGTGGAGAGCGTGGAGGAACAGCGGTACTACGAGTTTTCCAACGCTCTCACCGAGGGCGACGTGCTGGCCCTGGCGGACGTGGACCTCAAGGGGACGCCCCAGGAACAGCCGGTGATGTTCTACCTCTCCACCACCACGGCCCTGAGTATGATGGACCGCCTGATGGGCGGCGAGGGCGCCGTGGACGACGAGCTGGACTCGGAGTACAGCTACACGGAGCTGGAGCTCCGGCTGTACGAGGACCTGGTGCAGGACATCATCTCCGTTCTGGGCGTCAGCTGGGAGAATTACATCGCCATTAAATTCACCTACGACCGCACGGACGTGAACCCCACGCTGAGCCAGCTGCTGGGCGTGGACGAGACGGTGGTGATCGTGGATTTGAAGATGCAGTTTACCAATATGGCCGGCCGCATGAGCATCTGCTTCCCCGGGGATATGCTGATGAGCGTGTTCACGGAGATCAGCCGGGAGAACCCGGTGCGGAAGGTGGCGGCCGAGGATAAATCGGATGAGATTTTTGACGGACTGCGGGACTCCAGCCTGGAGATCGTGGCCGAGATGGCGGACACACAGCTGTACCTCAGCGACATCTACCATCTGAACGTGGGCGACGTCATTGACCTGGGGTACTCCAAGGACTCCCCCATCTACCTGGAGATCGGCGGCTACCACTGGTTTACGGGCCGCATGGGGACCCATAAGAAAAATATGGCTGTGAAGATAGACGACGTATGCTATCAGGCCGAGCAAAGGAGCGAATAGACGGTATGGAGAAAGTGTTATTCAGTCCGATGGATATTGACGCCCTCGGCGAGATGATGAATATCAGCCTTGGCTCCTCTGCGACAGCTGTTTCCAATTTGCTGGACCATCGGGTTGACATCACGACGCCCAAGGTGACGGTGGTGCCCACGGACGAGTTTACCATCGGCAACCTGGAGCCTGCCATGGGCATCGAGATCAAGTATGTGGAGGGCCTGGCGGGGAGCAATATCATGCTGCTGCGCCGCCGGGACATCAAGGTTATTGTGGATATCCTGATGGGCTCGGAGACGCCGGACGAGGAGTTCGAGCTGAACGAGCTGACCATCAGCGCCGTGTGCGAGGTCATGAACCAGATGATGGGCGCCG
>CANRYZ010000014.1 GCA_947644365.1 uncultured Oscillibacter sp. | reverse complement strand
AATGGGGGGTGCATTGCCCAGCCATCGACATGGCTGAATCTCCCGCCCCGCCCGCAAGGGCGAGAAAAAATCCCCCCCGCAACCTCAGGTTGCGAATATTCCATATGAGATTGCTGGCAATCCCACCCGAAAACTGATATATTGTCCTCATTCAATATACAGGAGGAACAGCCATGACCTTCGGCGAAAAACTCCAGCGCCTCCGCTCCCGGGAGGGCCTCAGCCAGGACGCCCTGGCGGAGCTCCTGAACGTCAGCCGCCAGGCGGTGAGCCGCTGGGAGCGGGACGAGACCATGCCGGAGACAGAGAAGGTGGTCCGCATCAGCGACCACTTCCACGTCACCACCGACTATTTATTAAAGGACGGCCCGGAGCGGTTCCCCCCGGCCTCCCGGCCCCTGCCGGACCCGGGGGAGGTGTGGAACAAGTACGGCTTTGTACTGGGGTGGCTGCTGGCGGCCTGGGGCTGTCCGTGGCTCTGGCTGGCCCTCATCCACCTGCTGGACGGGGATATCTGGCCCACTGGCATGGTCTTTTTTCTCAGTCTCCTGGGAAGAGGCGGCTCTGTCGTCGTGACCGGCGCGGTACTGGCCCGCCGCTGGCGGAGGGCTGGCCGCCTCCGGCGGCAGGACCTGGGCTGGACCCTGGCCTTGGGGGGCGGTCTGATGCTGGCCTTCTATCTCCTGGCTGCCCTGATGGACTGGATTGAAACGTCCTGCTCCATCGACTATATCATCTACAGCCTCCTCTACAGCCTCCACTCCGTCCGCTGGCCCGTGCTAATCCTGGCCCTGGGCCTCCTCCTGGCCCTTCTGCCGCCCCGGAGGCCCCGGGAGCCAAAAACCGAATAGCCCTGTATCCCCTGCGCCCCAGCGGTCTCCCGCCGGGGCGCAGAATTTTTTTGGAAATTTTCAAGTTTCCTCTTGACAAATCCAAAATCTGTGTTATTGTATTACTTACATAATACAGACATACAAACACTCAGGAGGTAAGCGATGTTATGGCAGTTTAGCGGCGACGCCCCCATCTACTCACAGCTGATTGAGCAGATCAAGGTGGGCATCGTCTCCGGCGTGTTCCCGCCGGGAGAGCGTCTTCCATCGGTGCGGGACCTGGCCACGGAGGCCGGGGTGAACCCCAACACCATGCAGCGGGCGCTGACGGAGTTGGAGCGGGACGGTCTGGTGTACAGCCAGCGGACCGCGGGGAGATTTGTGACGGAGGACAAGGCAATGATCGAAACGGCGAAGCGCGCCCTGGCGGAACGGCATATCAACGCCTTCCTGGACGCCATGACCCGCCTGGGCTACCAGCGGGAGGAAGTCATCAACATGCTGCGGCAGGAGATCACGGGAGGAGGGAACGGCGATGTCAGTCTTGCAGTGTAACGGCCTGACCAAGCGCTACGGCAAGGTCCCGGCCCTGGAGCAGGTGAATCTCACCGTGGAGCCGGGCCGCATCGTGGGATTGCTGGGCCCCAACGGCAGCGGCAAGACCACCCTGATTAAGCTGGCCAACGGCCTCTTGACCCCCAGCGAGGGAGAACTTCTCATCTGCGGCGCCGCCCCCGGCCGGGCCACTCATGCCCTGGTGAGCTATCTGCCCGAGCGCACCTGCATCCCCACCTGGATGTCCGCCCGGCAGCTGCTGGATTTCTACGGCGACTTCTACCCGGACTTCCGCCGGGACGCGGCGGAGGAGATGCTCCGGCACCTGGACATCCCCGACACGCTGCGGGTCAAGCAGATGTCCAAGGGCACCCGGGAGAAGGTGCAGCTTATCATGGTCATGAGCCGCCAAGCCAGGCTGTATCTCCTGGATGAGCCCATCGGCGGCGTGGACCCGGCCACCCGGGACTACATCCTCTCCACCATCATCTCGAATTACAACCCCGAGGCGGCGGTGGTCATCTCCACCCACCTGATCTCCGACGTGGAGAAGGTGCTGGACGAGGTGATCTTCATCAACCGGGGCCAGATCATGCTCCAGTCCTCCGTGGACGAGATCCGGGAGGAGAAGGGCATGAGCGTGGACGCGCTGTTCCGGGAGGTGTTCAAATGCTGAGGAAGTTATTGAAGCACGAGTTCCGGGCCACCGGGCGGGTGATGCTGCCCATGATCCTTATCCTGCTGGCAACCTCCGTGGCGGCCAACCTCTCCCTGCGGTACCTGATGGACAGCCGCGCCTGGTTTTTGACCATGCTGGGCGGCCTGCTGCTGATGGCGTTCGTTTTTGCCATTATCGGCGTGTGCGTGGTGGCCTTTGTGCTGATGATTCAGCGGTTTTACAAAAACCTCCTCCAGGACGAGGGCTACGTGATGCTGACGCTCCCGGTGTCCATCCACCAGCACATCTGGTCCAAGCTCATCGTATCCGCCGCGTGGTTCGCCCTCACCGCTCTGGCGGTGCTTCTGGCCTGCTGCATCACGGCCTTTGACATCACCATTATCAAGGAGATCCTCTGGGGCCTGGGCAAGATTTTCCAGGAGCTGCGGGAGGTCCAGGCCTACTACGCCATCAACGGCACGGCCATTCTCGTAGAGCTGATCGTGCTGGCGTTCTTGAGCGTGGTATCCATGTGCCTCCAGTTCTACGCCGCCCTGGCGGCGGGCCACAGTCTGCCCAACCACAAGATGGCCTGGTCGGTGGTGTGGTACTTCGGCCTCCAGTTCGCCTTTCAGATCATCGCGTTCAGCGTCATCAGCGGTCTGGACCATCTGAATTTCTTCGATTGGGGCGTTTTCCATCCCGACATTCACCTCAGCGCCATGGCGGGGATTCACATCGGCCTGCTGCTGATGGTGTTCCTCACGGTGGTCCACGGCGCGATCTTTTACGTCATCACCACGTTTTTCCTGAAAAAGCGCCTGAACCTGGAGTAAACGCTTGTCCACAGTGAACGTCATTACCGATGGCCCTCCCTGAGACCTTTTCCCACGAGCGGTTTCCGCCCTTCACCACGGTCGTGGCGCCGGCGGCGGAGCCGCGGGGGCCATGACCCCGGGTTTGTTTGGATTGTTGATTGAATCAAAGGAGCACATGATGAAACGATTGACGATATTCTGCGCGTTCGCCCTGTGGCTGTCCCTGCTGGCGGGGTGCGCGGTGACCTCCCCCAGGGACGAGGAGTTTCAGCGGGAGTGGGCGGACTCCATAACGGACTCCATAGAAGACGCCGCCGAGGACTGGGCGGCCGACATTGACAGAGCCGTGGAGGCCTGGAGCGCCCGGGACGAAAACGGCGTGGAAAAGGACCACTACTGGAAGGTCCTGGACGCAAGCGGCAGCGAGGCGGGGACCGTCACGGACCCGGAGCAGGTCCAGGCCATAGACGCGCTCCTCAGCGATGACGGCCGCGAGGAGGACCGGCTGACCGAGGACCCCGGCGACCCGGCCTGCAGCTACGTCTACTGCCAGCAGGAGACCCTGAAAGCGGGGCAAAGAGAGGAGGACCGGGAGTACGAGGAGCTGGTGCGCTTCACCGTCTCCGCCTCGGAGGACGCGGTGACCCTGGTGATTCTGGAGGAGCTCCCCTCCCTGCTGCACGTGGACCTGGGAGACCTCCTGACCTTTACCTTGAAGGTCCCGGCGGAGACGGCGGAGGCCCTGCGGGACCCTGCCCGGTTCATGGAGTAAACAGACGACGCGCCCGCCTCACCGGCGGGCGCGCTTTTGAAACCTCCCCGCCCTTGCGCATTGGCCCCCGAAGTGGTAAAATACGGGTATCCTGACTTACACCCACCGGAAAAGGAGCGTCTATGAGGAGAATACTGCCCCTGCTGCTGTCCCTGGTCCTGCTGCTCTCCGGCTGCGGCCGGCGGGCGGATACCCCGCCGGACCCGGCCCCGCCCGCCGGAACGGAGGAGCCCGCCCCGGTTCCCCCCGCGGCGGACCTCCCCCTGGAGCTGGACATCCTGCGGATCGAGATCACCCGCGCCGGCCTCAGCCCGGACAGGCTGATGGAGGCCGTCCGGACGCTGCCGGAGCTGCTGCGCTCCGTCCTGGCGAAAAACAGCATTGCGGCCGACGCCGTACAGGTCACCATCGGCTCCTCCCCCGCCGCCACGGTGCAGGCCCTGAACGCGGGCACGGTGGACATCGCCATTCTGCCGGCGGAGGGCTTCGCCGGCCAGGAGACGGAGGCGGAGGTGCTGCTGGCCTCCGGCCCCGCCGCCGGTGACAGCCCCCTGTGGTTAGACGTAAACTGGGGCTTTTCCACGACCCTCTGGACGGCTCCCACGGACTACGGCCTCAACCTCGCCGGCCGGATGGGAAAAGAGGGGGACCTGCCTGCCTGGGAGGAGCTGAACCGCGCCCGCTGGGGGCTCCTGGACCGGGAATCCCTCCCGGGCCGCCGGGCGGTGGACCTGTGGCTGGCGGACCACTACGAGGGGAACACCACGGCAAATCTCTCCAACGTTACGGTATATCCGGACTTTGAGGCGCTGCTCTCAGCAGCGGAGGCGGGAGAGGTGGACGTCTTCCCCTGGGACGCTGGCCCGGAGGAGGGCCCGTCTCAGATGTCCTCGGCATTGCTGGGGGAGACGGAGCGGTTTTACGACATGGTGCTGGCGGTCTCCCCCCGGCAGGAGAAATTGTCCGTCCCGGAGCTGAATTTGAGGGACCCGCTGATGTTCACCCTGACCCAGCTCTGCTTTTACGACGGCACCCAGACCAACGCGGACGGCACCCCCCTCTTCTCCGGCAAGGGCTATGACCGGGAGACCCGGACGCTGTGCCAGGACGTGTTCGGCTCCTGCCGGTACGGCTGGGCGGAGAGTGAGGACCTGGACGCCGCCCGCCGCCTGCTGGCCCTGGAGGGCCATACCGCGCAATAGGAAAATCAGCGCAGGGAGCCGCCCGCCGGGCGGCTCCCTTCTCCATTTCCCCGTTGCACGATCCGGCGATCTGGGGTATACTATTACAATCTATGGAAGCATTGGAGGATCACCCCATGAAACTGATGGCCATTGACGGCAACAGCATCATCAACCGGGCCTACTACGGCATCCGGCCCCTCACCACCCGGGACGGGCTCTACACCCACGCCGTCTTCGGCTTCCTCACGACCCTCCTGCGCCTGACGGCGGAGGAGCGCCCCGACGCGCTGTGCGTCACCTTCGACGTTCACGCCCCCACCTTCCGCCACACGGCGGACGAGACCTACAAGGCCACCCGCAAGCCCATGCCGGAGGAGCTGCGGATGCAGATGCCGGTCTTGAAGGAGGTGCTGGACGCGCTGAATATCCCCCGCCATGAGCTGGCGGGCTGGGAGGCCGACGACCTCCTTGGCACCATCTCCCGCAGGTGCGAGGCGGCGGACTGGGAGTGCGTGGTGGTCACCGGGGACAAGGACAGCCTCCAGCTCATCACGGACCGGACCAGGGTGAAGCTGGTCTCCACCCGCATGGGCCAGACCACCACAAGGGATATGACCCCGGAGACCTTCCGGGAGCAGTACGGCTTTGCCCCCATCCACATGATCGACCTCAAGGCCCTCATGGGGGACGCCTCCGACAACATCCCCGGCGTGAAGGGGGTGGGGGAGAAGACCGCCATGGGCCTCATTCAGATGTACGGCTCCATCGAGCATCTCTATGACCACATGCCGGACATTGTCACCGCCCCGGAGACCCCCGCCAAACCCGGCCTTGTCAAAAAGCTCCAGGAGGGGGAGGAGGCCGCCCGCCGCTCCCGGTGGCTGGCCACCATCGTCACCGACGCGCCGCTGGCCTTCGCCCCGGAGGACAACCTGGTGCGCTCCCCCGGTCCCGAGGCCTATCCGCTGTTTTTAAAGCTGGAATTTACCAAGCTCATCGAGAAGTTCGGCCTTGCGCCGGAGGCCGCCCCGGCGGCGGAACGGGCGGCGCTCACCGCCGCGGCGGAGCAGGTGACGGACCCCGCCCGGGCCGCGGAGCTGCTGGACCTGTGGCGGCGTGCGGAGTGCGTCTCCGTCGTCGCGTCGCCGGACCTCCAGGCGCTGGCGGTGGAGTGCGCCGCCGCGCCGGACCGGGCCCTTCTGGCGGACCTGCGCTTTTCCTCCTACGCCGGGGACTGGAACGCCCTGCTGGCGGAGATTTTCTCCGGGGACGTCCCCAAGGCCGCCCACGACGTCAAGGATCTGATGCGCACGCTGCTGGAGAGCGGCCTCCCGGCGGAGGGCTTCGTCTTCGACACGGCCCTGGCCGCCTACCTGCTGGACGCCACGGCAGGGAGCTACGACCTGCCCCGGCTGTTCGTCTCCTATTATAACCAAGAGCTCCCCAAGGCCCTGTACCTGGAACCGGACGCCCTCTCCCCCCTGGGGGAGACCCCGGAGGTGGCCGCGTCGCTGCACAGCCACGCCTCCGCCGTCTCAGCCCTGCGGAGGACCCTCTCCGAAAAGCTCCGGGAGAGGGACATGGAGCGGCTCTTCACGGAGATCGAGCTGCCCCTGTGCCGGGTGCTGGCGGAGATGGAGCTGGCCGGGTGCCGGGTGGACCGAAACGCCCTGTCCGCCTTCGGCGAGACCCTGGCCGCCCGGACGGCGGAGCTGGAGAGGACCATCTATGATATGGCCGGGGAGACCTTCAACATCAACTCCCCCAAGCAGCTGGGGGATATCCTCTTCGGAAAGCTGGGCCTGCCCCACGGCAAAAAGACCAAAACCGGCTGGTCCACCAACGCCGACGTGCTGGAAAAGCTCCGGTACGAGGCCCCCATCGTGGGGGCGGTGCTGGAGTACCGCCAGGTGGCCAAGTTAAAATCCACCTACGCCGACGGACTTCTCAAAGCCCTGGACGGCGACGGCCGGGTGCGGACCAGCTTCCAGATGACCGTCACCGCCACGGGGCGGCTGAGCTCCACGGAGCCCAACCTCCAGAACATCCCCACCCGCACGGACCTGGGCAGCGAGATCCGGAAGATGTTCGTCCCGGCGGAGGGCTGCGTCCTGGTGGACGCGGACTACTCCCAGATCGAGCTGCGCCTCCTGGCCCACATCTCCGGGGACGAGGCCATGCGCGCGGCCTTTCTGGCGGGGGGCGACTTCCACGCCGAGACCGCCGCCAAGGTCTTCCACGTGGACCGGGGCGAAGTCACCCACGAGATGCGCCGCAGCGCCAAGGCGGTGAACTTCGGCATCGTCTACGGCATCTCCCCCTTCTCCCTGAGCCAGGACCTGGGGGTTTCCACGGCGGAGGCCAAGGCCTATATGGACGGGTACTTCGCCGCCTTCCCCGGCGTGCGGAGGTACATGGACGGCGTAGTGGCCCGGGCCCGGGAGGACGGGTACGTGGAGACCCTCTTCCACCGGCGGCGGGAGCTGCCGGAGCTGAAATCCTCCAAATTCAACCTCCGCTCCTTCGGGGAGCGGGTAGCCCTGAACATGCCCATTCAGGGCACGGCGGCGGATGTGATGAAGCTGGCCATGACCGCCGTGTGGCGGCGGCTCCGGGCGGAGCTCCCGGAGGCCCGCCTGGTGCTCCAGGTCCACGACGAGCTCATCGTGGAGTGCCCCGAGGAACAGGCGGAGGCCGCCGCCCGCCTCCTGGAGGAGGAGATGGAGCACGTGGCGGCGTTCTCCGTCCCCCTGACGGCGGAGGCCCACTGGGGGAGAAATTGGCTGGAGGCCAAGGGATGAGGGAGCCTCCGGTCTCCGCCCCCCGGGCGGCGGGCAATGGCTGGCGGCGGGCCGTCGTCCTGCTGGGCGTGGCGGGGGTGTCCTTGTCCGCCGTGTTCGTGCGCTGGTCCACGGCCCCCTCGGTGGTGCTGGCGTTTTACCGCATGGCCCTCTCGGCGCTGCTGATGTCTCCCGCCGCCCTGGCGCGGCGGCAGGAATTTCGGAGGATGCGGCGGCGGGAGCTTCTGCTGAGCCTCCTCAGCGGCGTGTTTCTGGGGGCCCACTTCGCCTGCTATTTCGAGTCCCTCCGCTGGACCTCCATCGCCGCGGCGGTGGTGCTGGTGGACACGTCGGTGCTGTTCGTGGCCCTGGCCTCGGTACTGGTGCTGAAAAAACGCCTGGGCGGCCGGGCCTGGCTGGCGGTGGCGCTGGCCTTCGCCGGGAGCGCCGCGGTGGCCCTGGCGGACCGCGCCGCCGGCGGAAGCGCGCTGCGGGGCAACCTCTTCGCCCTGGCGGGATCGGCGTGCATGGCGGTGTACACCATGCTGGGGGCCGTATGCCGCAGGACCCTCTCCACCCTGGCCTATACCTTCCTGGTCTACGCCGCGGCGGCGGGGACGGTGCTGGCCGCGGCCCTGGCGGGAGGGCAGGCCCTTGCCGGCTGGGGGAGCGTGAATCTTCTGGCGGGGCTGGGCATGGCGGTCTGCTGCACCCTCCTGGGGCACAGCGTGTTCAGTTGGGGCCTCAAGTACCTGCCCCCGGCCTTCGTCTCCACCGCCACGCTGCTGGAGCCGGTGCTGGCGGCGGTGTGGGGGCGGCTCCTCTTCGGCGAGAGGCCCGGACCGGCCGTGGCCCTAGGCGGCGGGGTGATTCTGGCGGGGCTCGCCCTGTACAGCCGGGAGAGCGGATCAGACGGGAGTCAGGAGATTAAGAGATGACCAGAGAGGAAGAGAAAATAATTCGGGCGCAGGAAAAGCTCCTGGAAAAAGCCATAGAAAAAGCCTGCCGGGAGATCGGAAAGCGCCGGGGCTGGAAGACCGCCCGGGGACATCAGTACCGGGTACGGAACAACCTGCTGGACGTGCTGATGGTGATGCCCGCCCTCTTTGACAGCCATGCCCTGAAGGCCGACTTTTACTGCAAGCCCCCGGTGCTGGACGAGATGTACTGGGAGGTGTTCCACATGGCGGAGGCAGCGGCGGAACAGCCCTTCAGCTTCCACGTCTGGGGCGCGTTTACGGCCCGGGGACTGCGGCTCCCTTCATGGCAGGAGCGCCTGTCCGGGCCGGAGGGGGTGGAGTCCGCCGTGGAGGCCGTCTTTGACCGGGCGGAGGTCCTGGCGGCGGAGAACGTCTATCCGGACCCGGCGGCCTTCCGGGCCCGGCTGGAGGCGGAGGAGCGGCCCCAGATCCTGGGCGTCATTCTCTGCCTCCTCTGCGAGGAGAACTACCCCCGGGCCATGGAGCTCATTGAGGAGAACCTGGCCCAAGGCGAGACCGGCGGCTTCTCCCGGGAGGGCGGACGGCGGAGCATTCTGGAGGACGCCCGGGACTACTGCGCCGCCCGGCTGGGGAAGACGGTATGAAACGGCTGTACATGATCGGCGGCCCCATGGGCGTGGGGAAGACCGCCGTGAGCCGGGAGCTGCAAAAGCGGCTGGAGCGGTGCGTCTTTCTGGACGGAGACTGGTGCTGGGATGCCCGGCCCTTTCAGGTGACGGAGGAGACAAAATCCATGGTGACGGAGAACATCTGCTTTCTCTTAAACCGGTTTCTCCGCTGCTCCGCCTACGACAACGTCGTTTTCTGCTGGGTCATGCACCGGCAGGAGATTCTGGACGGCCTCCTCTCCCGGCTGGACCTTTCCGGCTGCCGCGTCCGCGCCGTCTCCCTGACCTGCCCGGAGGAGGCCCTCCGGCGGCGGCTGGAGGGGGACGTCCGGGCGGGAATCCGGTCACAGGACGCCATCGGGCGCGGCCTGAGCTACCTTCCGCTGTACAAAGCCATGACCACGCATGAGCTGGACACCTCCGCCCTGACCCCCGCCCAGGCGGCGGAGCGGATCATCGGAGAGGAGTGGACACGGTGAGAGAGTCCCTTGGCTTTTCCTGGGCGGGACTGGCGTTCCTCCTGGCCCTGCTGGCCCCCAACCTGCTCTGGACCCGGTACAGACCCCGGGGCTACGACCCCTCCGGCGAGAGCCGCGTCCTGCTGGCTCTGGAACGGGTGGGCCAGGCGTGGGTCACCTGCGCCGCCCTGGTCCTTCGGGACCCGCCCCTCCTGCCCTGGCGGGCCCGGTGCTGGTGGCTGGCGGGGGCGGCGGCGCTGATGCTCCTGTATGAGTGCTGGTGGCTGCGGTATTTCCGCAGTCCCCGGACCATGGCGGACTTCACGGCCCCCCTGCTGGGTATCCCCGTGGCGGGAGCGTCCCTGCCGGTGGCGGCCTTTTTCCTGCTGGCGGTCTGGCGGCGCTCCATCCTCCTGGCGGCGGGAGTCGTCATTCTGGGCGTTGGCCACATCGGCATTCACCTCTGTCACCGGAGAGAATTTACAGCGGCCTCTAAGGGCGGCGCATAACCGCGCCGGCCGGACTCGGCATGATCGCCGAAGGCGCTGTGGAAAGGAAGCGAACATATGAGTGAGAATATGCGCGTCCGCATCGTGCCCATGACGGCGGACCATCTGGACGCGGTGGCGGCCCTGGAGCGGATCTGTTTCTCGGACCCCTGGTCCCGGAGCCTCCTGGCGGCGGAGCTGGACAACGACCTCTCCGCCTTTCTGGTGGCCCTGGACGAAGAGGGCCAGGTGGCGGGCTACGCCGGTCTTCAGGTGGTCCTGGACGAGGGCACCATCACCAGCATCGCCGTGCGGCCGGACTGCCGCCGCCGTGGCGTGGCCAGCCAGCTCCTGGAGGTGTTTTTGAACTTCGCCCGGGGGAACCGCCTGGCCTTTTTGACCCTGGAGGTCCGGGCCTCCAACTACGACGCCATCGCCCTCTACGGCAGCCGGGGCTTCCGCAGCGCGGGCCGCCGGAAGAACTACTACGAGCACCCCCGGGAGGACGCGATCATCATGACCCTGGACTTCACCGGAGGGGGAGAGGAGGCGCGCCCATGAAAATTCTGGCCTTTGAGTCCACCTGCGACGAGACCGCCGCAGCGGTGGTGGAGGACGGACGGCGCGTCCTCTCCGACGTGATCGCCTCCCAGGCGGACATGCACGCCCTCTACGGCGGCGTGGTGCCGGAGATCGCCTCCCGGAAGCACGTGGAGGTCATCGCCGCCCTGGCGGAGGAGGCCCTGGCCCGGGCGGGCTGCCAGCGGCGCGACGTCGACGCCGTGGCGGCCAGCTACGCCCCGGGCCTCATCGGCGCGGTGCTGGTGGGGCTGAGCTTCGCCAAGTCCGCGGCCTTCGGGCTGGGGGTGCCTCTGATCCCCGTCCACCACGTCCGGGGCCACATCGCGGCCAACTACATCGCCTTTCCGGAGCTGGAGCCCCCCTTCCTGACCCTGGCCATCTCCGGGGGCAATACGCTGATCGTGGACGTGCGGGACTACACGGACATGGCGGTGCTGGGCTCCACCCGGGACGACGCGGCGGGGGAGTGCTTCGACAAGGCCGCCCGGGTGCTGGGCCTGCCCTATCCCGGGGGAAAGCCCATGGACGAGCTGGCCCGGCAGTCGGAGGGCGGCGTCTACGCCCTGCCCCACGCCCACGTGGACGGCGCGCCCCTGGACATGAGCTTCTCCGGCCTCAAGACGGCGGTGGTGAACCTGGCCCACCACGCCGCCCAGGTGGGGGAGGCCCTGGACCGGGCCGCCCTGGCCCGGGACTTCACCCGGGCCGTCAGCGATACCCTGGTGCCCCGGACCATGGAGGCCGCCCGGCAGACGGGGCGGAAAACCATCGTGGCCGCCGGAGGCGTGGCCGCCAACTCCGTCATCCGGGCGGACCTGGAGCGGGCCTGCCGGGAGGCGGGCTGCAAGCTCTACCTTCCGCCGCTGTCCCTGTGCGGCGACAACGGCGCCATGATCGGCGCCCAGGGGTACTACGAGTACCTGGCGGGGAACACGGCCGGCATGGAGCTCAACGCCTACGCCACCCGGGACGTCTCCAGCCCCTGTCCCGCCGGCGAAACCCGGTGAGCTTTTCCCCAGGGATATAACGCAGGAGATCGCCCGCATTTTGCTGAAAGCATGCGGGCGATCTCCTCTTTTTTGCATCCGCTATTATTTTTTCATATAAGAAAGACGCTCTCTATCAGAAAACGGCGATACGGCGGGAGAATCTGCGAAGAGCATTTGTTTTATGTAAAATAAAAATGAATTTTGAAAAATGAAAATCTCAGTTACAGGGGATGCAAGAAATCTGATAAAATCTGTATATCCCTTGGGCAGCAGCATGTGCGACCCTGTGGAAAACTCCGTGGAAAATGTGAATAACTCCTTGTAGAAAAAATTATTCTCCGTGTTATGTCAATCAAAATTTTTCGTAAATTTTGCGGCACTCTGCCGGGAAAGCCAAAAATCACGGGATTTTTGGCGAAATTTTCAGAAGAATCCCCGGTGTTTTTTTCGACCGCTTTCGCCGGGCTTCTCCAAAACTCCTGTAAAGATGACAAACCGCCAAAAATTAAAATGCAGGAAATCCTTCAAATATACAAATTGTATTATCCGCCTCCGCCGGACCGTTTCTCCGGCAAACCCCGGCCCTCTCCGCCGTGAATATCCAGTATTTTACTGTGCGGGGACCAGGGGCCTCCCCGCAAGTTTTCCGAATCGCCTTTCGTCCGCATAAACTCCCGCAAACGGCGCAGACTTCCCATAGAAACCTAACGAAGGAAAGGAAGTCATACCATGCCGGAGAGGATCGTCATCGCCCTGGGGGGCAACGCGTTACAGTCCAAGGACAGCGGGGCCACCGCCGAGGCCCAGCTGGAGGTGGTGAAAAAGACCAGCGCCCACATCGCCCAGATCAGCCAGCGGGGCTACGAGATGGCCGTGGTCCACGGAAACGGCCCCCAGGTGGGCCGCATCGTCCTGGCCAGCGAGGCGGCGAAGGACGTGGCCCCGCCCATGCCCTTCGACGTCTGCGGGGCCATGAGCCAGGGCTATATCGGCTACCACATCCAGCAGGCCCTGAAATACGCCCTCAACAGCCGAAACCGAAACTACCCCGTGGTGACCCTGGCCACCCAGGTGGTGGTGGACCGGAGCGATCCCGCCTTTCAAAACCCCACCAAGCCCATCGGCGCGTTCTACACCCAGGAGGAGGCCCGGCGGCTGGAGGCGGAGCGGGGCTACGTCATGCGGGAGGACGCCGGCCGGGGCTGGCGGCGGGTGGTGCCCTCTCCCCAGCCCCGGCGGATCGTGGAGATCGAGGCTATCCGGCTGCTGTGGGATCACGCCATTGTGGTGGCCTGCGGCGGGGGCGGCATTCCGGTTGTGGAGAATCCCGACGGCACCCTGGAGGGCGTGGCGGCGGTCATCGACAAGGACTTTGCCGCCGAGCTCCTGGCGGAGCAGGTGTGCGCCGACGTGCTGCTGATCCTGACGGAGGTGGAGAAGGCCGCCATCCGCTTCGGAAAGCCCGACCAGGAGGACCTGGGCCGCCTGAGCCTGGCGGACGCCGCCCGCTACGCCGCCGAGGGCCAGTTCGGCGTGGGCAGTATGCTGCCCAAGGTGGAGGCCGCCATGCGCTTTGTCCGGGCCAACCCGGGCAAGCGGGCCATCATCACAAGCCTGGACAAGGCCCTGGACGCCCTGGACGGCAAGACCGGCACACAGATAACCTTCGCGTGAATAAACGAACCCCCGCGGGCACAGCCCGCGGGGGTTCGCTGCCGCCGCAGTTAACTGACCAGCGCCGCCACATAGGCCGCGTAAGCCGCCAGCATCAGCGCGCCCTGCCAGCGGTAAAACTTCCCCCGCAGCAGCGGCGGCAGCACCGCAAGGCAGCACAGTCCCAGGCACACCGGCAGGTCCAGAACCGTGGTCTGGCTGCCGATGACCAGCTTATCCCCTCCGGCGGCGGAGACGGCGGAGCACACCGGCAGGATCATGGTCAGGTCGATGACGTTGGCGCCGATGATGTTGCCCACGGACATGGAGGCCTCTTTTTTGGCGATGGCCGTCAGGGTGGTCACCAGCTCCGGCAGGGAGGTGCCGATGGCCACCATAGTCACGCCGATGATGCTGGAGGGCACTCCCAGCAACAGCGCCAGCTCACTGCCGTAGTCGATCAGCAGCCGGGAGCCCGCCACGATGGCGATGATGCCCACGGCGAACAGGCCCAGCTTCATGAACATCTGCCGGTGGGAGGTGGTGCGCCGCTTGGGATTCGCCTCCCGGCTCTCCGCCATGCTGGCGCGGGCGTCCATGACGTTGTTCCCCAGGTACACGGCGAACACCACGAACAGCAGCAGGCCGGGCAGCACCGGCAGCACGCCGCCCCGGCACAGCAGGAACAGCAGCAGCGCGCCGGCCACCATCAAAACGGCCTTCAGGTCAAACTGCTTCCGGTTCACCACCGAGGGGATGCACACAATGGACAGCCCCAGGATCAGCCCCAGGTTGGCGGTGACGGACCCCACGGCGTTGCCCACCGCCAGGTCCACCTCCCCCTGGAGCACGCCGGTGACGGACACCGTCAGCTCCGGCAGCGTGGTGGCCAGGGACACGATGGTGGCCCCGATGATGAACCGGGGCACGCCGGTGGCCTCCGCGATCCACACCGCGCCGTCCAAAAACCAGTCGCCTCCCTTGACGATCAGCGTCAGTCCCAGCAAAAACAGCAGCATCGTTACCCAAATACTCATTTCTCGCATCCTCCGTTTTCAAAAGATAAACGAGACCCTCATTGCACGCGAAAAACCAAGCGGGAATCTCCCCCCGCCGCCGCGTACAATAAAAGTCTCGCTTTTTCAGGCGGGGCCCGGACGGCTCAAGACCGTCGTGCTGACGAACCCCGCCGCATCCCGGAGGATGCAAGCTACTCCCTTTTACAGGACCTGTTTTCGAGGGGTATTATATGGAAATCATACCCCGTTTGTCAATAAAAACTTTGTCAGAACCTGGCCGTTCCCAAAATATTACTTCCGAGCTTAACATCGGAAGTAATATTTGCCATGTTTTGCGGTTGCCGCCCATTGCGGCGGCGAGCAAAACGGCTCAAATCAAATGATATTATTTCTGTGTTTTAATACAGAAATAATATTGTCAGGACTTAAACATTGGGTCGAAGCCGATGTCCTTCACCCAGAGGGTCCTGCCCGGCCCGGCCTGTCCGGCGGGAACAAAGCCGCAGTCCCTCATAAACTCCTCCGCGGCGCAGCCCTCCGGCAGGGCGGCCCGCAGGCGGTCCGCCCCCAGGGGCCGCCAGTGGTACACCGCCTGCCCGATGAGCTGCACGCCGAAGCCCTGCCGCCGGCAGTCTCGTCGGACGCAGGCCAGGGCGATCTCCCCCTCTCCCGGGCCGAACTGGACCAGTCCCACCGACTCCTCACCCAGCCAGCCCACCAGAGCAGGGCGGCCGGGGTCTAGGGCGGGGCCGTCCCCCTCCCGGGAGGCGGCCAGCAGCTCCGAGAGCAGGTCCCTTTGCTCCGGCAGCTGGGGCGGCGTGAAGCGCAGCCCCGGCTCCAGGCCGTTGGCCCTGCGGCGGACCTTTTCTCCCGCCAGGTACTCCGGCGTCAGCAGGTGGCTGTTGTCGTTCTGCCGGACCACCCACAGGCGCTCCCCGTCCCACTCCAGGCAGGAGACGGCGGTGTTGTCCCCTGTGGGAGACCTGCTCCCGGTATCCCGGAGGGAAATGCCCTGCAGATTCGCCAGCACCAGGCGGATAACGTACCCGTGGGAGAACACGGCCGCGGTTTTGCCGCCGTTTTCCGCCGCGATCCTCCGCAGGGCCCCCAGGGCCCGCTCCAGCACCTGGGCCGGGGTCTCGGCTCCCTCCATGCGCCAGCGGTCCATCCGCTGGCCGAAGTCCGCCATCTGGTCCGGCCAGCGGCGGACGATCTCCCCCCAGGTCTTTCGCTCCCAGACGCCCACGTGGATCTCCCGCAGGTCCCGCTCCAGATGGGGCGTCAGGTTCCTGGGCAGATACAGGGCGCTGGCGGTGGCCCGGGCGCGGTAGAGGTCGCTGGTGTACACCTCATCGATGTGAACGCCGGCAAAGCGCCGCTCCAGGGCCCGCACCTGCCGCCAGCCCCGGTCCGTGAGGGCGCTGTCGTCCTGCCCCTGGGCGATGCGGTACAGGTTCCCCTCCGCCTCGGCGTGGCGGATCAGATAGATGGTGGTCATAAACGCCTCCAAAAAAATTTTTTTCACATATACTATACTCCCTTGGGGAGTTTTTGGCAAATGGAGAAACGGCGGTTTTTTTGCGGACGGCGGGCCATACTATCCCCATGCCGAAAAGGAGTGACTGATATGAAGACATGTACCGGATTTTGGGTCGGTATGAGCGCGGGCCTGATGGCCGGCGCCGCTGTGGGGATGATGACGCCCTGCGGCCGGGATTCCATGAAAACGCAGGTGGGTAAGAGTATCCACAAGCTGGGTGTCGCCGTGGACCACGCCGTGGACAACATCGTTTCCGAGATGCGCTGAAAGAGAAGGCGGAGGGCAGCAGCCCTCCGCCTTCCGGCGCTCCCGGAAAATCTTTTGAAATTTTTAAATTTCCTCTTGACATACCGTTCATACTGTGTATACTGTATATGTACAGTACGAACGGGAGTGATTCCATGGAACTCATTATCCGCAATGTCACCAACCAGCCCATCTACGACCAGATCTACTCCCAGATCAAGGCCCAGATCATCGCCGGGCGGCTGAAACCCGGGGAGGCCCTGCCCTCCATTCGGGCCCTAGCCAAGGATTTGAAAATCTCCGTCATCACCACCAAGCGGGCCTACGACGAGCTGGAGGCCGAGGGCCTCATCGACACCGTGGCCGGCAAGGGGTGCTTTGTGGCGGAGAAAAACCTGGACCTCATCCGGGAGCAGCAGCTCCGGGAGCTGGAGGACCACCTGTCCGCCGCCGCCGCCCTGGCGAAGAGCTGCGGACTGTCCCGGCGGGAGCTGGAGGAGATGCTGGGTCTTTTACTGGAGGAGGAATGAACATGAACGCCATTGAACTGAGCCACATCCACAAGTCCTTCGGCGGCTTCGCCATTCAGGACCTGAGCCTGACGGTGCCCAGCGGCACCATCTGCGGCCTGGTGGGGGAGAACGGCGCGGGCAAATCCACCACCATCCGCCTGCTGATGGGGGCCCTGCGGCCCGACAGCGGCGCCGCCGCCGTGCTGGGCACGGACGTCTCCTCCCCGGCGTTTACCCGGGTGAAGGAGGACGTGGGCGTGGTGCTGGACGAGGCCTACTTCCCCGAGACGCTGAACGCCCTCCAGGCGGGCAAGATCATGGCGGGCACCTACCGCCAGTGGGAGCAGAGCGCCTACGAGGACTACTTAAACCGTTTCGACCTGCCGGAGAAGAAGCCCTTCAAGGACTTCTCCCGGGGCATGAAGATGAAGCTGGCCATCGCCGCCGCCCTGAGCCACCGGCCAAAGCTCCTGGTGCTGGACGAGGCCACCAGCGGCCTGGACCCCATCGTTCGGGACGAGGTGCTGGAGATTTTCAACGAATTTACCCGGGAGGAGGACCACTCCATCCTCATCTCCTCCCACATCGTCAGCGACCTGGAGAAGCTGTGCGACTACATCGCCTTCCTCCACCGGGGGCGGCTGCTGTTCTGTGAGGAGAAGGACCGGCTGCTGGAGGAGTACGGCGTGTTCGTGGGCACGGCGGAGCAGGCGGAGAGCCTGCTGCCGGAGGCGGTGGCCGGCCGGGAAGCCAAGGACTACGGCGGCGTCCGGGCGCTGGTGCGGCGGAATCTGGTGCCGGAGACGCTGGCTCTGGAGCGGCCCACCGTTGAGGAGATCATTCTGTTTACCGTGAAGGGGGAGGAGAAGCGATGAAGGCCCTGATTCAAAAGGACGTCTATGTGCTGTGGAAGCAGATGAGAATTTTTCTCTTTGTGATGCTGGTAATCATGGTGGGCAACGGGACCTTCGGCAGCGTGTTCGTTGTCATCTGGTGCGCCATGCTGCCCTACACGGCCCTGGCCTACGACGAGCGGTGCA
This sequence comes from uncultured Oscillibacter sp., assembly GCA_947644365.1. Taxonomy (GTDB): domain Bacteria; phylum Bacillota; class Clostridia; order Oscillospirales; family Oscillospiraceae; genus Oscillibacter. Next base: position 13,188 of record CANRYZ010000014.1, on the reverse strand, counting down.
AGTGGGACCAGATGGCCGCCATGATGCCCTACGCCCCCCGGGACATCGTTCTGAGCAAGTACGTGCTGGGCTGGCTCTGCGCCGGCGGGGCGGGCGCGTTTACCCTGGCCGTCCAGGCGGCCATCAGGGCGTTCCATCTTCCGTTGGAAATCGGGTCCCCCTTCGCCGTCCTGATGAGCTTCTGCGCCAGCGTGTGCGTCCTGGCTATCACCCTGCCGCTGATGTTCCGGTTCAGCGTGGAACGGGGCCGCATGGTCATGTTCCTGGCCATCTTCCTGGTCTGCGGCGGGGCGGGGGCCCTGGCCTCCCTCGTGGCCCCCGACAGTAAGCCGGTCCCCGGCAACCTGCCGGCTCTGCTGTCCATGGCCGCGGTGCTGGTCCCCGCGGCGGCGGCGGTGCTGACCGCCGTCTCCATCCCGCTGTCCCTGCGGTTCTACGCCGCCCGGCAGTGAGGAGGCGGGCCATGGCAGAGGAAAAGAAGCGGGCCGACCTCACCCCCCTGGATTTCGCGGCCCTGCTGGCATTGCTGGGTCAGGCCCTGCTGCGGGAGGAGGAGAAAAAGAAATGAAAACCGGAACCCCCTGTCCCAAATGCGGCGGCTGCCGGATCATCCGGATCCCCGACAACCCCCGCCGCCACGCCAGCGGCAATAACATCTACACCACCACCGCCACCCTCCTGGGCAAAATTCCGGTGATCCGGTACGTCTGCGGGGACTGCGGCTATGTGGAAAACTGGGTGGACACCCGCCGGGACCTGGAGAAGCTCAAAGAGACCTTCGGCTGAGCGCCAAGCAGAGGAACACGGGCCAAAAAACGAAACATCCGCGCGGGGAAGGCCAAAGGCCTTCCCCGCGCGGCTTCATGTCCTCTCCCCCTGCCGCGGAGGAATCCGCCCGTCTTCGGCGCAGACCTGTCGGAGATACAGGGCCAGCTCCAGCTGCATCCGCTGCGCGGGGTCTCCGAGATTCAGCCCGGTAATCTCCTGAATGCTCCGCAGCCGGTAAGCCACGGTGTTGTAGTGGACATAGAGCTCCTGCGCCATGCGGCGCTGGTTACCCAAATTGCGGAAGTAGCAGTCCAGTGTCTCCAGCAGCTCCCTCTCATGGGGCAGCTGTGAGGAAGCCAGCTCCCCGAGCGTCTCGGCGATAAACCGTTCCGTCTCCCGCTGCGGGTCTCCAGCATATAATAACCGCAGGATCCCCAGCCGCTCAAATGGAAAAAAGGAGCCGCCGCCGCTGGCCCGGGCAGCCCGCAGGGCCAGTTGGGCCTCCCAACGGCAGAGAGACAAACCGGGAATCCCCGCATGTGAGCGGCTGCACCCGCCGGTGGGCTCCAGGGCCGGATAGGCGGCCCGCAGGGATTCCAGTATAGAGGGCAGGCGCTCCAGGGCCCGTTTCAACTCCTCCGGGTCTTCTTTGGCGCTCAGGAGAATCAGGCATCCCCCGGGCTGATCCATCACATGGCTGTCAACGCCGGTCCGGTCCAGGCTCTGGCACAGGGCGTGAAAAAAAGCCGTTCGCTGAAAGGTTCCAGCATACCTTCCAGGGTCCCGAAGATCGAGCTCCAGCAGGACATGGCCGGCTGAGAGATCCAGGCCGAAGGCATTGGCCCGGGTCTGCTCCCAGCTGTCGTCCAGGATGCGGTCAGAAGTCAAATGCTGGAAGAACTCTGTAAAACTTCGGCTCTCTATTTTTCGTACAGAATGTTCTCTGGATATTTCCAGCGGGATTGTTTGGAGGAGCTGCGAGAGGATGTCCCTGTGAAGCGGCGGCCACCCCTCCTCCCGGCACAAGCAGACAGTGCCGAACAGATGACCGTCAAGCCGCATTTCATAGGCGTCCGCCTCTTCTGAAAGGGTCCGGCAAATCGCGTCCCGGTCCAGGGCAGACAGCCGCACGGCGTCCGCCTCCGACAAGCTGTACGCCTGGCGGCCATTGATGCTGTCTACCAGAAGAACGCTCCCGCCTGTAATCTCCCGCACGCTTCGTGCAAGGTCGCGCAAGGTCGCCCCGGCCGTGATCGTCTGCAACAGCATCTGGTTTACCGATATACTGTTGTGGAGCATCGCCGTCTTCCGGCGGAGAAGCTCATCGGACACCGCCTTTGTTATGTCCGCAAAGCGGACCTGGGGCGGCAGCTCAATCAGTGGAAACGCACGCTCCCGGGCCGCCGCCACCATACATTCCGGCATACCTCCCAGAAACCTGGAGGGCTTGATACAGACGCCCGCCAGTCCCAGCTCTGAGAGTCTCTCGATAAAGACAGACTGCGCTGTTCGGTCATCACGGATGGCAAAACAGGTGGTAATCAGCAGCTCTCGAGGCGAAACCCAGTCCCAGTAATCCGGTGTATCCGTCAAATTTACAGCGGCGACAGGCGTATCCAGCGCATTCTCCCCACCAAGCACATGACTGCCTGTAAACACATGATGCCCCAGAAGCTCCCGCAAAGTAGGATAATTCTCATATTTCCCCATACCCGCATCTCCTAATTATGACATTATCACAAATTATATAAAATAGCTTGTTCTATGTCAACATAGAAACAGGCTGTCGAATTCTATATATTGGATACAGAAACCGCCAATGCGCATTGCGGTTTCAACGATTAAAACACAGGAGGTCTGCATGATGCGTGTCTTATCATATCCGGCCCGTCCGAAGCTGTTCCAGCGGCCAGCGGCCAGCGTACCCAAAGAAAAAACTCATCTTCAAGAGCGCCCTCTGCGCGGGACCTGGCAGCGCATTCAGGAAAAGCCATCCTGCTCTCTGGAGCGAGCGGCGCTTCAGTCTCTGCGCTTCTACGCCTAATCACAGGCCACGTTCTTCCGCTCACGCCGAAACCGGCCCGCAGAAAAAAGGAAGAGGGTGTCCGCAGGGGAAACCATAGGTTTTCCCTGCGGGATTTCAACCAGCCCCGCCGCGGCGGACCCGGTTTTGCCCAAAGGGCAAAACCGGCCCATCAGCCGCTCCAAAAAGAGAGACACGCCAAATGGCGTGTCTCTCTTTTTGGAGCGGCTGATGGGAGTCGAACCCACCTATGCAGCTTGGGAAGCTGCCGTTCTACCGATGAACTACAGCCGCGTCAACGGGGTTTATTATAACAGCTCTTTTGGGAAAAAGCAAGATGAAAATTGACGGCTTTTCCATTTTATCTCCGGCGGGGCCGCAGGGCGGCCCCGCCGGAACGGATCACGGTTTCTTCTCCTCCACTTCCTCCAGCCGGTCCAGATAGGGGCTGGCGGTGCAGCTCTCCTCCGGGGCGGCCGCCTTGAACTGGGAGACGTTCAGGGTGCTCTCCTTCACGGGGCGGATGGTGCCTGCGCCGGCCACGCAGCCGCCGGGGCAGCCCATGCCCTCCAGCAGATAGCCGTCCCGCTTGCCGGCCTTGGCCATGGCCAGCATCTTGCGGCAGTTTTTCAGGCCGTCGCCGTACTCGATCTTGATCTCCCGGTCCGGGTCGATGTGCTTGATGGCCTCCACCACGGCGGCGGCCACGCCGCCGCCCACGGCGAAGCCCCGGCCCATGCCGGTGCCCTCGCCCATCTCGTCCTCGGGGTTGGGCTGGAGGGTGGAAAAGTCGATGCTGGCCGCGTCGAAGATGCCCTGGAGCTCCTCAAAGGTCAGCACGAAGTCCACGTCGGAGCGGATGGTGCGCCGGTTGGCCTCCAGCTTCTTGGCGGAGCAGGGCCCGATGAAGACCACCTTGGCGTCGGGGTGGTCCTTCTTTACCATGCGGGCGGTGATGACCATGGGGGTCAGGGCCATGGAGATGTAGTCGGCGAACTCCGGGTAGAGCTTTTTGGCCATGACGCTCCAGGCGGGGCAGCAGCTGGTGCCCATCCAGGGCTGCTTGGCGGGGACCTCCTCCAGGAAGTCGTGGGCCTCCTCCACGGTGCACAGGTCCGCGCCGATGGCCACCTCCACCACGTCGTAGAAGCCCAGCACCTTCATGGCGGCGTGGAGCTTGGCGGGGGTGGCGTCCTTGCCGAACTGGCCCACAAAGGCCGGGGCCACGCAGGCGATGACCTTCTCCCCCCGGCGCAGGGCCTTGCCCAGCTGGTAGATCTGGCTCTTGTCGGCGATGGCGCCGAAGGGGCAGTTGACCAGGCACATGCCGCAGGAGACGCACTTATCGTAGTTGATCTTGGCCCGGCCCAGCTCGTCGGACTCGATGGCATCCATGCCGCAGGCGGCGGCGCAGGGGCGGTCGATGCGGCTGATGGCCCGGTAGGGGCACTGGTTGTAGCACTTGCCGCACTTGATGCACTTGTCCTGGTCGATGTGACAGTGCTTGTTCTCGTCCAGATAGATGGCGTCCTTGGGGCAGACGTTCATGCAGGGGTGGGAGATGCAGCCCTGGCAGCTGTCCGTGATGCGGATCTGCTTGGGCGGGCAGGCGTTGCAGGCATAGGGGATGATGTTCACCAGGGGGTTCTGGTAGTGCTCCTGGAATTTCTCGGCCCACTGGATGTCCTCGCTGATGGGCACGCCGTCCCCGGCGTAGCGCATATTCAGGCCCAGGGCCAGGCGGACCCGCTCCTCCACGATGGCCCGCTCCAGGAACACGTCATGGCGGTGGTGGGCCACGTCGCCCTGGATCATCCTGAAGGGGATCTGGTCCGCCTGGCGGGGGTCGCTGCCCTCAAAGGCCAGCCGGGCGACCTCTTTGAATACGGTGCGGCGGATGTCGTCTACCGCGCTGTGAACTCCTCGCATAGCTCATTCCTCCATGTTCCCCCGGGCGGCAGTCCGTCCCGGAAACTCTGTATGGCGTCATTATATATAATCTCCTGTCCTTTTGCAAGAACATCTTCCAGGAAACGCGGGAAAACGCTGGGGTCCCGCCCCTCCCGGACGCCGCAACATGCGCAAACACGGCGGCGCGCCCGCTGGCCGGGTCCGCGCCGCCGTGTTTGGAGAGAAAAAAGAAATGAGAGGGAGATGTCCTCCTTGGAGGATGGATTCAGCATAACCGGAAAATATGAAGAGAATCCTGACTTTCTTTGAACTTTCTGTAAATATCTCCCCCAGGGGCCAAAGGGCATTGACGGGGACGTTTCGTGTGCTACAATCGTCTGGGGCCAGCTTCGATTGACAGGGGTAAACACGCCTGCCAGCGGCCTAAATGAGCGCTGGACTGCGTTCTCGGATTTGGCGGGCGGAAGCCCGCCTGCATCCTGCGGCCTTGCCAGCTCTCATTTATACTCGCTGGCAGGTCCTTCGGAGTTTTTCGGGAGTAAAAACGGACGCTGGCAAGGCAGACGAGGCAGCCGGGCTGACGCCCGGCAACGAGGATAACGCCGCCAGCGTCCGTTTTGGCCCTGAAAAACCGTATTTACCCCTGTCAATCGAAGCTAACCCTCCACGATCTCCGACACGGACTGCCCCTCCGTCAGCCACAGCAGCAAAAAGCCCAGCAGGGTGGCCGCGCCGCCGGCGTACAGCAGCAGGGCGGACAGTCCCTCGCTGTCCGCCAGGGCCGCCAGGCACAGCGCCGCTCCGGCGGCGGCATAGGGGGCAAAGCGGCGGCGCCTGACGGCGTGATAGGCAAAGCCGGACAGCCGGTAAAAGGCCAGGGTCATGAACGTCAGAGCCAAAATCTCCACATAATACGCCTGGAGGGCCGGATTCACGGAGTCCACCCGGTAGGCCAGCACCAGCCGCGCCACCATGCACACCGGGGGCGCCAGCAGCAGGGCGGGGCTGGCGCTCCTGGGCCGGACGCCGGGACGGCGGCGGCAGCAGGCGGCGGCGGGGAAGAGGCTCACGGCGGAGATCAGCACCAGGGCCCCCGCCAGCACCCGGGCCTTGGGGGTAAAGGTGAGGCCGGAGGCCCCTCCCCAGGCGGACCAGACCACGGCGGGGCCGTCCGGCCCGCCCACGCCCTCCAGGGCGTTCAGCATCGCCGCCCCGGCGGCGACGTCCAGCGCGCCGGAGACGGCCATGAGGAAAATGCCCGTGACGGGCAGGGCCACCAGGGCGGCGTTCGTCGTGCGGAAGTCCTCGGGGAAAAAGGGGCCGTCCTCGCTCTCCGCCGGCAGCAGTCGGGTCAGGAGGCACAGCGCCGCGGCCAGAAGGACCAGGAACGCCGCCAGGGCTATCCCCGGGGCGTTGCCGGGGATGGGCAGGCCGGTGGCGGGGTCAAAGCCGGTCTTGTTTTGCAGCAGCCGCAGCACCAGGGCCGCAGCGCCCCCCGCCGCGGCGGCCAGGGGGAGCAGGAGTTGTTTTTTCATCACACAGAATCCTTTCGGATAAAAAGTCATCTGGAAGTATATCACGGTTTGGGAGATTTGTCCATGGCGGGAAGCAATCATTTTGCCTCCGGCATGGCCATAAATTCCGTCCCGGCGCATAGAGTGTATCGAGTATGAGGCGGACAGGCCCGGCAAAACAAAGGAGGAACCCTATGAGACGGAGAAACCAGGTCCGGCAGAGCGCGGCCGTGTCGGCGCTGCTGCTGGCGGCGCTGTTTTTACTGCCCCTGCTGGTGGTCGCGCCCTTCCGCACGGCCCTTTTCGGGCGGGAGACCCCGGTGGATGAAACGGAGGGCCCGCCCTTCGTCAGCGGCCGGCTGGACGGGGAGGCCTCGCTCCGGGTGCTGGACGGGGACGCGGTGCTGGAGATGGACCTGGGGGAGTACCTCCTGGGCGTGGTACGGGCGGAGATGCCCGCCTCCTTTCACCCGGAGGCGCTGAAAGCCCAGGCGGTGGCGGCCCGGACGTATACGCTGTACAAGCTCCAGACCGGCGGGAACCACGGCGGCGATGCGGACGTGTGCACGGACCACACCTGCTGCCAGGCCTACATCAACGAGGAGCGGGCCCGGGCCAACTGGGGGGAGAACGCGGACGATTTCGAGCGGAAGATCGAGGAGGCCGTCACGTCCACCGACGGGCAGACGATCCTCTACGGCGGCGTGCCGATCCTGGCGGTGTTCCACTCCTCCTCGGCGGGGATGACCCGGAAGGCGGGGGAGGTGTGGCTCAGCGACCTGCCCTATCTCCAGGCGGTCTCCTCCCCGGAGGCGGCGGAGCGCGTCCCCAACTACTACAGCCGGGCGGAGTTCTCCCGGGAGGAGCTGCGGCAAAAGCTCCTGGCGGCCTTCCCGGAGGCGGACCTCTCCGGCGGCATGGCCGGCTGGCTCAGCGAGCCCCAGACGGACGACGCCGGCAGCGTCTCCACCCTGTCCGTGGGCGGCGTGACGGTAAAGGGCGCCGCTCTGCGCGCCGCCCTGGGCCTGCGCTCCGCCTGCTTCACCTGGGAGGTCCAGGGCGAGACCCTGGCGTTCTTTGTCACCGGCTACGGCCACGGCGTGGGCATGAGCCAGTACGGCGCCGACGCCATGGCGGCGGAGGGAGCGGACTACCGGGAAATTCTGACCCACTACTACACCGGCGTCACCGTGGACCCCTATCCGGCGGCGGGCTTTACAACCCACGGGGAGACATGATATAATAATACATTCTATCCGGCCGTCCGGAGACGGAGAGGGGGGGCGAGGAACCGTGAAAAAGAGAGCGGCGGCGCTGGCGCTGTGTTTGGCGCTGGCCCTGGGGCTGGCCCCCGCGGCGGCGGAGGCGGCGGGCAGCGTCTACATCACCGCGGCGGGCAACGACATCCTCCCCCTGGACGACGCCACCATGCCCTTCTGGTCCGAGGGGTATCTGTACGTGGCCAGCTCCATCTTCACCGGGCAGGTGAACCGGTCCCTGGGGGTGGCCTATCTCCCCAGCAGCGTCTCCAACCCCAACCTGTGCATCCTCTACGGCCGGGAGGGCTCGCTGATGTTCGACCTCAGCGGCAATTTCGTCCGGGACACCGACGGGAACGTTACCGCCCGGGGGGCCATCCGGCGGGGCGGGGAGATCTTCGTCCCGGCCTCGATCGTGGCGGAGTTTTTCAAGCTGGAGTACTCCGTAACGCCCCTGACCGTCAGCGCCGCCGGCGAGGACAGCTACGGCGCCCTGGTGTGGCTGCGGCAGCCCAACTTCGGCCTGTCGGAGAAGGCCTTTATCAACGCCGCCTTCAGCCAGATCGCCATGCGGTACGAGCAGTACCTGCGGGAGCGGCGGCCGGAGAACGGCGGCGCGGGGAGCGTCCCCGGCGGCATCCAGCTCCCCGCCGGGGACGGAAAGACCGTGTACCTCTGCCTGGAGGCGGGGAGCGGCACGGCGGCCCAGCTGGACGCCCTGGACGCCCACGGGGCCCAGGCGGCGTTCTTCTGCTCTCCGGAATTTCTGGAGAGCCAGGGGGATCTTCTCCGGCGGATGGCCGCCACGGGGCACGCTGTCGGCCTGCTGGCGGACGCCGGGGACCCGGAGCGGACGGTGGCGGAGCAATTGGAGGCCGGAAACGCCCTGCTGTCCCGGGCCACCATGGGGAAAACCCGCCTGGCCTGCATCCAAAACGGAAGCGAGGCGGCCCGCCGGGAGGCCCGGGAGGCGGGCTTCTCCTGCCTGGAGGCGAAGCTGGACCATTCCGCCGGCGGCCTGTGGGACGGCGCCCAGGCCGAGAGCCTCCTGCGGCAGATCTCCTCCCGGCAGGGGGACGTGCAGGTTTGGCTGGGGAGCGCCCTGAACGCCGCGGGCCTGCGGGCTTTTCTCACCGCCGCCGCCCAGGCGGAGGACCGGTGCCTGGCCCTGACGGAGATCCTGCCCTGAAAAACGCCGGCCGCCGCCGATTCCTTAACAGAAAATTCAACACCCCGGGACAGAAACCGGTATAATAGAAATCAGATCTTGCAAAAATTGGAGGGAGCGCCATGGGACGCAATATCCTGGTAGTGGAGGACGACCGCAATATCTCCGACCTGATCCACATGTACCTGGTGAAGGAGGGCTTCGACGTCCGCATCGCTGGCGACGGCGGGCGGGCCATTGAGGAGTTCCAGCGGGAGACGCCGGACCTGATCCTGCTGGACATCATGCTGCCGGTGATGGACGGCTGGTCCGTCACCGCCAAGGTCCGGGAGACCAGCAAGGTGCCCATCATCATGCTCACCGCCAAGAGCGAGGTCTTCGACCGCATCCAGGGCCTGGAGATGGGAGCCGACGACTACATCGTCAAGCCCTTTGAGATGAAGGAGCTCATCGCCCGGATCAATGCCGTGCTGCGGCGCACGGAGATCCCCAACGACACCAGCAAGCGCCTGACCTTTGACAAGCTGGTGGTGGACCTGGACTCCTACGAGCTGATCGTCGACGGGAAGAAGGTCGACACGCCCCCCAAGGAGCTGGAGCTCCTCTACCATCTGGCCTCCACCCCCAACCGGGTGTACACCCGCAACCAGCTTCTGGACGAGGTGTGGGGCTTCGACTACTTCGGCGACAGCCGTACCGTGGACGTCCATATCAAGCGTCTGCGGGAGAAGGTGGAGAACATCTCCGACCAGTGGGCGCTGAAAACCGTGTGGGGCGTGGGCTATAAATTCGAGGTCACGGCCGCCAAGCAGCCGGAGAAGCCATGAGCCGTGTCCGGAAGCATTTCCAGGGCCTCTACTGGCGGCAGCTGCTGGCCATGGTCAGCATGGTCCTGCTGACGCTGTTCCTCCTGGGCGCATCCTTTTTCTCCCTGAGCTACAACTACGCCAGAAACCAGGAGCGCGCCGAGCTGCGGGACCGGGTCCAGATGGTGGCCCGGCTGGCCGCCGGCTACCTGGAAAACGACCCCAGCTACGACCGGGAGGACTTCCGCCAGCTGGCGGTGGTGGCCGCCAACGTCTCCGACGTGGAGTTTCTGATCTGCGACACCGGGGGCCACGTGCTCCTCTCCACGGACAAGACCCTGGAGGGCCGGGTGGTCACCATGCCGGAGGAGATGGTCCAAACGGTGCTGGAGGAGGGCGTCTGCGCCCAGCGGGACGATCTGGGCGGGCTGTACGCCGGCAAGCGGTTCATCCTGGGCGTCCCCGCCCTGTCCAGCGACGGGCGGTCCACCGCGGGCATGGCCTTCGCCGTGTCCACCAGCGCCTCCTTAAACGCCATGTGGCAGGGCTTCATCGGCCTGTTTTTCATGACCGCCTTCGTGGTGCTGATGGTGGCCTTCATGGCCTCCTCCGTCACCGCCATGCGGCAGATCCAGCCCATCCGGGAGATGGTCCAGGCCACCCGGCAGTACGCCTCCGGGGACTTTGACATTCGGGTGAACGACTACGGCCAGGTGGACGAGATCGGCGAGCTGGCGGCCTCCTTCAACCACATGGCGGAGTCCCTCCAGCAGACGGAGCGCCAGCGGCAGGAGTTCATCGCCAATATCTCCCACGAGCTCAAGACCCCCATGACCACCATCGCCGGCTACACCGACGGCATTCTGGACGGCACCATCCCGCCGGAGAACGAGCGGCAGTACCTCCAGATCATCTCCGACGAGAGCCGCCGCCTCAGCCGCATGGTCCGCCGGATGCTGGACGTGAGCCAGCTCCAGGTGATGGACCCCCTGCGAAACGGAGGGCACTTCGACATCTGCGAGAGTATGCGCCGGGTGCTGATCTCCATGGAGCGCAAGATCACGGACCGGCGATTGGACGTGGAGGCGGACATTCCCGAGGCGCCCATTCTGGTGCTGGGGGACAACGACATGATCACCCAGGTAATCTACAATCTTCTGGAGAACGCCGCCAAGTTCGCCACCGCCGGGTCCACGCTCTACCTGGGCGTGGCCCTCCTGGACGGCAAGGCCCGGGTGACGGTGCGCAACGTGGGCGACACCATTCCGGCGGAGGAGCTGCCGCTGCTGTTCGAGCGGTTCCACAAGAGCGACAAGTCCCGCAGCCGGGACAAGGACGGCGTGGGCCTGGGGCTCTACATCGTCAAGACCATTCTGGAACAGCACAAGGAAAAAATCAATGTGACCAGCGAGAACGGCGTGACCACCTTCTCCTTCTCCCTGGCCGCGGAATGAGGTCCCATGGAAGAACAGGATCTGACCCGCCTCCCCGGGGAGGTGGTGGAGCGCTACCGCCAGCCCCCGCCGGGGGAGGTGGTGGAGACATACAGCCGCCCCCTGCCCGGCGCGTCCGGACAGGCGGCGCCGCCCGCCCCCTCCCGGGGCCCGGCGGCCCGGCGGCGGTCCAAACGGGGGCTTTGGATCTTTTTGGGCTGCTTCGCCCTGGCCGCGGCCCTGGCGGCGGCGGCGTTCCTTCTGGACTGGTCCGCCCCCCGGCGCGCCCGGCCGGACCCCTTTGACTACGATTTCCGGGAGCCAGGGGAGCCCGTCGCCCCCCAGGAGACCGCCATTCCCCGCTGGCCCACGGGCCGGGGCGTCTCCCTGCCCCTGGAGCGGGAGCACGGCGAGGCCCTCGCCGCCCAGGAGGTCTACCGCCAGGTGAACCCGGCGGTGGTGGTGGTCCTGGCGGACCTGGGGGACGGCTCCGCCTCCGTGGGCACCGGCGTCCTCTTCACCCGGGACGGATATCTCATTACCAACTACCACGTGGTGGAGGGCGGACAGGCCTGCACCGTGGCCCTGGACAGCGGCCGGGGCTACGAGGCCAAATACGTGGCCGGGGACGCGGACAGCGACCTGGCCATCTTGAAGGTGGAGGGGCGGGACCTGCCCGCCGCCGTCTTCGGCGACTCGGACCTCCTCACCGTGGGGGACAAGGTGTACGCCATCGGCAATCCCCTGGGCGTGGAGCTGCGGGGCACCCTCACCGACGGCATCGTGTCCGCCATCGACCGGGACGTGGAGGTGGAGGGCCGCACCATGACGCTGCTCCAGACCAACGCGGCGCTGAACTCCGGCAACTCCGGCGGCCCCCTCATCAACGAATACGGCCAGGTGGTGGGCATCAACACCATCAAGATGACCTCCCGCTACTCCAACATCGAGGGCCTGGGCTTCGCCATCCCCACGGCCTACATGGAGCGGATCGTCAACGACCTCCTGGCCTTTGGCAGCCTCCAGCCGGAGCCGGTGCTGGGCGTCACCGTTCTCCAGGTGGCGGAGCAGGTGGAGCCGGAGGTCTGGGGCATCCAGGTACAGTCGGTGACAAAAAACTCTCCCGCGGATAAGGCGGGGGTCCGGGAGGGGGACTACGTCCTCGCCGCCGGCGGCCGGGACGTCAACTCCAGCCAGGACCTTCTGCGGGTCCGCCGCCAGCGCCACCTGGGCGACGAGCTGTCCATGACGCTGTGGCGGGACGGGGAGATCCTTGAGGTGACGCTGTCCCTGACAGAGCCGGCGGCATAGAGCAAAAAACAGCGGCCCCCTGCCGTCTCCCGGCAGGGGGCCGCCCGTAAAAGCGTGTTTCATGTCTCTCTAAACGCCATTCGGCGGGATATGAAACAGGTTCTAAAGGAGGATCGCAATGGACCGGACAAATCCGTGGTTGGACTGGGCGGTGGAGCTCCAGGCCCTGGCCCAGGCGGGCCTGCACTACGGGGCGGACCCCTACGACCGGGAGCGGTACGAGCGGATTCGCGCCATTGCCGCCGAGATGGTCAGCCTCCAGGGGGACGTCCCCCTGGAGAAGGCCCGGGACCTCTTCTGCTGCGAGACGGGCTACCAGACCCCCAAGCTGGACACCCGGGCCGCCATTTTTCAGGGCGAAAAGATCCTGCTGGTGCGGGAGAACAACGGCACGTGGTCCCTGCCCGGGGGCTGGGTGGACGTGAACGTGTCCGTCAAAGAAAACACCGTCAAGGAGGTGCGGGAGGAGGCGGGCCTGGAGGTGACGGCGGACGCCGTCATCGCCATCCAGGACCGGGAGAAGCACAACCACCCCCGCTACGCCTGGAAGGTCTGCAAAATCTTTGTCCTATGCTCCGCCGCCGGCGGGGCTTTCACCCCCAACATCGAGACCACGGAGAGCGGATATTTTGCCCTGGAGGACCTGCCGCCCCTGGCGGAGGAGAAGAACACCCGGGAGCAGATCGAGATGTGCTTCGCCGCCCGCCGGGACAAAAACTGGAAAACGCTGATGGACTAGCCATCAGCGTTTTCCCATCACGCCCCAACGGGCATTTCCACGATCAACGGGAGAAGGCTGGTCAAGAAACCGGCCCCCACAGCGCCCCCAAACGTGCCAGGCTAGGCGCGAAGCGCGGGAAGAGACGCTAGGGGCGATGCGTCAAAGCAGCAAAACAACTTCGACAGCACTCACAAATGCGGCAGAGCGCCCCCGCAAGGTACGCTGTCAGACGCAGCCGGCAGAAGACCGGCAATTTACGGAAGCACCGGTTCAG
>CANRYZ010000013.1 GCA_947644365.1 uncultured Oscillibacter sp. | reverse complement strand
GCTTCTCCGGGTCCATGGTGGTCTCCCACAGCTCGTGGGGGTTCATCTCGCCCAGGCCCTTAAACCGGCTGATGTCCACCTTGGCGTTGGGGTTGTCCCCCCGGAGCTCGGCGGAGATGGCGTCCCGCTCCTCCTCGGAGAAGGCCAGGCGCGTCTGCTTGCCCCGGGTCAGCTTGAAGAGGGGCGGCACGGCGGAGTAGACGTACCCCTGCTCAATGAGAGGCTTCATGAAGCGGAAGAAGAAGGTCAGGAGCAGCGTCCGGATGTGGGCGCCGTCCACGTCGGCGTCGGCCATGATGATGACCTTGTGATACCGGAGCTTTCCGGCGTCAAACTCGTCTCCGATCCCGGCCCCCAGAGCGGTGATGACGGGCTGGAGCTTGTCGTTGCCGTAGACCTTGTCCGCCCGGGCCTTCTCCACGTTGAGCATCTTGCCCCACAGCGGCAGGATGGCCTGGAAGCGGGAATCCCGCCCCTGGGTGGCGGAGCCTCCGGCGGAGTCGCCCTCCACGATGTAAATCTCCGTCAGCTCGGGGTTGTTCTCATTGCAGTCCCGCAGCTTGTCCGGCATGGCGGCGCCCCCCAGGGCGGTCTTGCGGCGGATGGACTCCCGGGCTTTCTTGGCGGCCTCCCGGGCCCGGTTGGCCGTCAGGGCCTTGTCCAGGATCATCCGCCCCACCTGGGGGTTCTCCTCCAGGAAGGTGTCCAGCTTCTCCGAGACGATCCCCGTCACCAGGGTCCTGATCTCGCTGTTGCCCAGTTTGGCCTTGGTCTGGCCCTCGAACTGGGCCTCCGTCAGCTTCACGGAGATGACGCAGGTGAGTCCCTCCCGGCAGTCCTCGCCGGAGACCTTCTCATCGTCCTTGAGCATCTTGATCTTCCGACCGTAATTGTTCAGCACAGTGGTCAGCGCCCGCTTGAAGCCCTCCTCGTGCATACCGCCCTCGGGGGTGCGCACGTCGTTGGCGAAGGAGACGATCATCTCGTTATAGGCGTCGTTGTACTGGAGGGCCACCTCGGCGGAGGAGTCGTCCTTCTGTCCGGCCATGTAGATGACCTGGGGGTGGATGGGGGTCTTGTTCTGGTTCAGCCAGGACACGTACTCCCGGATGCCGCCCTCGTAGCGCATGGAGTCCGAGGCCTCCCGGCCCTCCCGCTTATCAAAGGTGGAGATTTTCAGCCCGGCGTTCAAAAAGGCCTGCTGCCGCATCCGGGTGTGGATGGTATCGTAGTTGTACACGGTCACGTCGAACATCTCCGGGTCCGGCTTGAAGGTGACGGTGGTGCCGGTGCGCTCCGTCTTTCCCACTACGGTCATCTTCTGGGTCACCTCGCCCCGGGAGAAGCGCATCTCGTAGATCTCGCCGTTCTTGTGGACCTGGACCACCAGCCACTCCGAGAGGGCGTTCACCACGGAGGCGCCCACGCCGTGAAGGCCGCCGGAGACCTTGTAGCCTCCGCCGCCGAATTTTCCGCCGGCGTGGAGCACGGTGTACACCACCTCCAGGGCGGGCAGGCCCGTCTGGGCCTGGATGTCCACGGGGATGCCCCGGCCGTTGTCGGTGACGGTGATGGTGTCCCCGGGGTTGATGGTAACGGTGATCTCGTCGCAGTAGCCCGCCAGGGCCTCGTCGATGGCGTTGTCCACGATCTCATAGACCAGGTGGTGAAGGCCGGACTCGCTGGTGGAGCCGATATACATGCCGGGACGCTTGCGCACGGCCTCCAGCCCCTCCAATACCTGAATTTCAGAGGCATCGTACTCGTTGGACGCGTCCACAGCTGTGGAATTCAAAATCTCATTGTCTGCCATACAATTCTCCTTATGATTTTTCAGAGCGGAAAAAGCAGGACCGGACCCCTTTCCGGTCCACCTTTCCCCGCTCCAAGTTCAATTCAAGACTTCCGGAATACAGACAGCAGGGAGCTTATTTCCCGGAACGGGCCCTACAGGCAGTCCGGTAGATCAGCCAGCCGGCCAGCGCCCCCAGCAGCACGTACGCCGCCGCGACGCTGAATACGATCATGGACAGGGAGATGGGAATGAGCGGATCGCCTCTCTCCGCCAGCCTGTTCCACACATCCATCAGATAGATCAGCAGAAAGGAGGCCGCCGCCACAGCAGCGCACAGAACCGGAAACCGGGCGGCTCTCTTTCTCCTGTAGAGCAGGCATCCCTGTACCACCGCTCCCAGCAGGACAAAGCCCGCCGCCATCGCCGTGGCCACAGGGCTGATGTCAAAACAGACGATTGGATACGCGTAGAAGGACAGCAGATTGATCAGCGGCATTGCCAATTTCATCAATAAACTCATACCTTTTCTCCTCCCTCCGGCGAAACGCCGGCGCTGATTTTTGGAATACCCCTGGAAAAACCCGCATAGGATGTCCCATCACGGGCCTTGATCCATCAGTCCAGCTCCTCGTCCTCCTCCATCTCGCAGAGCCCGTCGGGCTCCTGTCCCGCGCCCATGAGCTCCGTGGTGCGCATCCGCCGCTTGTCCTTGGCGGCCTCCACGTTTTGGTGGATCAGCTCCTTGACCTCCCGGGGCTTTTTGATGTTCTTCAAATCCAGATGGGGGATGCTCTTGTCCGAGGAGTGGACGCACACGGTCCCGACTCCAAAAATTCTCTGTCCCAGGGTCATGGTCAGCTCCAGGTCCCGCACCCGGTAGAGCAGCACCTCGTCGGCCTTGAGGTTCAAAAGGCCCGTCTCGCAGAACAGCCGGTCCTCGCTGAGGCTGTACCGGGTAAAGGAGAGGGGCAGCCCAAGACGGCGCTTGCGGTCCTTCCACAGATATTCAATCGGGTTCATAAAGGCCTCCTTATTCAAAGTTGTTCCGAAAATGATTTTTCTCCGCCCGGCTGGACAGCGTGGAGGTGTTCAGCTGACTGAGGTACACGATCTGGTCGTGGTAGGGGTGGTCGCACACCACAAAGGACTTGGGGATGTCCCCGGACACGTCCAGCACCACGCCCTCCCGCTCCGCGGCGGCCAGGTAGTCCCGGGTCCGCTTTGACGTGGAGCACTTGTCCAGGTCAAAGATTCCAATGATCCGGCGGTCCGGGACGATCTCGTTCTGACCCAGATGGAGATACATGGCTCACTCCTCTCATACCCGGTCCCGCAGCCAGGCAAACCACCGGCGGCGGACTACGATTTTCCGAGCCTGCTGGTTGTCCCAGTTCTCATAAAAGGTCCTCCGGTTCAGGGAGTACAGCTTGTAATAGTCCCGCTCCCCGCCGTCTCTCATCTTCTCAAGGACAAACCTCTGTCCGTCCCCGTTCTGCCAATTCACATACAGGGAGGAGCCGTCCTCATAAAACATGACGCTCACAACCACCGTCGCCGCGCTCTCCGGGGAAAAATACCTGTCCGCGGTCTCCATCAGCTCCGGATCATCCGAGGCGGACAGATCTCCGTTCTCACCGCTCTCCAGCAGATTCCCAACAGCGGCACACTGGGAAAACGCCTCCATCATGGCCCGATCCTCCTCCGTGATCTCCACCAGGGGCGCCCGCCGCAGAATGGCCTCCGTGTTCTCCGACGCCACCGCTGCTTCATCGCAGGAGTACCGCGTCTCCATAACAACCTCCACCCCCAGCAGGATCAGAATCAGGGCGATCACAAGTCTCGTAACATATTTTTTATCCATCTACCCATCTCCCCCTGCTCCGGACAATCTGTATCTCACACTCCACCCCAAATGAAACCATCCAGGCGCGAAGCGCGGGAAGAGAAGGAAGTCCATGCGTCCATGCATCAAATTTCCTGCGCGCCCTTCTATCGAAGCGTGAGGCTTCCGCGACCTCCAAAAGCGTCTCTTTTCTTTTGGACCGTGCACGGCCCGTTTTCTTTTCTCCACGCCAGGAGAAAAGAAAATGGGGGGTGCAAATCCGGACCAGCCATCGACATGGCTGAAACCCGCCCCGCCCGTCAGGGCGAGAACCATCCAAGATCGGGTATCACCCAATCTCCCCCCGTTCCACATGGAACACCTTCCCCCCCAGCAGCTGGGGAAGCCGGTCGTCCTCGCAGCAGGTGATAAACACCTGCCCCCCTGCGATGCGGTTGAGCACAAACTCCTGCCGCCGGGGGTCCAGCTCGGAGAGCACATCATCCAGCAGCAGAACCGGATACTCCCCGGAGACGTTCCGGTAAATCTCCCGCTCCGCCAGCTTCATGGCCAGCGCCGCCGTCCGGGTCTGTCCCTGAGAGGCGTACTGCTTGGCGTCCCTTCCGTCAATGCTCACCAGAAGGTCGTCCTTGTGGGGCCCGGAGAGGCACAGCCGGGCGGCCCGCTCCACCGCCTGATGGGACTCCATGTGACGCCGCAGCTGTTCTGTGACAACAGCGGCGTCCGCCGCCGGGTCCTCCACGGAGGAGACGGTCTTATACCGAATCTCCAGCAGCTCCCGCCCTCCGGAGCACTCCTGGTGGTGGACGGCGGCGTACTCATTCAACCGAACAGCAAACTGCTGGCGGTAGTGGATCAGCACCGCGCCCAGCCGCACCAGCCGCTCGTTGAATTCCGGCAGAGCCGCCAGCAGGTCCGGCCGCTCCTCCGCGTCCCGGAGGATGCGGGTCTTGTGCTCGTAGGTCCGGCCGTACTCCGCCAGGGCGGCGGCGTACCGGGGCCGCAGCTGGCACAGGGCGGCGTCCATGAATTTCCGCCGGGCGGCGGCTCCCTCCCGGATCAAAAACAGGTCCTCCGGGCAGAAGAATACGGTCTGGTAGACCTCGCTGAGGGCCGCGCTGTTCTTGGCGGGAACCCGGTTGACGGACATCCGCCGCCGCCGGTCCCGGAACAGGTCCACCTGCGTCAGAAACTCCCTCTCCCGGGCGAAGACCCGGGCGGACATGCGGGCGGCGGGAGCGTCGAAGCCGATCATCTCCCGGTCCGTCCTGGCCCGGGGGGACCTGCCCCGGGAAAGGTAGACCAGAGCCTCCAGCAGATTGGTCTTTCCCTGGGCGTTCTCCCCGAAGATCACGTTGCACCGGGGGTCGAAATCCGCGGCCTGCCGCCCGTAGTTTCGGAAATTCTCCAGCTCCAGGCGGTCAATCCGCATAGCCCACCGTGTAATGGCCCCCGCCGAAGAGCACGTCGTCCCCGGGGCGGATCTTCTTCCCCCGCTGGGGGCAGACCTCCCCGTTGACCCGGACCTCCCCGGCCTGAATCCGCTCCTTGGCCTCGCCGCCGGTCTCCACAAGGCCTGCGAATTTCAGCAGGTCCTGGAGCTTGATGAACTCTGTGGTAATGAGAATGGTCTTCATAGGCTCACTCCGCCGATTTCAGCCGCACCGGCAGAACCATGTACAAAAAGTTGTCCTTTTCATCCGTGGGCACGATGATGGCAGGAGACACCCCCGTGTTCAGCTCGATTTTCACCGTGTCGGCGGGAGCGTACCGCAGGGCCTCCATGAGGTAGCGGTTGTTAAATCCGATCTCCAGCCCGCCGCCGTCGCCGGAGAGGCGGCACACGTCCTTGGCCTCGCCGTTTCCAGTCTTGGCGGAGAGCATCACCTTGTCGTGGTCGAACACGCACCGCACAGGGCTTTTCAGCTTGTCGGAGATCACCACCGACACCCGGTCGATGCTCTCGATCAGGGACTTGGTCTCCGCCGTCACGGAGATGGGGTTGGACCGGGGAATGGCGTTTTTGTAGTCTAAAAACTCTCCCTCCAGCCTCCGGCAGATCAGCTCCGTATCTCCCACCTCAAAGAGGATGTGCCGCTTTCCCAGGGTGACGGAGGCTGTGTCCTCCGTGTCTCCGCAGATGCTCTTGACCTCGTTGAGGGCGGCGCCGGGAGCCACAAAGGAGAAGGCTCCGCCGGAGAGCTGCTCCAGGGGCTCCCGCCGCACGGCCAGACGGAACCCGTCCACTGCCACCATGGTCAGCCCCCTCTCGCCGATCTCAAACAGGGCTCCGGTGTGCACCGGCCTGCTCTCATTGGTGGAAACAGCGAAGGAGGTCTCCTCGATCATGGCCCGCAGCACCTTCTGCTGAATCGTGACGGCGTACTCGTCCTCCACCTCCGGCAGATCCGGATAGTCGGCGGCAGAGAGGCCCAGGATGTCGAAGTCCGCGTCGCCGCAGCTCAGGTGGACCATCTGCCGCTCGTCGGCGGAGAAGGTCACCATGTCGTCGGGCATCCGGCGGATGATGTCGCCGAAGAGGCGGGCGTTCAGTACGATCTCCCCCTCCTGGCCCACATCGGCGGAGATTTTGGTGCGGATGCCGGTGCTCATGTTGTAGCCGGAGATAGTGAGATCCTGCCCGGCCCGGAGGAGCAGTCCCTCCAGGGCGGGGATGGAGCTTTTCTGGGCTACGGCACGGCTGGTGACGGCGATGGCGCTCTGCAGCAGCGCCTTTTCACAGGAGAACTTCATCATAGCGGTCGTTTCCTTTCAGTCAGATCAGTCAAAATAGAGAGAATATCGTTTTTTTTAAAGAAAAGAGAGTGTTTATAAAGAAATAGAAGCCGTAGGGAGAAACGATGTGGAAAAAGGGCGGAAGCCGCTGGGGGATGGGACATTCAGGTTCCACAGGCACCGCGTTCCTTTTTCACCATTTTCTCCCCTTCTCCGCCAAGAGGGCGGTTATCCACAAGATCTTTTTCCTTTTCCACGGAATATGTGGAGATTTGCCGTTACCGCTTGGAGCTGATGTTGGTCTTGATCTCCTTGATCCGCTCGGCGTAGGCGGGCTCCCGCTTCATCTTCTCCTCCACCCGCTGGATGGAGTAGAGCACGGTGGAGTGGTCCCGGTTGTCGAAGACCTTTCCAATGTCCACCACGGAGAGGTTGGTCATGGAGCGGATGAGGTACATGGCGATCTGCCGGGCCTGGACGGCCTCCCGCACCCGCTGCTGCCCCCGGATCAGCGCCGCGTCCACGCCGTAGTATTTGCTGATGTAGTCCAGAATGGCGTCCGGAGTGGGGATGTACTCGCTGCTCCGTTTTAAAATGTCCTGAATGGCCCGGGAGACGGTGTCCTCGCTGGCCTCGTCTCCCAGCAGGTCCTTGTAGGCCAGGAGCTTGTTGACGATGCCCTCCAGCTGGCGGACGTTGGCCGTGGCCTTTTCCGCGATGGTGAACGCCACCTTGTCCGGCAGGGTCATGCCCAGGATGGCGGCCTTGTTTTTGATGATGGCCACCCTGGTCTCAAAGTCCGGCGGAGCCACGTCCACCAGCAGTCCCCACTCAAACCGGGTGCGGAGCCGGTCGTCCAGCAGCGTCATCTCGGCGGGGGGGCGGTCCGAGGTCAGCACGATCTGCCGGCCGGACTCGTACAGCGTGTTAAAGGTGTGGAAGAACTCGTTCTGTACTTGCTCCTTGCCGGCCACAAACTGCACGTCGTCCACCAACAGCAGGTCGGCGCTGCGGTACTTGGCCCGGAACTCGCTGCCCCGGCCCGCCCGGACCAGCTCGATGAACTCGTTGATGAAGTCGTCGCCCTTGATGTAGACGATTTTAGAGTGGGAGTCGTCCCGGCGGATGACGTTGGCGATGGAATTTAAGAGGTGGGTCTTGCCAAGTCCGGAGTCCCCGTAGATCAAAAGGGGGTTGTAATTCTGAGCCGGGTGCTCCGCCACCGCCATGGAGGCGGCATAGGCCAGCTTATTGGAGGGACCCACCACGAAGGTCTCGAAGGTGAACTCCTCGGAGGTGAAACGGTCGTCCTTCTTTCGCTCCGCCGGACCCTTGAACTCTGCCAGGGCCTCGTCGTCCAGAATGGACACCTCAAAGTCCGTAGAGAAGATATCCCGCAGGGCGGACTTGATGTTTTTCAAAAACAGGGACTCGATATAGCTTGTTTTGAAATCGTTGGCACAGTGGAGATAAAACGTGTTCCCCCGGATGTCCACAGCCTCCAGCTCATCGAACCAAGTGGCGATGGTGGTCTCCGAGAGGTCCTGTTTCAGCTGCACCAGAATATTGGCCCATATATCGGCGACAGAATTCAAAAGGAAACACCTCTCTTTTTTTGGATTCTCTGTAAAAAGTATCGTGAAAAATGGACAAAATAATACAACTCATTATAGCAAAAAAAGCAAAGAGAGGCAATACCTATTCTAATATAAAAGAGCAAAAAATATTGTCTGAAACGGCGCAAGATTTAGCCCATTTTTGAAAAGCGGACGCTATATGTAGAAAATCTTTCAAAAAAGGGAGAAAAGGGGAGAATTTCAGGGAAATTTGAAGTTTATCTTGACACCTTTTGAAAAAGAAGGTATACTATCCCATGCGCCTTTCTTGTAAGGGGGCGCTCAAAAAGTTTACTGCGCTGTTCACCGAATGGGGAACAGTGTCGAGTAAGCGCCGCCCGGGGTCCGTTCAGCGGGTTCTGGGGCGGACGCAATTGAAACAGGAGGTGTCTCAAGCATGGCTACGAAACGTACCTATCAGCCCAAGAAGCTCCACGGCCAGAAGGTCCACGGCTTCCGCAAGAGGATGGCTACCGCCAACGGCCGCAAAGTCCTGGCCCGCCGCCGCGCCAAGGGCCGCGCGCGTCTTTCCTACTGAGCACGGCGCGCGGGAGACACTTGAACAACGTCTTCAGGGACGGCTGGAATTTTGCAGATTCCTCCGTCCCTAAAAGAGTTTTTGTTCGAGAAAGCTGGGGAATGAGATGAAGCGGGCCTGTACGCTGAAAGAGAATTATGAGTTTCGCCGGGTGTACCAGCGGGGAGCCTCCGCCGTCAGCGGGGCCATGGTGGTATACTGCCGGAAAAACAAGCTGGGGAGAAACCGCCTGGGCATCACCGCCTCCACGAAGATCGGGGGAGCGGTGACGAGAAACCGGGCCCGCCGCCGCCTGCGGGAGGTCTACCGCCTCAACCGGGACAAGCTCAAGACCGGCTGGGACGTCATTCTGGTGGCCCGGGGACGGACCGCGTCATGCTCCTGGAGAGAGCTGAACGACGCCCTTGTGCGGCTGTGCCGGAAGCTGGATCTTCTGGAGGGCGAAAGATGAAGAGAATTCTCATTTTGGCCATCCGGTTTTACCAGAAGGCCGTCTCTCCCTACCGGCCCCGCTGCTGCAACTACATCCCCACCTGCTCCCAGTATGCCCTGGAGGCTGTGGAGAAGTATGGCGCCCTTCGGGGCGGATGGATGGCATTCAAGCGGATTCTGAGGTGCAACCCCTTTCACAAGGGGGGGTATGATCCGGTTCCCTGAGGGGGATGGAGATTACCGCCCTTCGGGCGGAGGAGTTTTTTCCTGCCCTGGCGGGCGGGGAGGATTTCAGCCATGAGGATGGCTGGGCAGATGCACCCCCCATTTTCTTTTTTCTCCGCTTGTGGAGAAAAAAGAAAACGGGCCGTGCACGGTCCAAAAGAAAAAAGAGACGCCGGGGCACGAATTTGACCGCAAGGGTCAAATTGTGCCCAAAGTACGGGGGCTGGCCTGAATCGGTGCCAATGTGAATTGCCGGTCCTCTGCCGGCTGCGTCTGACAGCGTACCTCGATGGGACGCTCTGCCGCATTTGTGAGTGCCTTCGAAGTTGTTTTGTTGCTTTGACGCATCGTCTCTAGCTCCTCTTCCCGCGCTTCGCGCCTGGTCTGGCACGTTTGGGCAAATCCACCTTCCTACCGCCGGTAAACGAACCCTCTTTCCCGCACGGGACCGCTAGGCGCGAAGCGCGGGAAGAGAAGAACGTCCATGCGTCTACTCATCAAATTTCCTGCGTACCCTTCAATCGAAGTGTGAGACTCCCGCGACCACCAAAAGCGCCCTTTTCTCTTTTGGACCGTGCACGGCCCGTTTTCTCTTTTCGGCGCGGCGAAAAGAGAAAATGGGGGGTGCAAATGGACCAGCCATCGGTATGGCTGAATCCCCATTCTGGAGGAAATCTCTATGTTTTCAACCATCGGATACTATATCTGTATCCCCTTCGCGGCGCTGCTGCGTCTGTTTTACAACCTGACAAGCTCCTACGGCCTGTCCCTCATCTTCTTCACCCTGGTCATTAAGCTGGTTCTGCTGCCCTTCCAGATGAAGTCCAAGAAGAGCATGGTGCGTATGAACCGGATGTCCGGCAAAATGCAGGAGATCCAGAAGAAATACGCCAATAACCAGATGAAAATGAACGAGGAGATGCAGAAGTTTTACGCCGAGGAGGGCATCAACCCCATGAGCGGGTGCCTTTGGAGCTTCCTGCCCATGCCCATCATGATCGCCCTCTACTATATCATCCGGGAGCCGGTGGTATTTTTCATGAACTTCGGCAGCCGCGCCGCCAACCTGGAGGTGCTGCAAAAGGCCAAGGACGTGATCACCGCCCTGAATCTCAACTGGTCTACCCTGGCCGACGGCCGGGACGGCGCTTACGCCCAGATTGAGATCATTCAGCACATCTCCAGCAACGCGGATAATCCCATCGTCAAGACCTTCCTGACGGAGAACCCCAACTGGGTCAACGTGGATTACCACTTCCTGGGACTGGACCTGACCACCCTGCCCAGCAGCGCCTTCGGCGCTCTGAAAACAGGCGTTACCCCCGCCCTGATCGGGATCATTCTGATTCCCATTCTCTCCGGCGTTTTGAGTTTCCTGCTCAGCAAGGTCTCCATGGCGGGCAGCCAGACCCAGGGCTCCGCCGCGGCCAGCAACAAGACCATGATGCTGATGATGCCCCTGATGAGCGTGTACATCGCCTTCATCATGCCCGCGGCCCTGGGCGTGTACTGGATCGCCCAGAGCGCCTTCTCCATCATCCAGGAGGCCATTCTGGGAAGGTTCTACATCAAGAAGATCCAGGCCGAGGAGGACGCCCGCTTTGAGGCCCGGGAGGCCGACCGCAAGCGCCGCCAGGAGGAGGCCAAGGTCCTCCAGGAGAAGCAGAAGCAGCAGGCCGCCCAGAAGAAGTCTCTGAAGGAGAAGCGGCAGGAGGCCCAGGAGGCCAAGAATAAGGCGAAAAAACCCAGTACCACTGAGGCGGGCCGGGTCGGTGAGCGTCCCTATGCCCGCGGCCGCTCCTACAAAGCGGACCGCTACGATACGGAGGATTGAGGACCCTTATGAGAGAGTTTATCGATGTAACGGGCAAGACCGAGGACGAGGCCATCAGCAAAGCTCTGGCGCAGCTGGGCCTGGACCGGGACGACGTGTCCGTTGAGATTCTGGAGCGCGCCAAGTCCGGCTTCCTGGGCATCGGCAGCAGCCCCGCCCGGGTCCGGGTGTACCACGGCCCCGAGGAGGAAGAGGAGCCCGCCCCCAGGGCGGAGGAAAAGCCCAAGGCGGAGCCCCGTCCGGAACCCAAGAAGGAGTCCAGGCCGGAGCCCCGGCAGGAGCCCAAGCCCCGCCGGGAGAAGCCCAAGAAGCAGGAGCGCAGGGAGGACAGGCCCGCCGCTCCCAAAGCGGAGGAGCCCCGCCCCGCCCCGGTTCCCGCGGACCTGGGCGAAGAGGTGGACGACGAGAAGGCCCAGGCCATCCGCGCCTTCCTGACGGGCCTTCTGGAGCACATGGAGTGCTCCGCGGAGATCCGGGTCTACCAGCCGGAGAAGGGCCGCTACAAGGTCATTCTGGAGGGAAAGCAGATGGGCGCCCTGATCGGCCGCCGGGGGGAGACCCTGGACGCCATTCAGCAGCTCACCAGCTATTCCGTCAACCGCGCCGGCGGCGGCCGGGTCCGCGTCCAGCTGGACGCGGAGGGCTACCGGGAGAAGCGGGAGCAGAGCCTCCAGCATCTGGCGAAGAAGGTGGCGGGCAAGGTGGTCAAGTACCGCCGCAGCGTCACCCTGGAGCCCATGAACGCCTACGAGCGCCATGTGATCCACACCGCCCTCCAGGACGTGCCCGGGGTTACCACCTACTCCACGGGCACCGAGCCCAACCGGCGGGTCATCGTGGCCTACGACCGTACTGCCGCCCGATAATGAAATGGAGCTCCGCCCGGCGCGTCCGGGCGGAGTTTTTTTGAAAGATTTCCATCCTCTGTGACAAACCGCCCCGCCCGGTCGTATATCTAGTGAAAGCTTTCAAATGAGGAGCGTCAGGCCCATGGAAAAAACTCTGTTCAACAGCGCCGCCCGGCAGTACCAGGATATGGTCTACCGCATCGCCCTGCACTTTTTCGGCAGTCCCCAGGACGCCGAGGACACGGTGCAGGAGGTCTTTCTGCGGCTCTATACCCAAAAACAGCCCTTTGAGGGTCCGGAGCACCTGCGCCGCTGGCTGATCCGGGTGACGGTCAACGTCTGCAAGGACGCGCTGAAAAGCCCCTGGCGGAGACGCCGGGTCTCCCTGGAGGAGCTGCCGGAGGAGCCGGTCTTCGACCGGCCGGAGCAGGGGGAGCTGTACCGGGAGGTCATGGCCCTTCCGGAGAAGTACCGCACGGTGCTGTACCTCTTCTACTACGAGGAACTGACGGTAAGGGAGATCGGCGAGATTCTGGGCCTTGGGACCTCAGCGGTGACCACCCGGCTCCACAGGGCCCGGGCCAGGCTGAAAGAACACTTGACGGAGGTGTGGCAGGATGAGTAACCGTGAATTTTATCAGGATACCTTCTCCCAGGTCCACTCTTCCACAGAGATCAGATGGGAGGATTTTCACAGCATGAGAAAGAAAGCAAATCCCGGAAAACGGATTTTGATGCTGGCGGCGGCCGTAGGACTGCTGGCGGCGCTGTCCATCGCGGCGGTGGCCACAGGCTTTTTCGGCCTGCGGGACGTTCTGCTGCCGGAGAAGGGAAATGTATACGTGACGGATGAAAACGGCATGGTGGTCCCCGGCGAGTATGAGAAAAAGGACTTCGTCAGCCTCTCCGGCTGGATGGACACCCCGGAGAGCAAGGCCCTGGCGGAGTGGCAGGCCTTTACGGACGGCTATGACCGGGACGGGGCCATCATTTCAAAAATCGGCAACGAGCCCACGGGCTTCGAGGACCGCTACGGCCTCTACACGGTCTACACCCAGGAGATGGCCGACAAACTGGAGGAGATCATCGCCAAGTACGGCCTCCGGCTCCACACCCGCCTGGAGGATGTGTACCCGGAGACGTGGAAGACGGCGGCGGGAGACTTCTTTGCGGACAACGTCATGACCTACTCCGGCTACATCTACGAAAACGGCACCTTCCGCTTTGACGGCGAGGCGGAGCTGGGGAGTGGGGAGCTGAAGGGCTACGGGCCCATTGAGTACCAGTTCAGCCGCTCCGTCCGGGGGACCTTTGACGACGTGGCGCTGAACATTGGCGACATCTCCGACTTCCGGGAGTGGGGCTACGAGACGGCGGACGGCACTCCCGTCACCCTGGGCCTTGGGCGGCGGAACCGCTCTCTCATCATGGCGGACTTGGGTGACAGCTTTATCCTGGTGAACGTGCTGACCGGGGAGGAGGGGGACGACACCTTCTCCAGCGGGCCCATCGGCCAGGAGGAGCTGGAGGAGCTGGCGGACAGCTTCCGCCTCTCGGCCCTGACTCCGGTGAAGCCGGTGGACCTCGACGCCATCGCGGCGGAGAACGCCCGGTACATGGAGGAGCTCCAGAGCCAGCCCATAGAGGAGGACCCGGCGGAGCAGAGTGATCTCCTGTACGAGAGCACCGGCATCCATACCGACGTGGCCCGGGACTTCGTCCTTCTGCTGGCGGAGCGCATTCAGGACGGGAGGAAAGAGGAGATCGCGAACCTCCTGGTTTACCCCGCCCAGGTGGAGGTTTCCGCCGGGACCTTCACGGTAAATTCCCCGGAGGAGTTCCTGCCCTGGTACGACGAGGTCATCGGCCAGAACAGCATGGGCCTCACCACCGCCATGACCTGGGAGCCCACCCCCGGGGAGCCCCGGCTCTACCGGGACGGCAGCGGCCTGGTGTCCGCGGCGGACGGGGCCGTGTGGTTCGGCCTGGTGGAGGAGAGCGTGCTGAAAATCTTCGCCATCCAGACGGACCAGGCCGCGGTCCGGGCCAGCGCGCCCCCGCCCGGTGGGGACGACATCTACGACCATACGGGCATTGAGACGGATGTGGCCAAGGCCTTCGTGTGGGACCTGGTGGACCTCCTCTCCAACGGGGAGCGGGAGAAAGTGGCGGAGCTCTTCGTCTACCCCTGCGCCGTGCGGGTGCCCGACGGGACCTTCCCGGTAAACACGCCGGAGGAGCTGCTGGAGTATTACGATGAGGCCATCAACTGCCAGGTTCGGAACCTGATCGACAATTTGGATTACCACGATCTCTTCGCCCGGAACGGCCTGGTGGGCGTAGGGGGCGGCGTGGCCTGGTTCGGCCTGGTGGAGGACGGGGAGATCCGCCTGTTCAGCCTCTGGTCCGGGGAGAATCTGGGCGTAGGCCCCATCGTCAGCGAACCTACCCGGGAATAGAGCCCGGCAGGCGGACCTGCCCAAACGTGCCAGACCAGGCGCGAAGCGCGGGAAGAGAAGCTTGGGGCGATGCGTCAAAGATGCAAAACAACTTCGGAGGTACTCACAAATGCGGCAGAGTGCCCCCTGCAAGGTACGCTGTCAGACGCAGCCGGTAGAGGGGTGGCAATTCACATTGGCACCGATTCAGACCAGCCCCCGTACTTTGGGCGAATTTGACCCTCGTGGTCAAATTCCGCCCCGGCGCCTCTCTTTTCTCTTTGGACCGTGCACGGCCCGTTTCTCTTTTCTCTGGCAAGACAGAGAAAAGAGAAATGGGGGGTGCATCTGCACTAGCCATCCTCATGGCTGAATCCCGCCCCCCGCGGCGCCAGCCGCGCCCAATCACCTTGCCCCCCTTCCATTTTCCCCCCATCTGTGCTACACTGGTCCCATCAATGCCCGGAGGATGGATATGAGACGAACCTTTACGGCGGCCCTGGCCGCTCTCCTGCTGCTGACCGCCTGCGCCGCCCCGCCCGCTCCGGAGGAGCCCCCTGCCCCGCCGGAGCCTCCCGCCGTTCAGGTTCCGCCGGAGCCCCCCGCGCCTCCGGAGCCTCCGGAGCCCACGGAGGAGGAGCTGGCGGCGGAACGGATCGAGACCCTGCTCTCCTCCATGACCCTGGAGGAAAAGGCCGGGCAGGTCTTTTTTGCCCGCTGTCCGGAAGTCAGCGCCCTGGAGGACGTCACAGCGTATCACCTGGGGGGATACCTCCTCTTCGGCAGGGACTTTAAGGACGCCGCCGGAACCTGGCTGACGGCGGAGCAGGTGACGGAGAAGATTCAGTCCTATCAGAACGCCTCCGCCCTGCCCCTCCTCATAGGCGTGGACGAGGAGGGAGGCTCCGTAGCCCGGGCCAGCTGGAACCCCAACCTCTTCCCCGGCGGAAAGTGCCGGTCTCCCCAGTGGCTTTTGAACCATCAGAGCGGGGAGGGAGACGTGTTCGCCCAGGACGCCCGGGAGAAGAACAGCGCCCTGCTGCGCTATGGAATCAATGTAAACCTGGCCCCGGTGTGCGACGTGTCCACAGACCCCGGCAGCTTCATCTACGACCGCACCCTGGGCCTGGACGCGGAGGCCCAGGCGGACTATGTGGAGAGGGTGGTCTCCGCCATGGCGGAGTGCCGCGTGGGCAGCGTTTTGAAGCACTTCCCCGGCTATGGGGACAACGACGACACCCACACCGGCGTGGCCCTGGACGAGCGGCCCATGGAGACCTTTTTGAAGGAGGATTTCCTGCCCTTCCGGGCGGGCCTGGCGGCGGGAGGGAACACCGCCGCCGTGCTGGTGTCCCATAATATCGTCTCCTGCATGGACCCCGGCCTGCCCGCCTCCCTCTCCCTGGCGGTCCATGAGATCCTCCGGCGGGAGCTGGACTTTGACGGCGTGGTGATGACCGACGACCTGGCCATGAAGGCGGTGGCGGCCTACGCCCAGGACGGGTCCGTGGCCGTTATGGCCCTGGAGGCGGGAAACGACCTGCTGATTACCGGCGACTACCGCTCCCAGATCCCGAAGGTCGTCGAGGCTGTGGAAAGCGGCGCGCTCAGCGAGACGGTGCTGGACGGCGCCTGCCGCCGGGTGTTGACCTGGAAGCAGGCCCTGGGGCTGCTCCCCTGACAGCGGCCGGAGAGACGGCTCTCAACCGCCCGTCCTCCGCGAACCCCGGACTTTCCCCACAGAGGCTGAGACAGAATCATAGGAGGATTTTCCCATGGAGACAGAGAAGCTGTACTACCAGGACCCCTTTCTGCGGACCTTCACCGCCCGGGTCCTGTCCTGTGAGCAGGCAAAGGACGGTTGGCGGGTGGTCCTGGACCGCACCGCCTTCTACCCCGAGGGCGGCGGTCAGCCCGCCGACCACGGCCTTTTGGGCGGCGTGAGCGTGACGGACGTCCACGAGAAAAACGGCGTGGTTTTCCACACCTGCGACGGCCCTGTGGAGATCGGGGCCGAGGTCACGGGAAAGCTGGACTGGGCCCGCCGGTTCGACCATATGCAGCAACACTCCGGGGAGCACATCCTCTCCGGCATCCTGTGCGAAAAATACCACTGTGACAACGTGGGCTTCCACCTGGGGGCGGAGACGGTGACCATCGACTACAACGCTGCCATCTCCTGGGAGCAGGCCCTGGAGGCGGAGGCCCAGGCCAACGAGGCCGTGTGGGCGGACCGGCCGGTGGAGATCTCCTATCCCTCGCGGCAGGCCCTGGCGGCCCTGGACTACCGCAGCAAAAAGGAGCTGGCCGGACAGGTCCGCATCGTCACCTTCCCCGGGGCGGACTGCTGCGCCTGCTGCGGCACCCACGTCCTCCGGGCGGGGCAGGTGGGGCTTATCAAGGTCCTCTCCTGCCAGAAATTCCGGGAGGGCGTGCGGATGGAGATCCTCTGCGGCAGGCGGGCGCTGGACTACCTCTCCGCCGTCTACAACCAGACCCGCTCCATCGCCCAGGGCCTCAGCGTGAAGCCCCGGGAGGCCGCCGCCGCCGTGGAGCGTCTGCAGGCGGAGCTCTCCGCCGCCAGGGCCGCCCAGGCCCATCTGGAGGAGACGGCCTTTGAGGCCATGGCCCGGGAGAACGAAGGCCGGGGAGACGTTCTGCTGTTCCAGCCCCCCATGAGGCCGGACAGCGTGCGCCGCCTGGCGGACGCCGTGGCGAAGCGGAGCGGCGGTCTCGCGGCGGTGTTCGCCGGAGAGGGGGCGCGTTACGCCTACGCCCTGGTCCGGGCGGACGGCGGGGATATCGCAGAGCTTGTGAAGTCCCTGAACCAGGCCCTTGGGGGCCGGGGCGGCGGCCGGAACGGCTTTGCCCAGGGGAGCGTTCAGGCGGAAAAAGACGCGGTCCGGGCGTTTTTTGCCGGACAGAAGGGAGCGGTTTCATGAACTACGTGCTGACAGAGTGGGACCACGACCTGGACGACGAGCCCTATCTCGTCTACTCCGAGCTGGACGGGGACCGGATGGAGGTCCGGAAGGTGGAGTTTTTCCGCAACGGCATCTGCTTCTCCTACGGCGGCGAGCGGGGAAACGAGGGGGCCCTGTCAAAGGTCCCCTTCCCGGAGGACCTGCGGACCGCCGCCGGCGAGGCGGGGGAGTGCAGGTCCATCTCCCGGCAGCTGTTCCAGGAGATCTGGAACCAGGCCCAGGAGCGCCCCGACGGTTTCATGGGCATGTTTTTCTGAAAACGGGAAGGAGCGCCGCGGCATCGCCGCGGCGCTCTTGGTCATTTGTATTGAAAATGGGTGCTGTAATAATACTGGAGCCCCAGATACCGCTCCAGGACCTCTTGTCCCTCCGGGTCCAGCTCCGCCGTCAAAACCCCGTTCCGGACGTACCGGCCCACGTCGGTGAGCACCGGGATCTCCCGCCAGACGTCCGCCGTGGCCTGGGCCCAGGCGTCGCCGGTCCAGCCCAGACAATCAAAGAGCAGGTTCATCAAAAAGCAGGAGGAGACGTCGGGCCCTTCGCCGGTGAAATCGCCGCCCAGAGCCGCCTTCGCGGCGTCATTGGCCCAGATCAGGTACCGGGTGGCGTAGTAGTTGTAGAAGCCCTCCTCGCCGGACAGCTCCAGATTCACCCCCAGCTCCTGATAGGCGGAGTTGCTGTACCCCAGCCAGGGCTTGTGGTCGCCGAACACCACCAGTACCACCGGCCGGTCCTCATTTCGGAACCGGTCAAAGAGCCATTGGAGCTGCTCCCCCGTGTCCATGACGGAGCCGAGATAATTGTCCACAATGTTGGTGGTCCCGGTGGAGTACCGCCCGTCGGTGAAGTGGTTTCCCCGCCACACGTCCTCCGTGCCGTAGGGGCCGTGGCCCTGGTAGGTGACGTTGAAGGAGAAGTAGGGTGCCCCGCCGTTGTCCCGGTTTTCCTCATAGAGCCGGAAGATCTCCGGGAAGAGGATCTCGTCCGGGGCCTCGCCGTGGGGGTAGAGCTCCCGGAAGCGGTTTTCGATATAGTAATAGGCGGGGATTCCCAGATACCCGTTGACGTTCCGCCGGTTGTAGAACCACTCGTAGCTGGGGTGGCACCCCTCCGCGGCATACCCCTGGGTCCGGAGGTACCAGGCGTAGGAGTTGGTGTTGGCCCGGTAGTTTCGCTGGTCGGCGAAGCCGGTGAGAAAGGCCCGCTCCGTGTCCACGGTGCCTCCGGCGAAAATGTTGGTCACCAGATTTCCGGTGAAGCTCTCCTCCTCCAGCCGGTGATACGCGCCGTAGGCCCGGTCAAAGTCGATTCCCTCCACGCCCTCGAACCGGGAGAAGTCGGCGAAGGCCTCCAGCTGGATCGCGATGAGGTCCACCTTTTTCTCCTCCGGGATGTCCTCCGGGGCGTAGGAGGCCAGCAGCGCCCGGGTCTCCGCCTCGCTGTACCCCGCCGGGGGCTTCACGGCTCCGGCGGTGACGCTGTGGAGGAAGGGGTACACAAAGCCCTTGGACAGATACAGCCGTGTGGAAGACCAGCGCTCCAGATCGTCGAACTGGGCCATGTTGTCGGTTTTGTTTTTGTACAGGTTTTCAATGGCGCAGGCCGCCCAAAGGGGAACCCACAGCAGCGCCGCCGCCAGAAGCAGGGCCAGCCGCGGCCCTTTGGGCAGCCTTCCCCGGGCCAGAAAAAAGAGGAACGCCGTGCCGAAAATCAGACACAAAATCCCGAAGATCACCCGTTTGTCCGGCGTCAGGTCGTAGTCCGCCATGGCGGTGATGGCGGCGGCGTCCCGGAGGTTTTTCAGGTCCTGGAACATGAGGGGGTCGTCCCGGAAGCGGAGCTTGTAGTAGTTTCCCAGGGACAGTCCCCAGATCACCAGGTCCGCCAGCAGAAAGGCCAGCCACCCCCGCCCCACGAGGGCGTAGAGCAGGAACAGGGCCAGCACCACCGGCGCGATGTTCAAAAACAGGATCAGGGGGTGCTGGAAGTAGGTTTTCATGATGGTGTCCGGGTAGTCCCCGTAGGCGAAGAACATGGAGAGCCACCCCAGGCACAATCCTGCCGCCAGCAGCACGCCCAGGTTCCAGACCCAGAAGAGGGCCCGCCGTTTGTCCGGCAGGCCCTCCGGTTTTTGTTGAAAGAGCCAGAAATTCCCCATTCTCAATAGGCCAGCTTCTCGGCCAGGTAGCTCTTCAGCTCACTGATGGGAATCCGCACCTGGGCCATGGAGTCCCGCTCCCGGACGGTAACACAGTTGTCCCCGGCCTTGTCCGCGTCGCCCACGGTGTCGAAGTCCACGGTGACGCAGTAGGGCGTGCCGATCTCGTCCTCCCGGCGGTAGCGCTTGCCGATGGAGCCGGTCTCGTCGAAGTCCACCATCCAGTCGCGGCTGAGCTCCTGCTGAATCTCCCGGGCCTTGTCTCCCAGCTTCTTGGAGAGGGGCAGCACGGCCACCTTGAAGGGCGCGATGGCGGGGTGGAAGCGCATGACGGTGCGCACGTCGTTCTTGGCCTCGTCCACAACCTCCTCGTCGTAGGCCTCCACCAGCAGGGCCAGGGTCATGCGGTCCGCGCCCAGGGAGGGCTCGATGACGTAGGGGATATAGTGCTCGTTCTTTTCCTGGTCGAAGTAGGTGAGGTCCTGGCCGGAGTGCTCCTGGTGCTGCTTTAGGTCGTAATCGGTGCGGTCCGCCACGCCCCAGAGCTCGCCCCAGCCGAAGGGGAAGAGGTACTCGAAGTCCGTGGTGGCCTTGGAGTAGAAGGCCAGCTCCTCGGGCTCGTGGTCCCGCAGGCGCAGGTGGTCCTCCTGGATGTTCAGGCCCAGCAGCCAGTCGCGGCAGTAGCTCCGCCAATACTGGAACCACTCCAGGTCGGTGCCGGGCTTGCAGAAGAACTCCAGCTCCATCTGCTCAAACTCCCGGATGCGGAAGATGAAGTTGCCGGGGGTGATCTCGTTGCGGAAGCTCTTGCCCACCTGGCACACGCCGAAGGGGAGCTTCCGCCGGGTGGTGCGCTGGATGGCGGGGAAGTTGACAAAGATGCCTTGGGCGGTCTCGGGCCGCAGGTACACCTCGTTGGCGGAGTCCTCAGTGACGCCCTGGTGGGTCTTGAACATCAGGTTGAAGCGGCGGATGTCGGTGAAGTCGTGCTTGCCGCACCCCGGGCAGGGGACCTCCTTCTCCCGGATGAAGGCCACCAGGTCCTCCTGGGTCATGGCCTCCACGTTGACGTCCAGATTGTTTTCCTGGACGAAGCCCTCCACCAGCTTGTCGGCCCGGTGGCGCATTTTGCAGGCCTTGCAGTCGATGAGGGGGTCGTTGAAGGTGGACACGTGGCCGGAGGCCACCCACACCTGGGGGTTCATGAGGATGGCGGCGTCCAGCCCCACGTTGTAGGGGTTCTCCTGGACGAATTTCTTCCACCAGGCCCGCTTGATGTTGTTCTTCATCTCCACGCCCAGGGGGCCGTAGTCCCAGCTGTTGGCGAGGCCGCCGTAGATCTCGCTGCCGGGGAAGACGAATCCCCGGTTCTTGCACAGCGCCACGACTTTTTCCATGGTTTTCTGCTTGTTGTCCATTTTGCTGATCCTCCATCTATTAAAATAGTTTGCAGATTTAACGCCGAAAGGGACCGCGCTCAGGGCCGCTCTTTTCAACGGACGGCAGGGGGAGCCCGGCAATAAAAACCGCCCCGAGCCTGAGCGGCTCAGGGCGAACTTGTCAGTCCGTGGTTCCACCTGAATTTCCCCCGCGGGGGACACTCTTCCCGGTAACGCCGGGCGGACGGCGGGGCATTTCCGCCCCGCGGCTCCCGGGCGCCTTCCCGTCCGTTCCCCGGGAGGGCTCGCACCAAAACCGCCCTCTCTCTTGGCCGGGGAAACGGGGGTACTCCTCCCGTTCATGGCCTGTTTTGTCACTGTATCACGTTTTCCGGGGATTGTCAAGCCGCATCCTTTGCCGGGGGGTGTCCGGTCGCACATTTTATAATGGGGCCGTGGTGCAGGAGCTGCCGCCCAGCGCAACCCTTGGCGGCTTTGCCGCCTTCCCCGCAAGGGGGATACGACAGCTCTAAGCGGCAAAGCCGCTAAGCGCTATCCAAAGGGCGGCGGTTACCCCCTGCGGGTGCTCGGCGGTCTGCCGGTAAAAGGACCGGACCTCACATCGGGCCGCCCATGGAAGCGGTCCTTGCACAAAAAATTTTCAAATGGGACCTCCCAGGGAAAGAGACACTTCCTCCCGGAATCGCCCTCTATTCGGAAAGGCTCCGCTCCTCCTTTTTCCACAGGGAGGATGCGGTGATGACGGTCAGCAAGGACTCCGTGATGATGCCGGAGTAGGAGCGGACGGATATCACATAGATCAGCCAGGCCAGGGCACTGACAACACCCGACAGCTGAATGACCCGCCGGTTAGACTGGAAGAACGGCAGAAGGGCTGTCAGGGAGGCAAAGATTGGCAGCAGGGAGACCGGTGTCTCATAGGTTATCACGGCAATGGCGACAAATACTGCGGCGACGGGAATCGCCGTAGCGGCCCGGCTCCATCCATATCTGTCTCGCAGCAAAAATAGCGCTAAAACCAGGATCTGAAAAAAGCTGCAAAGTGCGCCGGACTGAGCTCCCAGCAGATAGTAGTGTGCGGCGAAGATGAAGTTTGCCGCCATCTGCCACAGCAGGATCCGCTCCTTTTTCTTCTGCCAGTAGCTCAGACCCAGGGAGATCAGCGCGCCGAAGCCAATCATTTGATAGAATACATGCATCGTTTATTCCTCCCGCATAAAATAAAAACCACATGGCTGCGGAGAGCAGCCATGTGGTAAAAATGGATCTCATCCAGAAAAGCCATGTGCCTCATACATTTTGGAGTTTTATTCTATCACATCCGCCCGGCACTGTCAAGCAGCCTGACACTCCGGAACCAGCCGGAACAGAAGTGGCGCTGCCAGCAGCGGCAGGCACCCGTAAATCCCCGGAATCCCCCACCGGGAGACGCACCACCACCCCCAGGCCACCCCCAGGTGAAAGCAGATCAGCGTCCCGCCGTAGAATTTCAGCTTCCGCAGCGGCTCCGCCTCCCGGGTGCACAGGTACTCCGTCACCCCCTCGGTAAACTGCCGCAAGTTGTTGGTGGAGAAGATGGTGGCGCAGGTGTACCCGGCGGCCTGGGAGTAGGCCACCCACTGTACCGCCGTGGCGAAGAACATGGGGTAGAGCGCCAGAATGGGGTCCGTCTCCGCCGGAATCCAGGCGAGCCCCAGGCAGGCCGCGAGGTCAACCGCAATGGCCCAGACCCGCAGTCCCCGGCCGTACCGCCGCCACAGCACGGCCAGCACGATCCCCGCGATGTAGCACGCCGTGCCCCCCAGCCGGACCAGGGCGGAACCCCAGGTCCCGTCCAGTCCGGCCACCACCAGGTAGATGAGGTTGGAGGTCTCGGAGGAGCCGAAGGTCCCGCCCCGGACCAGCAGGGCGTAGACACCGAAGAAGCCGCCCACCGCCGCCATGGCGTGGTGCGCCCAGGTCTCCCGGTCCAAATTACTCCTCCGGCTTCACCAGGGCGATGTGGAGCTCGTTCAGCTGCTTCTCCGTTACGGCGCTGGGAGCGTCCATCATCACGTCCTGGGCGTTTTTGTTCATGGGGAAGGGGATGATCTCCCGGATGGAGTCCTCCCCGGCCAGCAGCATCACCATGCGGTCCACGCCGGGGGCGATGCCCGCGTGGGGCGGCGCGCCGTAGGTGAAGGCGTTGTACATGGCGGGGAATTTGGACTTCACGTCGTCCTCCCCCAGGCGCACCATCTCAAAGGCCTTAATCATGATCTCCGGGTCGTGGTTCCGCACCGCGCCGGAGGAGAGCTCCACGCCGTTGCACACCAGGTCGTACTGGTCGGCGGTGATGGTCAGGGGATCGATCTCTCCCCGCTCGGCCTTCAGCAGGACCTCCAGGCCGCCGGAGGGCATGGAGAAGGGGTTGTGGCAGAACTCCAGCTCCCCGCTCTCCTCGCCGATCTCGTACATGGGGAAATCCACAATCCAGCAGAAGGCGTACTGCTCCTTATCCATGTGCCCCGGCACGGCGGCGCCCAGGGTCTTCACCAGCACGCCGGCGGTCTTTTGGGCCAGGTCCCCGGCGGACAGGGCCACCAGGGTATTGGGCTGGAGCCCCAGGGCGGAGACCACCTGATCCTTGACGGGCTGGACGAACTTGGCAATACCGCCCACGATCTCCCCGTTCTCGTCCAGGCGGAACCAGTAGGGCTTGCCGCCGGAGACCACCTCCACGTCCGCCAGGGTCTTGTCGATGAACTTCCGCGTCTCGTGGAACTCCGAGACCACAACGGCCTTGACCTTGGTCCCCTCAAAGGGCCCGAAGCCGCAGCCGCCCAGCAGCTCCGTCACGTCCTGAACGGTGAGGTCGATGCGCAGGTCTGGCTTGTCGGTGCCGTAGGTCTCCATGGCCTCGGCGAAGGGAATGCGCCGGAAGGGGGCCGCGCTGGCCCGGTTGTACTTGCCGTACTTGGCGAAGATGGGCGGCAGCACGTCCTCGATGACGGCGAACACGTCCTCCTGGGAGGCGAAGGCCATCTCCATATCCAGCTGGTAGAACTCGCCGGGGGAGCGGTCCGCCCGGGCGTCCTCGTCCCGGAAGCAGGGGGCGATCTGGAAATAGCGGTCAAAGCCGGAGGTCATCAGCAGCTGCTTGAACTGCTGGGGGGCCTGGGGCAGGGCGTAGAACTTGCCGGGGTGGTTCCGGGCGGGGACCAGATAGTCCCGGGCCCCCTCGGGGGAGGAGGCGGTGAGAATCGGCGTGGTGATCTCCAGGAAGCCGTGGTCCGTCATGCCCTGCCGCAGGGCGGAGACCACGTTGCACCGCAGGACGATATTCTGCTTCACGGCGGGATTCCGCAGGTCCAGGTAGCGGTATTTGAGCCGCTGGGCCTCGTCGGCCTCCCGGCTGCGGTTGATCTGGAAGGGCAGCTCATTGTGCTGGCAGCGGCCCAGCACATCCACCTTCGCCGGGACCACCTCGATGTCGCCGGTGGGGAGCTTGGGGTTCTTGCTGTCCCGCTCCCGGACGATGCCCTCCACGGAGATGGTGGACTCCTTATTGATGGCCTTGAAGGTGTCCACCATGTCCTCGGTCTCGGCCACCACCTGGGTGGTGCCGTAGAAGTCCCGGACGACGATGAAGGCCAGGCCTGCGCTGACGATGCGGATGTTCTCCATCCAGCCGGAGATTTTGACCTGCTTTCCCGCGTCCGCCAGGCGGAGGTCGCCGCAGGTATGGGTTCTGTTTTGCATAACCTTTGATTCCTTTCTGTAATAAAAAGTATAAATTATACAAGGTGTTCTGCAAACTTGGAGGCCGGCCACGGGCCGGGGACGAGGGTATCGCGCCTCGGGCGCGGGACGGCGCACGGGCTTTGCCCGTGCTGGGAATGCACCCCCCATTCTCTTTTCTCTGTCTTGCCAGAGAAAAGAGAATGCGCCGTGCACGGTGGAAGAGAAAAGAGAGGCGCTTTTGGAGGTCGCGGAAGCCTCACGCTTCGATTGAAGGGTGCTCAGCAGACCTGCTGCGTGGACGCATGGACTTCCTTCTCTTCCCGCGCTTCGCGCCTGGTCGGTTCCGTCCTTTTTCTGCTAGTCCTTTTCCGGAAATACCAGCTCGTCCAAGGTAATGCCATAGAATTTTGCAATTCCAATCAAGGGCGTCAGCCTGGGTTCCCTCTCTCCATACTCTAAGCGCTGGTAGCCGTGGAGACTGATATTGAGTGCCTCTGCAATTTCTTTTTGTTTAATACCTCTGCTTTCCCGCAGAAATACAAGGTGTTCAGAAAATGTCATTTTACCTCAAATCCTTCTTGACATTCCCAATGGGCGGTATATAATTCATATATACTTCCCAACCGGGAACGTCAATAAATATTTTTGTGGAGTGTCATATGGACGACTATATCAATATTTTGCTGGACGCCTTAGAAGAACATGACCGGGAATATCTTGGGTGGGAGTATTTCACTCAAATGGAGCAGGCGATGGAGGCAATGGATACTCTGGAAAAGACTCTTTCTCACGAACAAAAGAAGCTCTTCCAGGATTATGAAGAGAAGCAAAACGCGGCAGACGACATAAGGGGGAGGGCTCTCACCCGCCGGCTTTTCTTGTTAGCGAGGGAAGTCTACCGCTGACATCCGGTAGAGCGACGCTCTATCCCAAACGTGCCCGACCAGGCGCGAAGCGCGGGAAGAGAAGAAAGTCCATGCGTCCACGCACCAAAACACCCTCGTTGGCACTCGCAGATGCGGCAGAGCACCAACGGACGGTACGCTGTCAGACGCAGCCGGCAGAAGGCTGGCAGGGTCTTATGGGCACCGGTTCAGGCCAGCCCCCGTACTTTGGGCACAATTTGACCCTCGCGGTCAAATTCGTGCCCGGCGTTCTCTTTTCTCTTTTGGACCGTGCACGGCCCGTTTTCTCTTTTCTCTCGCAAGAGAGAGAAAAGAGAAAATGGGGGGTGCAAATGCACCAGCCATCCTCATGGCTGAATCCCGCCCCCGCCCGCCAGGGCGAACCGCCGTCAACGCCTAATGGTATCCATAAGCCTCCCATGTGGGAATCATCTCCCACAGCATTCCCCCGATTTCCGCTCCCGCCTGAGCGCCGTCCGGCTGTACGGAGCAGGGGAGAAACCCCTCCATCTCTGAATTCTGATAGTACCACCGCGCCCCGCTGAACATCAGGCCGAGGCTGGCCGCGCGGCCCTCAAAGGTCAGGGTAAAGGAGTACGTTCCCTCCGGCGGCTCCGGAGCCGGCCGGCGCCAGAGCCCCAGGGAGCGGGCGATCGGGTTGGAGGCCGGGCGGTGAAAGGTCAGGGGCTCTATGGCCTCAAAAATGCGGCTTTGGGCAATCCCGGCCCCTATTTCCAGAGAGCGGCTGCCGCCGCCGGAGGAGACCTGACAGCGGATCACCTGGAAATCACAGGGGGACGGCTCCAG
Source organism: uncultured Oscillibacter sp. (assembly GCA_947644365.1). GTDB lineage: Bacteria > Bacillota > Clostridia > Oscillospirales > Oscillospiraceae > Oscillibacter. The sequence continues at coordinate 6,369 of CANRYZ010000013.1, read as the reverse complement.
CTGATAGAGCGTCAACCCCCGCCGGTATGACAGGCCCGCCGCCAGCAGCGCGGCCAGAAGGACCGAAAGACCGGCCCACGCCAGCGCCTTTTTCCGCTTCATCACGGCCGCGCCTCTGCCGGCTCCCGAATCACCGTCCCGCTCCCCCGGGCCTCCAGCCCCGCCTTGATGCGGTAGATGGTGGCGGCGGCGTCCAGCTTGGTCTGCTCCCCGGTGGCCATGTCCTTGCAGGCCACGACCCCGGCGCTGATCTCATCCTCCCCCAGAAAGATGACGTAGGGAATCCCCAGCTTGTCCGCGTAGGCGATTTTCTGCTTGAACTTCTTCTCCTCACAGTGGAGCTGGGTCCGGACGCCGTTCTCCCGGAGCCGGGTGGCCAGGGCGATGGCGGCGGACAGGTCCTCCGTCATGGGCAGGATCAGCACGTCCGCCGGGGCCGTGTTCAGCTCCTGGTTCAGCATCCCCTGTTCCCCCAGAACGTAGAACAGGCGCGTCAGTCCGATGGAGATGCCCGCCCCGGGGAGTTGGCGGTCCGTGTAGTATTCCGCCAGGTTGTCGTACCGCCCGCCGGAGCACACGGAGCCGATCTCCGGGTGGTCCAGCAGGGTGGTCTCGTAGACGGTGCCGGTGTAGTAGTCCAGGCCCCGGGCGATGGTCAAATCCACGGCGAAGTTTTCCTCCGGCACGCCGAAGTCGGTCAGGTGCCGGACCACGGTGTTGAGCTCCTCCAGTCCCTGGTCGAAGACGGCGTTCTGTCCCCGGTACTCCTCCAGGGCCCCCAGGACCTCCTGGTTGCTCCCCCTGATGGAGATGAACCGCACCACCTCGCCCACGGCGTCCTGGTCCATGCCCACCTCGTCGTGGAGCAGGAGGCCCACCTTCTCGGCGCCGATCTTGTCCAGCTTGTCCACAACGCGCATGATGTCCTCGGCCCGGTGGCCCCAGTGGAGGAGCTCATAGAACCCGGTGAGGATTTTCCGGTTGTTCACCCGAATCTGGAACCGCCGCAGGCCCAGGGCGGAGAAGGTCTTATAGATGATGGCCGGAATTTCCGCCTCGTTGAGGATGGAGAGCTTCCCGTCCCCAATGATGTCGATGTCCGCCTGGTAGAATTCCCGGAACCGCCCCCGCTGGGCCCGCTCGCCCCGGTAGACCTTGCCGATCTGGTAGCGGCGGAAAGGGAAGGTGAGGTCGTTGTAGTGCAGGGCCACATACTTGGCCAGGGGGACGGTCAGATCAAACCGGAGGGAGAGGTCCGCATCCCCCTTTTGGAAGCGGTAAATCTGCTTTTCCGTCTCGCCGCCGCCCTTGGCCAGCAGCACGTCGCTGGACTCGATAACGGGGGTATCCAGGGGGGTGAAGCCGTAGAGGGAATAGGTCCGGCGCAGGGTCTCCATAATGCGCTCCATCTGCTGCTGGGGTCCGGGGAGGAGCTCCATGAAGCCGGAGAGGGTACGGGGTGTCTGTTTTGCCATAAAATGTTCGCTCCTTTTACGTTAGAGTAATATTAAAGTTTTCGCCGGCCTTTTTCAAAAGGCCGCAGGGGTCCAGGGGGCGGCGCCCCCTGGGCGTATTCCCCTTTTGCCGCCAGGCGATAAAAAGGGGAGGGGGGAAGCAAAACAGCGAACGCCGCACAGCGGCGCAGCGTTTTTTGTGGGGCTTCTGCGTTTACCGGAAAAGAACCACACGCTCCCGGGGCCCCCTCTGCCCACCCGCAAAAAAGGCGCTCTCGTCCCCAAAAGCATTTTGGGACGAGAGCGCCTTGACGCTTCGTGGTGCCACCCAAATTCAAGGCCGTACGAATCCCTCATGAAAACCTTCAATCCGCCGGGATTGAACGGGTTTCATGGAAGATCCGTACCGCGCCTCCTTCATCCTCCTGTTACGGGGAGGGGGCCGTGGGCGTTTCCGCCCCCGCTCCGCCGCTGTCCTTCCTCCGGGCCGAACGGGGCGCTTTCAGCGCTGCGCCCCTCTCTGGGGATCGGCTGCCGGGCTACTGCTGCGGCGTCCTCGCGGTGAACGTGATGATTGTATCCGCTTTTTTGCGAATTGTCAAGCGGCGGCCGCGGCGGGGAGAGCTCCGCCGCGCGTTTCATCATTTTGGCGTTTTCTGAATTTCTCCATGCGCTCTTGTGTTCCCGTTTGCCGCGGCGCAGGGTCTTGGATGCTGCCGGAAACACAAATCTTGTTCGGATAAGAGCTCTGTAGGGGCGGCTGCCAGCCGCCCGTCTCCAAAGACTTCCGGTCCGCCACGCGGGGGAAGTCCGCGGATAGGACATACCCGACGTCCAATAGAGGAGGGACCGCGGGGAAAGCTGTTCCGTCTGACCTGCTCCCGGCGGGACGCTTACGCTGCCGCCTGTTTCCAATCGCAGACTTTCCAGGCCGCGCTTTGCGCGGCATTACGGGAGCTTCGCAGGGGCGCTGCCCCTGCACCCCGCCACCTTTTGAAAAAGGTGGACGAAAACTTTAAGCGATGGGCCGCGTGGGCGGATTGACAATGTACCGCCAGTCCAAATCGCCCCGGGCCAGACCCAGCACCAGCATCTCCGCCGTGGCGATGTTGCTGGCGAAGGGGATGTTGTTCTGGTCGCACAGGCGGGAGATGTAGGAGATGTCCCCGGCCATGCTCTCGTTGCTGGGGTCGTTGAAAAACAGCACCAGATCAAACTCGTTGTAGGCGATGCGGGCGCCGATCTGCTGGCTGCCGCCGTGGGCGTAGGTCAAAAAACAGTGGACGTCCAGGCCGGTGGCATCGGCTACCATGTGTCCGGTGGTGTTGGTGGCGTAGATGTGGTGCCGGGATAAAATCCCCGCGTAGGCCGTGCAGAATTGGACCATCAGCTCTTTTTTGTTGTCGTGGGACATCAGCGCAATGTTCATCTGTCTGGCTCCTTTCCTTTATCTGATCCGCACCAGGGGAACCCTCTCCCCCTGGATGCGCTTGGCGATATTTCGGTATGCGGCGGAGGCGCCCTGCCCGCCGGAGGGCAGCAGGGGCAGGCCCTGGTTTAAGAACAGGGGGAGAGCGTCGTCCTCCGGGACCACGCCCAGGAGGGGGAGCCCCGCCCGGTCGATGGCGTCGTCGATGGTGGCGTGGAGCTGGCGGAGCATCTTTTTCCGCACCCGGTTTACCACCAGGTGCAGGGCTCCCGCCGGAAAGCGGTGGAGCTCCATCACCGTGTGCTGGGCGTCCCGCAGGGAGGTGGCGTCCGCCGTGGTGACCACCACGCACCGGTCCGCCCCGCACACCGCCAGCTGGAAGCCCGCCCCCAGACCCGCCGGAGCGTCCAGCAGGCAGTAGTCAAACTGCTCCCGGACCTCCGCCAGAAGGGCCCGCATCTCCGTCTCCGCCACCGGGGGCCGGTGGCTGCGGACAGGGGCCGTCAGCAGAAAGAGCCCCGGCAGCTTGGGGTGCTCCACCGCGGCGCTCTCCAGGGAGCAGCGCCCCTGGGCCACGTCGGAGAAGTCCATCAGGGCCTTGTCGGCGAGGCCCAGAGCGAGATCCAGGTTCCGCAGGCCCACGTCGCAGTCCAGGCACAGCACCCGCCGGCCGGACAGGGCCAGAGCGGCCCCCACGCTGGAGACCAGAGAGGTCTTGCCGGTGCCGCCCTTTCCGGAGACGGCGGCGATACATTGGCCGCTCATAGCGGGCCCCCCTTTCCGGGATGTGGTTTCACGCTTCGGTTGGCGAAGATCCCCCTCGCCAATCCGGGACGCGTCGGAATGCTGAACGGGCTCTTAACATTATAACGGATTTTTCTTGATTTTTGCAAATGGTCTGGGATATTTTTTCGGCGTCTCCGAAATTTTTTTGATGACCACCACCCGGTGGCGCACGTCCGTCCCCGGGATCTCATAGTCCCGGACCGGCTCCAGCCGGCCGCCCAGGGTCTCCACGGCGGCTTCGGCGGCGGCCAGCTCCCCGCCGGAGTCCACGGACTTCATGGCGAGAAACACCCCGCCGGGTCTCACGTAGGGCAGGCACAGCTCGCTCAGGGTCCGCAGCTCCGCCACGGCCCGGGAGGCGACCACGTCGAATTGCTCCCGAAAGGCCGGGCCGCGGCTCTGCTCCTCCGCCCGGGCGTGGACCGTGCGGATACCGGAAAGCCCCAGGACGCCGCAGGTCTCCGCCAGCCAGTTCAGCCGTTTGTTCAGGCTGTCCAGCAGCGTCACGTCCAGGGAGGGGACCAGAATTTTCAGCACCATGCCGGGAAATCCGGCCCCGGTGCCCACGTCCAGCAGACGCTTTCCCTCCAGGCCGCAGACGTTCAGCAGGGCGGCGCAGTCCAGCATGTGCAGCCGGGCCACCTGCTCCGGCTCCGTGATGGCGGTGAGGTTCATCACCTGGTTTTTCTCCAGCAACAGCCGGGCGTATTGGTCCAGCCGCTCCACCGCCCCCGGCGGGGGCTCCACTCCCAGGGCGGGCAGGCCCCGCTCCAGCAGAGATTCGATCATTTCCGCTCTCTCAGGAGATCCCGGATCTCCGTCAGGAGCTTTTCCTCACCGGAGGGCTCCGGCGGGGCGGGGGGCGCCGCGGGGGCCTCCTCCTTCTTCCGGTGGAGGCTGTTGATGGCCCGCACCAGGCAGAACACCACGAAGGCCATCACCAGGAAATTCAGCACCGCCTGGATGAAGTTGCCGTAGGTGATGACGGCGCTGCCGATGTTCACCTGCAGCTCCGCGAAGGAGATGCTGCCGGTGAAGATGCCCAACACCGGCATGACAATGTCGTTGATGAGGGAGGTGGTGATGTTGGAGAAGGCGCCGCCGATGATGACGCCCACGGCCATGTCCATCACGTTTCCCCGGGCGATGAAGGTCTTGAACTCCCCGAAGAAGGAGTTTTTCTTCTCAGAGGCCATAAAGCGATTCCTTTCGGTATAAAATATATGAAACTATACGATTGGGATTAGGCCCTGTTTAAAAAATGGCAGAATGCTGGATTGAGGCAGATTTTTTTGCCGGGCAAGGCGATTTGACGCAGGAATCCTGGCGGATTTCAAGTCAAATCAACGCAGCCTCGGCGGAAAAAGATGCCTTGAGACGGCGTTTTGCCATTTTTCAAACAGGGCCTAAAAAGCCGCGGTTTACCAGTGTCCGATCTCCGTGCGCATGTGGGTGCGCTTGACGCCCGCCTGCATGTTGAAGAGGATCTTGTTCAGAGAGGTGATCTCGTCCTCCGTCAGCTGGGCGAAGAGGAAGCCGTACCGGAACTGCCCTGGCGCGTGCTCGACGCACCGCACGATCTGGCCCACGAAGTTGAGGGGGGTGTAGTCGTCCAGCTTCAGCCGGATGCGCAGAACCTCGTCCTCGGAGTGGATGTACTCCGACTGTACGCAGGCGCCGCCGGTGCTGATGTCCACCAGGACGCACTCCTCCGGGGTTTTGTAGTGGTCGTCGTCCCAGCGGTACAGCGACACGGGGACGCTCAGGGGTAGCCGGAAGGCCGCCCGGTGTTCCGCGTGGGTCTCCACCTGGATATTTTTCAGTTTCAGCATCGTCCGGGTGGACTCCTGCACGCTGGCCCGCAGGCTGATGGGCACCATTTTCTTGTCGTAGCCGCTGGCGCACACGGCGGACTCCAGGCTGCAGATCTTGAAGGCCAGGCCGCCGGGCAGACGCTCCAGCGTCAGGGTGGAGGAGGTGAGGGCCGTGATCCGCCCGACTACCAGGGGCATCCCATCCGGGTCCGTAATGTCGATGCGCATTCCCTCGTACAGCTCTCCCGTGGGAGCGCTGGCGGGCTGACCGGATGTTCCCTCCGGGCTCTGTTCCGTCTCCAGCTCGTAGTCGTCCTCGGGCTCTCTGGAGAAAAGAGATGAAAAAATGCTCATAGGGCACCGCCTTTTCCTTGGATTCGCCGTTTGGCGCATGGGTTCCGCCTGGGGCGGAGGAGAGGGGAACTGGCTTTCATAGCGATTTGTTTTGGTAAGCGCGGCTCAGGATGCGGTTTAGCAATTGCGGGGAGGGCCGTCCTCCGGCCCTGGGGCGGGGGAGGGGGGCTTCCGCCTTTGGTCCGGGCTCACTTGCCGGGGACCAGCTTCTCCGTGCCGCCCATGTAGGGCCGCAGGACCTCGGGGATCAGCACGGTACCGTCCGCCTGGAGGTTGTTCTCCAGAAAGGCGATGAGCATCCGGGGCGGGGCCACGCAGGTGTTGTTCAGGGTGTGGCACAGCTGGGTCCTGCCGCTCTCGTCCTTGTAGCGGATGCGGAGCCGCCGGGCCTGGGCGTCTCCCAGGTTGGAGCAGGAGCAGACCTCGAAGTATTTCTGCTGCCGGGGGCTCCAGGCCTCAATGTCGCAGCTCTTCACTTTCAGGTCCGCCAGGTCGCCGGAGCAGCACTCCAGCTGCCGCACGGGGATGTCCA
>CANRYZ010000012.1 GCA_947644365.1 uncultured Oscillibacter sp. | reverse complement strand
AGGCCTCCAGGGCGTCCTTGATCTGGGAGGAAACGGCGGCGTCGGCATTGATGGAGGCGATGATGGGCGCCATGGGCGCCGCCGCGGGAGCGGCCGCCTCCGGAGCGGCGGCGGCCGCGGGCTCCGCCGGCGCGGGGGCCGGGTCGGGTTCCGCCGGGGCCGTGTTCCGGTTTTTACTGAGCAAATTCATCACGTGGGCGGTTTTGCTGGTTTTGGGATCTTTATTAGAGGCCATAGTAAAACTCTCCTTTATGTGTAATTACCGCTTCTTCCGGCGGGGAAACTTGTCCCCCGCCACGGCGCTGACGATCTTTTGCAGGTCCCGGGCGGAGGTGGCGTCCGGCTTATAGCTCAGGACGCTCTGTCCGTAGGCCGGGGCCATGGCCACGCTGACGCTCCGCCGGATCTTGGCGGAAAACACCTGACTGTGCAGCTGTTCGGCCACCTGCTCCGCCAGGTCCAGAATGTCCCGGGAGAGGGTGAGGCGGGGGTTGTACTTGTTCAGCAGGATACCCAGAACTTTCAGGTCGGGGTTGAAGGAATTCTGCACCGTCTCGATAATATCCTGGATCTGGGAGATGCCCACCAGGCTCAAGACCTCCGCCTCCATGGGGAGAATGATGCCGGTGGAGGCCACGTAGGCGTTGATGGTCAGGATGTTCAGGGAGGGCGGCGTGTCGATGATGATGAAGTCGTAGCGGTCTTTCACGGCGTCCAGCTGCTGGGAGAGCATGAACTCCCTCCGGGGGGCGGTGAACTCCACCTCCGCGGCGGAGAGCAGGATGTCCGAGGAGAGGATGTCGCCGTACTCCGTGTGGGCGATGGCCTGCTCAATGGCGCAGTTGCCTTTCAGCACATCGTAGACGGTGTAGCCGTCGCCGATGTCCAGCCCCAGGGTAAAGCCCAGGTTCCCCTGCGGGTCCAGATCGACGCCCAGGACCCGGGCGCCCCGTTCGTGCAGGCCGCAGACCAGGGCGGAGACAACGGTGGTCTTTCCCACGCCGCCCTTTTGATTTGTAACAGTGATGATTTGCGTCAAAGGTTTTTCCCCCTTACTGTAAAAACTATGTGCGGACCTCTTATTTTTATTATACTATATGTCGATAAAAAAACATAGAGGAATCGTAAAAAAATCTTTGTCCGGCAGTCCGGTCTCCGTCAGGGCGGGAAAAGACCGGACACCGGGTGTTATTTCATGAAGGGAGTGGATCACTATGGCATCGATCAGCAGAACCAGCAGCTCCAGCGCCAATAGCATTTACGGCACCAGGAATGTCATCTCCGGCCTTGCCAGCGGCATGGATACGGAGAGCATGATTGAAAACGCAATTTCCGGTTATAAGAGCAAGATCTCCAGCCTGAACCAGCAGCGTACCAAGCTGGGGTGGCAGCAGGAGGCCTACCGCGACATCATCACCAAGATGGCGGGTTTCAGCTCCAAGTATACCTCCTATACCTCCGCCACCAATCTGATGTCCAGCAGCTTTTTCAATCAGGCGGTGCAGACGGTGGCCAATGGAGCCAACGCCTCCAAAGTCGCGGCCTCCGGCAGAGGCACCAGCGACGTGGTCATCAACGGCGTGCGGCAGCTGGCCACCGCCGCCACATACAAGCTCAGCGGCTCCGCGCTGATGGGCAACAAAGACGAGAGCAAATATGCCTCCGCCTCCGCGTCCAAGGGATTTGACCTGGACAAGATGACCGTCAGCAGTTTCAGCGGCACCATGAACCTGACCTATGGCAAGGATCAGAACCTGTCCTTCACATTCAGCGAGGGCGACGTGTTCAACAGCGTTAAGGATCTGGCGGAAAACATGCAGAAGCAGCTGGAGAGCCAGACCATCTCCCTCTCCAACGGCGGCGGCAAGAAGGCCTCCGATATGCTGACCGTGGAATTCGACGAGGTGAGCAACACCATCTCCTTTAAGGATAAGGCCAACAACAAGGTCTATATCAGCAGCGTCAGCGAAAGCATGGAGAAGGCCTTTGGCGTCAACACCGGCGAGGGGAACAAGTCATTCCGGGTGGGGAGCCTGACCAAGGAAGTGGACAGCGTGGGCTATCTCAGCAAGTCTCCGCTGAGCATCACCCTGGACGGCGTGACCAAGACCATCAAGATGCCCACCATGGATGATATTGTCGAAAATCTCGACAAGGACTATGAGTGGTATGACGCGCTGAAAACAAAGCTGGAGAAGGGCGAGGAGATCACCAGTCCTGAGTCGCGCCAAAAGCGGGACGAAGCGTACGTGAAGGCGCTCCAGGCCAGCATCGACAAGGCCTTCGGCACGATGACGGACAAGGACGGCAATCAGGTGAGCAAGCTCAAGGTCAGCGACGGCCTGGCTGACAGCAAGGACGCCTCGGGCCTCCAGCTGAAATTTGAGGCCGGCCAGCCGGGCTCTTCGTTCTCCGTTACCTCCAGCGTAGGCAAGTCCATGGGCTTTGGCGGTACCCAGCTGACCAGCTATCTCAATACCAACAAGACGCTGAAAGACCTGCTGGGCGAGGAGGGTCTGAAAGGCCTGGAGACCGGCAAAGACAAGAACGGCAATACTACATACGCGCTGGAGATCAACGGCGTCAAGATCGGCGACTTCACCGAGAAGACGGAGCTGGGCACCATTCTCAGCCGTATCAACAGCAACAAGGACGCCGGCGTCAACGTCAGCTACTCCAAGCTGACCAACGAGTTTACCTTTACCGCCAGGGAGACCGGCACGGCCGGTAAGATCGATTTCAGCGCCGAGGGCTACGGCGCGAAAGACGGCCAGACGAAGACATTGGGCGGGATGCTGTTCGGCACCTTCAATGCGAAGGACGGCACCGGCGGGCCGCAGCTGACCACCGAGGGCCGGGACGCCATTTTCACCGCCACCATCGACGGCAAGGAGATGGAGCTGACCCGCAGCTCCAACGTCGTGGATTTCGACGGCCTCTCCGTTACCCTCAAGGGTGAGTTTGGATACAAGCAGGCGGAGAAGGACGGCAAGCCGCAGGTGGATGAGAAGGGAAATCCCGTCTACACCAATGAGCTGGACCGGACCGCGGAGAAGATTACCTTCACCACCACCTCCGACGCCGACAAGATCGTGGACACCATCAAGGAGTTTGTCAACGACTACAATGAGATGGTGACCCAGATCAAGAACGCCTACTCCACCATGCCCATCCAGCGCAGCAACAAGCAGTTCTATGAGCCGCTGACCGACGACGACAAGGAAGGCATGACGGATAAGGCCATTGAGGACTGGGAGGAGAAGGCCAAGACGGGCCTCCTGTTCGGCGACAGGGACCTGTCCAGCCTGTACAGCCGCCTGACCTCCGCCGTATCCATGTACGGCCAGGACCTGGCGGACCTGAAAGCCGCGGGCATTACCGTAAACTACAGCAACGGCCTGAGCACCCTGTCCTTCAATGAGAAGACCCTGCGGGACACCCTGGCCAGCGATCCGGACCGGGTGAAGGACATCTTCACCAAGAGCACGGACAACGGCGCCTCCAGCAACGGCCTGGTGGCCGCCATCAAGGAGCCTCTGGAGGTCTTCGGCGGCACCACCGGCGCCATCAAGGGCACTCTGGTGGAGAAGGCGGGCTCCCCCCTGGCCCCCACTACGATTTATTCCAACTACATTCAAAAGCAGCTGGATAATCTGGACACCCAGATCGAGAAATGGCAGAGCAAGATGTCCGATCAGGTGGACTACTACACGACTCAGTTCTCCAAGCTGGAGCAGCTGATCGCCCAGATGAACTCTCAGAGTTCCTCGCTGGCCCAGATGATGGGCGGTTTTTGATAAGGAGTGCCATATAAAATGGAAATGCGAGGCTTCCAACAGTATAAGGAACAGAGCATCAACACCATGACCCAGGGAGAGCTGCTTCTCCTGCTGTATGACGAGCTGGTCAAACGGCTGACGCAGGCGGAGCTGGCGCTGGGCAAGGAGAACTGGCCGGTGTTTGAAGCCTCCGTCCAGCGTGGAATCGACATCATCAACTATCTGGATCAGACGCTGGATAAGCAGTACCCCATCAGCTCCAACCTGACTCAGCTCTACGAGTATTTCACCTATGAGCTGGGCCGGGTGAAGATCGGCCGCCGGAGCGACCCGCTGACCCATGTGAAATCCATGGTGAACGAGCTGCGGGAGGCCTTTCGGGAGGCGCAGAAGAACGGGGAATCCGGAAAGTAGGTGCCAGAATGGAAGCGTCGACGCTGTTGGATGCCCATGTGCAGGCCAAGCGGATCTACAATCTGCTCAATGAGGTGATGGACGTCTCCCGCCAGATGGCGGAGGCCGTGGACCGGGATGACCAGGTGGCCATTCAGATGCTGGTCTCCATGCGGGAGGAGCCGGTGCGCAGGCTCCGTGAGGCCCGCCAGGCCCTGGAGGAGCAGCGGGACGCCCTGGAGCCGGAGGCGGCCCGGCGGCTCTCCCAGCTGCTGAACGGGGAGAGCGCGGAGACCGAGGCGGAGGCGCCTCTGGCGGCCCAGATCGGGGTCAACCGCCGCCTGTTGGAGCAGGTGCTGGAGCTGGACCGGGTGCTGAACCGCAAGGTGACCCGGGAGGAGTCCATCTATAAGTGAAGAGGCAGAGGCCGGCCCAAGCCGGGCCGGCCTCTGCTTGACGGTTTGTCTCTTTCAGCTGTTATCAGCCGGGGGCTGAGAGATGATCCAAAGGGGCGCGCCGTCAGAGGTGCTGCGGGAGAGCTCCTCCAGGATCAGCTCCGGCTCCCACTCCATGAGGCTCCGCTCCGGGCTGTTGGGGTCCGCCACCAGGATCTTTCCGCTGAGGGTCGCTCCCCGCAGAACGATGAAGTGGCCGCTTTTGGTGAAGTGGCCGGGGCCCATGAGGGCCACTACGAGATCGCCGCCCAGAAGGGGCTGCATCAGGGCGTCCGGCGTCCGCTCCCGAAGGGAGACGGCGGTGAGCCCGGCCTCGGCGGCCAGCCCCTCCACCACGGAGAGGTAAGAGCCCCCCCGCTTGGCCCAGTGTCCCAGGGACACCGCCAGCTGGGCCATCTGGAGCGGATCGGTCTCCGCTCCGGTCATGCTGGCGGCCACCATGGCCATGGCCGTGGGGCCGCAGCCGTAGCGGCCGATGTTGTCGCTGCCATAGGGCTGCTCCGCCCAGGTTTCACTGCCCTGGTTGAAATAGACAATAGGCATGGTTCCGCCGGTCAGGATTTCCTGGCCGTTGATTACATTTAACTCCGTGATGGCAGGGTCGGCGGCAGGACCGCCGCCGGTGAGCGCCGGATCGTCCGCCACCTGAATGTCCTCCTCCGGCAGCGGCTCCGCCTTGGGGGCCGTGAGGCGGGACCAGAGGACAGAGGCCTGGACCCCGGCCGCCGCGACGCGGCGGGAGACCAGCCGGTGGGCCTCCTCGGAGGCCTGAGCGGCGGCGGCTGCCGCGCGGCCGCAGAATTGAGACGCCGCCTGCGCGCCCCGCCGGGCGGGAGCGGTGATCTGCTCATAGACGGTGGGAGCGAAAAAAGAACAGGCCGCCAGCTCCACAGCGCCGACGCAGAGGACGGCCAGCAGGGCGACGCACAGGAGGTTCCGCCTGGTCCGTCTGGAGGAAACTGCTTTTTTCACGTTCTCACCACCAAAAAATCCGAGATAACTCTTGCATGATACCCACTAACAATGGTATTATATCAAAAGAGTACGCCGCATTTCAAGAGGGAAGCTCTCTTCGCGATCACTGAGGGACAGGAGCGCGGTCTATGCCCACCATCACACTGGAAAAGGTGACAAAATATTATAAGGTACAAAAGAAGCACCGCCGGGGTACCAACCGTGTGGAGGTCGGCGTGGAGGACGTGGATCTCACGGTGGAGCAGGGGGAATTTGTCTTCCTGGTGGGCAGCAGCGGAGCGGGAAAGAGCACGCTGCTGGACCTGATCTCCGGCAAGCTGAAGCCGGACAGGGGGACGGTCTCCCTGAACGGGAAGGACCTGGCGCGGCTGCTCCCCTGGAGCAACCAGACGGCCCTGCTGTTCGGCAAGGTGTGCCAGGAACAGACGCTGGCCCGGAGGATCACGGTGGAGGAGAATCTGCGGATGGCCGCCATGATCGGCAGGCGCAGGTTTGAGAGCGCGAAGCACGTGGACGAGCGGATCCGGAAGGTGCTGGGCCTGGTGGGCATGCGGGGAGCGGAGAACAAGTACCCCGGAGAGCTGTCCATCGGCGAGTGCCGCCGGGTGGAGCTGGCCCGGGCCATGATCAACAGCCCGCCGATCCTGGTGCTGGACGAGATCACGGCCAATTTGGACGACGACAACATCTGGGACATGATTATTCTGCTCAACGAGGTCAACCGGAGAGGGACCACCGTCATTATGGCGACCCACGCCAGCAAGTATGTCAACATCATGCGCCGCCGGGTCATCACTCTGGTGGACGGACATATCTTCGGCGATGTGGAACGGGGAAGATACGGAGACGTGGTGTAACGCCGCGGAGCCGATTAGAATATAAAAATTTCTGGGATATATGAAAACTGAGGAGGAGATCGCAAATGATCAAGAACATGAAGATCAGGAAGAGCCTGATCCTGGGTTACGGAATCACCATCGTTGTCTCCGCAATCATCATCATCGTGTCGCTGATTCTGATGAGCGTGCAGAAGGGCCAGTATACCGACATTCTGGACCGGTATGTGGAGTCCAACGAGCTGGTTTCCAGCTGCCGCATCGAGTACAACCGGGCTGCCCGCAACCTGCGTGACGCGGTGCTGTCCGGCAATATGTCCAGCATTGACACCGCCAACAGCCAGATCAGCACGCTGGAGAGTGAGCTGAGCCAGCTGATCAGCCTGTATCCCCTGGAGGACAAGACTGAGCTGGACAGCTTCGTTAACCTGGTGCGCAGCTGGGAGACGGAGGCCGCCACCATCGGCCAGACGGTCCGCACCAACCAGCAGAAGGCCGCCGAGATGATCGTGGAGACCTGCACCCCCGCGCTGAACCAGGCCGCCGCCGCCGGCGACGCCTTGGCCGCCAAGCTCCAGGACGAGCAGGCGAACATCATCAAGCGTCAGTCCACCATCTCCAATATCGCCATGATCGCCATCGTCGTGGCTATGGTCATCGCCACCCTGATCGTCATCCGTATGGCCCTGATTATCATCAAGAGCATTGTGATCCCCGCCGAGCAGGTGCGCAAGGCCCTGGTGGGCTTCAGCGAGGGCAATCTGAGCGTCCCCGTGGACTATGAGAGCAAGAGTGAGCTGGGCGAGATGTGCCAGGCGCTGCGGACCAGCCAAAGCGTCCTTGATGAGGCCATTGCCGACACCTGCCGCCTGCTGGAAGAGATGGGCAGGGGCAACTTTGACGTTCGTACCAAGGGCGATTACCTGTATGTGGGCGACCTGAGCGCTATTTTGAAGTCCGTCCGCGCCATCAACCGCAATCTCAGCGACACGCTGGCCCAGATCGACCTCAGCGCCGAGCAGGTCTCCTCCGGCGCCGAGCAGGTCTCCACCGGCGCCCAGGCCCTGGCGCAGGGCGCCACCGAGCAGGCCAGCGCCGTGGAGGAGCTGTCCGCCACCATCGCCGACATCTCCACCAATGCCCAGGCCAACGCCAAGCGCAGCGAGGAGGCCATGGAGCACTCCAAGAACTCCGACCTGCGGGTGCGGGAGAGCGCCGAGTACATGGATCAGATGGTGAAGGCCATGGAGAAGATCTCCGAGTCCTCCACCGAGATCAGCAAGATTATCGCCACCATTGAGAACATTGCCTTCCAGACCAATATTCTGGCCCTGAACGCCGCCGTGGAGGCCGCCCGGGCCGGCAGTGCCGGCAAGGGCTTCGCCGTAGTGGCCGACGAGGTGCGGAACCTTGCCACCAAGTCCGACCAGGCCGCCAAGGCCACCAAGGACCTGATCGACAACTCCATTACCTCCGTCCAGGAGGGCGGCGACATTGTCAAGCAGGTCTCCGAGTCCCTGAACAAGACCGTGGAGGCCACGAAGCTCTCTATGGAGGCCATTCAGGACATCACTAAGGCCGTAGAGGAGGAGTCTGAGTCCATCGCCCAGGTGACTGAGGGCATCGACCAGATCTCCGCCGTGGTGCAGACCAACTCCGCTACCAGTGAGCAGTCCGCCGCCGCCAGTGAGGAGCTCAGCAGCCAGGCCTCTTTGATGAAGACCCTGATGGCCAAGTTCAAGCTGCGCAACACCGGCGACGCCGGCAGCTATGCCGCGGCGCAGCCCAGCTACACGCCCGACTACTCCGCCGCGGAGGATACGGCGGTGGATGCCGGCAGCAGCTACAGCGGCGCCAGCCCCTTCAGCAAGTATTGATCCGCGGCTGACGACCATTCAAGGATGCGGCCGCCGCTATGGCGGTGAACAGAGTTCCGCGCCGGTAGAGTGACCCTGCCGCGGTTGCCAGAGGGCGGTTTGCAGCCGCCCTCTGGCAATGTTTTTCCCGCGCCGCGCATGGGGCCGGGAGCACATATCATACAACAAAAAGGAGCGTCGGCTATATGGCGGAATACAAAGCGCAGGAGCAGGATATGATCTTTGCCCTGGACATTGGCACGCGCAGCATTGTCGGCGTTGTGGGCCGGCCTGTGGGCGGCCGCCTCAAGGTGCTGGACGTCGAGATGGCGGAGCATGGCAGCCGCGCCATGCTGGACGGTCAGATCGACAACATCCAGCAGGTGGCCGCTCTGGCCCGGACGGTGACGGACCGGCTGGAGGGCCGTTTGGGCGTGCGCCTGGAGCGGGTCTCCGTGGCGGCCGCAGGGCGGGCCCTGCGGACCCAGAGCGGCAGCTTTGTCATGGACCTGCCGCAGAAGCAGTCCATCTCCGCCGAGCAGATCAGCCGGCTGGAGGCCGGCGCCCTCTCCGCCGCGGAGGAAGCCCTGCAGATGGAGGAGGAGACCCGGCGGCAGTTCTTCATGGTGGGCTACACCGTGGCCCAGTACCGCCTGGATAACTACCCGCTGGCGACGCTGCTGAACCACAACGGCCAGCGGGCGGAGGCGGAGGTGGTGGCCACCTTCCTGCCCGGCGAGGTGGTAGAGAGCCTGTACGCCGCCATGCGGGCCGCGGGCCTCCAGGTGGCCAGCCTGACGCTGGAGCCCATTGCCGCCATGAACGCCGCGATTCCGGCGGAGCTGCGGCTGCTGAACCTGGCCCTGGTGGACATCGGCGCGGGCACCACGGATATTGCCGTCTGCCGGGACGGCAGCGTGGTGGGCTATACCATGGCTACCATCGCGGGAGACGAGATCACAGAGGCGCTGATGCGGGCCTTTTTGGTGGACTTCCAGACCGCCGAGGAGATGAAGCGGGCCCTGCACACCGGCGAGGACCTGACCTATACGGATATCCTGGGAATGGAGAACACCACGCCCTGCCAGGAGGTCCGGGCCGCCATTGAGGAGCCCTTGGGGCGTTTGGCGGAGGCCATTGCCCAGCGGGTCACGGAGGTGAATACCGTGGCGCCCTCCGCCCTGTTCCTGGCCGGCGGCGGCAGTAAGCTGGACGGACTGCGGGAGCGGGTGGCCAAGTGCCTGGGAATGGACGAACGCCGGGTGGCGACTGCCGGGAATAACTACGCCAAAAGCGCCTTTGCCGACGGGTTGAATCTGGAGAATCCGGAGTATGCCACCCCTCTGGGCATCGCGGTCTCTGCCGGATTAGGCCTGCTGAACGACAGCTATGTGGTTACGCTCAACGGGGAGAAGGCCAAGCTGTTTCGCAGCGGCAGCCTGACCCTGCGGGACATTCTGCTGATGAACGGCTATACCTACGCCGACATGCTGGGCAGAACCGGGAAAAATCTGACGGTGACAGTGGATGGCCGGCGGACCCACCTGCGGGGAGAACCCGCCGTGCCCGCCATTTTGATGATTAACGGGGAGGAGGCGGCCCTCACGACCATCGTCAACGCAGGGGATCATATCGCCTTCACGCCCGCCCGCTCCGGAGCGGACGCCGCCCGGACTCTGAGCCAGCTCCTGGGAGAGGACTTCTCCGGCCGGGCGCTGGTGAACAACCGGGATGTGCCCCTGGATACGCCCCTGTGCAGCGGGGACGTGGTGCTGACCCTGGACCGGGGTGCGTCCCCGGCGGCACGGCCGCGGGAGACGGAGACGGCTTCGCAGCCTTCTGCGGCGCCGCCCCTGACGCCGCCCGCCGCCGCTCCGCAGACGCCGCCCCCTGCGCCGCCTGCCGCGGAGACGGCAGCGCCGGCTCCCATTCCGCCCAAACCGACGGAGCCGGCCAGAGGAGTGCACCTGATATTAAATGGAGCGCCCCTGATCCTGCCGGAGAAGGACAGCGGCCAGCCCTATTACCTGATGGACCTGCTGGAGCGGTCCGGGCTGGACTTTGACCACCTGGAGGGCCCTGTGCGCATGACGGTAAACGGCCGGGAGAGCGGGTTCAGCCAGTCGGTGCGAAGCGGAGATGTGGTTACCATTCGGTGCGATTGACCGGCAATGACCGAGGCGGGGCCGGCCCTCTGGGGCGTTAGGGCGATGCCTCTGGAATTTGGAGTGTGAGATAGTTGAAACGCGAAAAGAAGGAAAAGGCGCCAAAGCCCAAAAAAGAAAAAGCGCCGAAGCCTAAGAAGGAAAAGAAGGCTAAAAAGCCGAAAAAGGGCAAAAAAGGCGCCGCTCCGGAGCTGGAAAATCTGGAGGAGGGCGTCGTTGAAACTGGTAAGAGGAGCAAAAAGAAGAAGCTGTTGATGCTTCTTCTGCCTGTTCTGGTCGTGGCGGTGGGCGCGGCGGTATTCCTTTTCGTCATCCGCCCCAAGCTGGGGGAGAAAGAGCCGGAGGAGCCGCCTCCGCCGGAGCCGGTGGAGCTTCCCCTCATGTACAAGTTGGGGGAGACGGAGGTCCACGCCCTGCCGGTGTGGGGGGAGAGCACCGTCTACCTGGAAGAGCCGGAAGTACCCGCGGTAGCCCCTGACGGCGGAGAGAACGCCGCCGGCGAAGAGGGTGAAGAGGGCGAAGAGGGCGAAGAGGGCGAAGAGGGCGACGCCAAGGAAGAGCCTGCGGAGCCCACGGCGGTGATCTACCGCTACGAGGGGCTCAGCAGCCCCGGCATGCTGGCCTCCGTCTATACCACGCTGCTGACGGCCGAGGACGTGGGGTTTTCTCAGGTGGACGAGGAGCTGACCCGCATCAAGGAGCCGGAGGAGCTGGCTGTGGCGGCGGGCTCCGTTCACCTGGCGAAGAACGCCCCGGAGGAGGGCAAAGCCCTCTCCATCCAGATGGTTTGGACGGAGGAGATCTGCACCGTCACGGCGGACCTGGTGGACGGCCGGGTGAAGAGCCCGCCGGAGCCGGCGTCGCCTATGGGACCCATGGGCTTGTCCGCGGAGCAGATGATGGACTACATGCAGTCTTTGAACCCCGCTGTTCTGGGCCTGGAGGGGTCCACTATGGAGGGCTATGACCTTCTGATGCAGGACGGCTCCGTGCTGATCGATAACATCCCCTGCGTCCGGATCAATGCCTATCGGATCGACAGTGAGATCGGGACCAATGAGATCGGCGGAAACTATTTCCTCTCTCTGGATGGAACCCATCTCTACAGGCTGGATGTGGCCAGCAACTCTGTGGAGGAGCTGGCCCTGCCCTGACGGTCTGGCAGCAGCCGCAGCTGCCCCGGCACACCGGCCAGGGAGAAGGTCCTCCATCCGGCCGGGGTCTGTGAGAAGAGCGGAGTGAGCACGCCCTCCAGCACACTGACGGAAGAGCGCATGGAGAGAGCGTCCCCCTTAGGCGCCAGGGATTGAACGGTCTCCGGCGCTACAGCGGTGATCTCCAGCCCGTACTCCCGGCCCAGGGCCCGGATCTGCTTGGCGGTGATGGCCAGCCGGGCCTCCTGGTCTAACTGCTGAAAGCCGATGAGGCCGCTGAAACGGCCTGCGATCTCAGTCAATACCCCCTGGCGGACCATAGCCCGCCGGGCCTCCTCGTTTTCCTGAAAAAGCCGCTCCGCCAGCTCTGCTGGTGAGGCGGCTTTTTTTTGCGGCTCTCTCTTCTCCGGAGAGATGTCTTCGCCGGAAAAGCCCAGACGCCGCCGCCCGCCGGCCGCCGTCAAGTCTGCGTTGGTGGTGAAGACGAAGACGCACTGGCGGAAATCCAGCTCCCGCTCTCCGCCGTCATCTGCCCGGTGGGCGGTGCAGCGGCCCTCATCCAGAATGGACATGAAGACCTTCAGCACCTCCGGATGGGCCTTTTCCAGCTCGTCGAACATGAATACCGTACGGGGATTTTTGCGCACCGTCTCGAAAATGGGCTGGTCCTCATACCCCACATATCCCGGCGGCGCGCCGGTGAGCCGGTGGACGGAGTGAGGCTGGGTGAAGGTGTTCAGCTCCGTCCAGACGAACTGATAGCGCTTTTCACAGCAGCGCTCCAGGGCCGGGGCCAGGGCCTTGCCCAGCTCCGACTTTCCCACGCCGGTAGGACCGTAAAAAATCAGGGAGAGGGGGCGGGCCGGCACCTGCTTGCCCACGTGCGTGTACAGCCGGAAGGCCGTGGCCTCCACGGCGTGGGCCTGTCCCAGCACGGCTCTGCCCAGCTCCTCCGTCAGGCGGCGGCAGAGGGGCGGCCAGACCTCCGGGGCGGCCGGGCGGCGCTCGGGCCGGGGCAGAGGCCGGGCCCGAAAGAGGGCGCCGCCCGGCTCCACCTCCCGCCGCAGGGACTGCAGCCGGGCGGAGAGGGATGAAAAGCTGTCAAACCGCCAGATGTTCCGGCCGAACAGCACGGTCAGCACCGGGCTTTTCCCCCGGTAGGTCACCATGGGCCGCCAATAGAGGAGATAGCCCTCCCCCTGGCGGAGAAAGCCCAGGGAGACCCGCTCCGGCGTGCACCCGGCGGGCATCTGGCAGTTTTGAAATTCATAGCTCTTGCCCTGGCGGCTGTGGACGTCAATGCAGGCCTGTAGAGCCTGAAAGCTGGCCGGTGAGGCGGCGCACAGCTGCTGAAAAGTCACAAAGGACCCCCTCCTCCTGAATGTCTTTGGAAATGGAAGCTGCGGTACAGTATTTCCAAAAAAACCAGATTTTAACAGGAGCGCTGCCCCGGCCCCGTGACGGTGAGACAAAAAAAGCCGGCATGGCGCGTTTCGCGTCATGCCGGCCGATGGACCGTTATGCGTAGGTGTCGATATACTGGCCCTTGGGGATGTCTGGGAGCATGTTCAGCAGCTCCTGGGCGGCCATCTCCATGGTGTCCATGGCCTTCCGCTCCAGAGCCGAGGAGTATTGCACGGAAAATTCCATGGCCTTCATGCTCATGGCGGCGCTGGCGATTGAGTCCATCATGATTTCACACTTCCTTCCTGGGTGTTTTCGCAGACGGCGGGTTCTGGCGGGAATGCTCCGGGCTGCCGCCAAAGAGGTCCAGCAGCTCGGCCGGTGCGGTTTCGCCTGCGGCGGAATCCCGGTTGGCGGCGGTTGCGTCGATCAGCTCGCTGCGCAGGATGGGCACATCCTGGGGCGCGGAGATGGCCAGACGGACACGCCCGCCGTCCACGGAGACCACCGTAATGGATATATCCTCACCGATGACCAGAGACTCACCGGGCTTGCGCTGTAGGATCAGCACGTGGCGGCCTCCTCCCTGGGGCCAAACTCGGCCAGGGGATGCCGCATACCGTAGCCCTCCGTCTCCATAATGATCTGGCGGGCCTCCCGGGTGCCGGGGTGGATCACCACCGGGCACTTGAGATTTACCGTGCTGGCGGAGACGGGGTGCTTTACCGCGCACATCACGTAAAAGCACAGTCCCTGAATATCCTCCGCGCCGAAGAGCTGCAATTCCGCCTTCCGAAGGGAGGGGGTGTACTCCGGGCAGAGGGAGAAGGGGTCCATCACCACAAAAGCCAGAGCCGGCGTGGCGGTGCTCTGGAGGCACAGCAGATTCTCTCCGCTGCCGTCGAAGGGCAGCAGGAGGAAGCTGTGCTCGTCGTCAAAGCCGAAGAGGCCGGCGGGGAAGGTGATGGTCTCGGAGGGCTCGTATTCAATCTCTCCGAAATACTTTGTCTGGAGCTTCAATGGGGAACCTCCTGTCATGCCTGCACGTCAACGGGTTCATAATTCGGGTCGGCGGAGGGGGGGACGTAGAGCGGTCCGCCGATATACTTGATGATGACCTCCGGTTGCTGCTTGACGGTGATCTCAATGTCGCCGGGCACGAATTCAAACTGGGTCTTGTTGAGCCGCCAGTCGAAATTCAGCTTATCCATCTCAAAGCGGATGTTGAGCTCCGCGGGGTCCCAGCTGATCTCCGGCCCGGTGGTGGGGATGAAGTCCAGCCCGGGCTGAGCGTTAATGTCGGGGCTCAGGGCCGTAAAGGAGAACTGCGCCAGGGGATCGCCGCCGCCCACCTTGGCTTTCAGCAGCAGCTCGCCCTGCTGGGCGTAGGTGGCTGTGGCCTGATAGGCGGCCTGCTTGCCCTTCTGGGCGGTCTGCTCGATGTTCTGGGCCGGGGTGGGCGTGATGGAGCTTTGCATCTCGAAGGTGTCGATGTTCAGCCGGATAGGGCGGCTCTTGATGCTCAGGCCGCCTTTGTCACGAGAGATCTCCAGGTCCGCCGAGGCATTGGCGTACTCCAGCCGGGCGTGGGAGGTCTTCATCTCGATCTCAATGGGGACGCTTGTGATTTCAATGAGCTGGTTCATAGATCATGCCGAACTCCTCTCTATATCAAAATACAAAATTACGATTCCGGTCAGGCGAAATTCATATAATCCATCAGGCTCTCGCTGAGGACGCTGTTGCCCACCTTCAAGGCGGTGTCGTAGCAGTATTTGGCGAAGATAAAGTCGGAGATGGCGGCAGCCGGGTCCACGTAGTCGATGCCCTGGATCTGCTCATTGATGGTATAGGCGTTGTTCTCCAGCTGCTTCTGGTTGTTTTTCAGGAACTGGGCCTGGGTGGTCAGCTCAGTAAAGCGGTCCTTCACCCGGAAGGAGGACTCCTCAAAGGCGTCCACCAGGGCGTTGAACCGGGCCTCGTCCTCGGTGGAGGCGAAGGCGCCGTTTTCCGGGCTGCACCGCTGGAGGATGGTGCCGATCTCATCGGTGATGGAGACGATATTCTTGGGAATGTCGTCAAAGGTATAGGACTGCTCGGGATGCCTGGTGCCGTCCTCATCGGTGTAGGCGGGCAGGGTGACCGTCCGCGTCTCCTGGCCGTAGCCGCCCAGGAAGTCCACCGCCTGGAGGGCGATGTTGTACACGCTGGAGGACTCCACCTTGCCGCCGTTCATGTCGTAGCCCAGGCCGATGTCCACGTACTTCTTCTCGCCCCTGGAGAGATAGTCCAGCTTCTCCAGGTCCGAGGGATCGTCGGAGTCCACGGGTACGCCCCGGTAGCACAGGGTCCGCCCGGCCTTGAACTCGTCGTCGGTGGGCTCGCCGTCGCTGGTGAGGTACTGGTTCATTTTCTTGAGGTCGTCTTCCGTGAGCTTGTCAGGATCGGCCGGGACATAGTCGGCGTCGTAGTCCGGGTTCGCCTTGGGGGCCCAGGTCAGGGGGACGTTCAGAGCGTCCGCGCCGGAGAAGATGAAGTTGTCGCCATACCGGCCGTTCATGAACTGCACCATGTCGTTGGCGTGGGCGGTGATCTCCTGGCCCAGGGCGTTGCGGCCGGAGGCGTCGGGGTCGTTCAGGGCCCGGATGATGGCGTAGTAGGCCGCGCCCTTGGACTCCGGATCGGTGTCGATGACCTTTTCCACGCTCTCCATGGAGCTGTAGGCCACCTCAAACCGCCGCACCGTGGACTCGTTGAGGTCATACTGGCTGCTGGTGCGCAGGTAGGCCCGGCGCAGGTGGAAGCTCTCAGCCGCCGCGGTGGGGTCCTCGGCGAAGGAGTTGAAAGCCCGCCCGGTCATCACAGTGGTGATGGACTTGTTCAGGGTAAAGGTGGAGCGCTGCAGGTTGTAACGGTATCCCCTCAGGGAGCCCGTTGTTGTCATGCGAGGAATCATGGCTGTTCCCTCCTTCTAAAATCAGGTCGTCATGCCGGTGTTGTTGATGAGCTTATCCAGCACGGAGTCGATGGTAGTCATCAGCCGGCAGGCGGCGTTGTAGGCCTTGGCGTACATCATCAGGTTCATGGCCTCGTCGTTGAAGTCCACGGCGGAGACGGAGTCCCGGCTGGTGTCGATGCTCACCTGGGAGTCGTAGGCGTTGTCCAGGCTCTTGGAGGCGATCATCTGGTCGTGGCCCAGAACGGTGTTCATGTTGAGCCACATATCCTCCAGCTTGCCGGTGAACATGGCGTCGTGGCGGACGTTCTCCACGCCCTCATAGGGCACGGTGTCGGGGCGGAACTCAAAGCTCCTGTAGGAGAAGCTGGTGAAGTTTTTGATGATATTGTCGCTGTCCGAGGAGGCGGGCTCGGAGAAGCCCGTGGGACAGACGAAGGAGTTGACGATCATGGGACCGGAGGACCAGGCGAAGGAGATGGAGATGTTGCCGGCGGTGATGGGCGGGTCGTCGCTGTTGGTGTCGCCGTTGTTGCTGAACAGGTTTCCGCCCCGGAACGCGCCGTTGAGGATGGGCTTGCCGTTCTCGTCGACAAGAGGCTTGCCGTCGGCGCCGGTGCGCGGCTTGGCCAGATACTCCTCAACGGACTTGCACCCCTTCAGGGGGCCGTCCTTGACCCACTGGGGAACGTCGGCCCAGGAGTCCTTGTTGTTCAGGGTGTAGGTCTCTTTGGGGTCGGCGGGATTTGTGAACGTCAGCGTCTCGCCCTCGGTGCCGGTGGGGTCGATATACTGGCCGTTGGGAGTCACCAGATACCCCTGGTTGATCCGGTTCATCTCCGTGGCGAAGGTGTGGGCCAGCAGGTCCAGGGACTTCTGGTAGTAGGGGATGCCCCGCTTGGTGGCGGCGTTCTCGTCGATGTTGTTGACGGTGTCCTGGCTGGTGAACTCGCCGGCCTCGGTCAGCAGCTCCCGCTGGGACTGGAGCCTGCCGTACAGGTCGTTGTCGTCCAGCTTCACCTGCGTGGAGGGGATCTTCTCATAGACCTGCTTGTAATAGGTGGGTTCGCCCCGGGCCTTGTCGATGTCGTTGGTGTAATATTCCGCGATGGCTTTCAGCTCGTCAGCAGTGGGATTTTTCGGGTCTTTCACCTCGGGTGGCTCTGTGCCCCATTTATCATAGAGGACATACCGGTAGCCGCCCACGTCGCCTGGATTATAGTTTCCGTTTTTCTGGGGGTACCAGGCGTCGGCGGGTTCGTCCGTGCCCTTTCCGGTGGTCTTGGGCGTGCCGTCGGCATTGAACACCGGATTGCCATCGGCATCCTTTTCAATCTCAAGATATCTGCCGGTCGCCGGATACTTGGTGTCCTGTTTATCTGTGGCTTTTCCAAAGTTGGGATTGGGTAAGTAGATTTTGTCGGCCTGCTGGGGATCGTTGGTGCCGCTCCCGCCGGAGGTCAGATATTGATAGGCGGTAGTGCTGCCCTTGTTCCAGAGGCTATTTCGCTTGATGTCGTCGGACAGCTCTTTGATATATGTGGTGATGGTGACAATGCCGGTGGCGGGGTCCACCTCGCTTGTGCCCATGCCGCCGTTGGTCTCAAATGCTTCCTTTATTTCCGCCTCGTCGGTCATTTCAATTTTTTTGGGCTGGCCGATGGTGTAGAGGACGCGCCCGTTGCGGTCTTTCAGCTCGGAGACGGTGATGCTGAAATTGGGGTCGTGGGCGGCCTCCTCATAGGCGGCGGTGGGGGTGCCGTCGGCCTTCATGTACAGCAGGCCGTCATTTTTGCCGCTCTTGTCATAGTCCGGGTTTTCCTTGGGGACCCGGTCAGCGTCCGCCTCAGTAGCTGCTACATAGGTGCCGTCGGTATTCTTTTTTACATATTCGGCATTTGGGCCCGGATACTTGCCGTCTATCGTATCAACGCCGGGCGTTTTGCCGAAATTGGGATTTTTCATGGGGGACGTCTCAGCCTGGGCGGGATTGTTGGTCAGGGTTCCGTCCGGCTTCATGTATTTGTAGGCCGCCTTATTCAGCACGGCGTCAATGGACAGCTGGGAACCGTAAATGCCGTCGATCAGCACGGTTTCGTCGGTGTGAACGGCGGGGTCCGGATTGGCGTTGTCCAGCTTGATGGTGAGCTTCTCCACCTCCGCGCCTACGCCGATCTCCTCCATGCTGTAGGACACGTCGATCTTGATGTACTCGGACAGCTCGTCGATCAGCACGTTCCGCTGGTCCCGCATCTCCAGGGCGTCGTCGCCGAAGATGTCCGCCTGGCGGATGTTCTCGTTCAGGTTCCGGATGCTGGTGAGGATGGTGTTGACCTTATCCACATTCTCCTCGAACTTCCCCACAGTGAGGTTGTACTGCTCCTCCAGGCCCCGGCTGTACTTCCGCAGGAATTCCGCCAGAGACGTGCAGGCGGACTTCACCTGGACGTCGTATTCGTTGTGGCCGGTCTGGTCGGTCAGCTTGTTCAGGGCTTTGTAGACCTCCTGGAACTGGGCGGTGAGGATGCCGAACTCCTTGCCCTCGGTGATCTCTCCGCCCTTGCCCACCTCGTCCAGAACGCCCTTAATGCGGTCCAGGCCCTCCAGCAGGGCGTCCATGGCGCCCACCTCGGCGCTCTTGGAGCGGTACTGGATGTCCAGATAGGGGTCCCGCAGCTGGGACAGGCCGTAGCACAAAACGCCCTGGCCCACCTTCACGCCGGTGGTGGAGTAGTAGCGGTCCGCGCCGGCGTTGTAAAGGCTCTTCTGGTCCAGCCGCTGCCGGGTGTAGCCCTTGGTGTTGACGTTGGAAATATTGTTGCCCGTAACCGTCAGGCCGGTCTGGGAGGCGTAGATCGCCAGACGGGCCTGCGTAAAGGAGCCAAATGTACCGATACCCATAAATAACCTCCATGCGCCCCATGGCGCCAAGCTTGAGATACGGCCTCACAGAGCCGAAGCGCCCGCGCACCGCGTCAGGCGCGAAAATCCGTCTTCATGCTGGGGGGAGTGTCCGGCGGCGGCGGCGGAACATAGCCGGGGCCGCCCTCCGGGGCGGGCGCGCCGCCCATGTTGGTGATGATCGCGTCGATCTCCCGCAGGTGCCGCTCCAGAACGGCGCGGGCCACGCCGGCCTCCCTGCGGTAATTCTGATACTGCGTCTGGAGAGCGGCCACGGCCTCTCTGGCCTGGCCCTGCATCTCCGGGGGGAAGCGCTCCGGCAGGCGGGAGAGCGGAACGTTGCCGCCGCCCAGCTGGGCCAGCAGCTTTTCCCGGGTCTGCTCCATGCCCCGGAAGGCCAGGGTCATGGCCTGCTCCTGCTTCATGACCTCGTCGAGACCCATCAGGTCGTCCCCGTTGGCGGCGGCGATTTTCTTCCGCGCCAGAGCGGAGAGCTGGTCCAGATTCTCCCCCAGGAAGCGCAGCAGGGCGAGATACGCCTGGTATACGTCGTCCATGGATCAGGCCTCCGTCAGAAACAGCATCCGCCCGGCGATCGCCATGGGGTCGGGCGTATACTCCCCGGAGGACACCTGCTGGCGCAGGGCCTGGATGTCCCCGGTGGTGGTGGCGGTCCGGACCTCCTGGGACAGGCGGCTCACCAGCTGCATCTGGAAGGCGCTCCGCCCCTCCGGCAGGGGGGAAAAGGTGGCGGAGTCATATTTGTGCCCCGCCGCGGACTGGACGGAAACGCCCCGCCGGGGAGTGGAGTAATAGGCCTTGGAAGCGGCCACAGAGGAGACAGCGCTGGGACGACTGGAAGAAGTCAGCACGATATCTCACATCCTTTCTGTAAAGTCAATCTGATCTCTCAATGTTCATATCGGCATTTGTGCCGAAAAGTTAAGGATGCAGGGGGAAGAACTTTTCCGTCCAGGGAAGTTTTTGGAAAAAAACACAGCGGAACCCCCAGGGTTCCGCCGTGCTGTATACATGTTTGCCGAAAGCTGTCCAAAACGCGGACGCCGGAGGGCGTCACAGGGACTTCAAATGGCGCAGCAGTACGCTGGCCACGCCCTCGCAGGGGGCCTGGGTGCAGACGGCGCCGATGTCGTGGGCCACCTTGGGCATACCGTACACCACGCTGGACTCCTGGTCCTGGCCGATGGTGTAGGCCCCCCTGCGGCGCATGGCCAGCAGGCCCGCCGCGCCGTCCTGGCCCATGCCGGTCATGATGATGCCCACCATCTTGCAGCGGACCACCTCCGACATGGACTGGAACAGGGCGTCCACCGAGGGACGGTGGCCGCTGACCTTTTCTCCCGGCGTACAGGAGACGGTGTACTTATCGCCGATGCGCACGATCCGGGCCTGCAGGTCCGCGGGGGCCACCAGGGCCAGGCCGCGGCGGAGCTCGTCGCCGTTCTTGGCCTCCCGGACCTCCATCTGGCAGAGGTTGTTCAGGCGGTTGGCGTACATGGCGGTAAAGCCCTTGGGCATATGCTGCACAATGACCATGGGGGGGATGTCGGCGGGCAGGCGCTTCATGACCTCCAGCGTGGCCTCCGTGCCGCCGGTGGAGGCGCCCAGGCCGATGACCACGCTGTTCAGGGCGGGACTGGCCCCCAGGGGGCCGGCGGGCGCGGCTGTAGCCGCCGCGGCGGCGCCTGCGGCGGAGGCGGCGGAAACCGCCGCCGGCCGGGCCACCCGCACCCGGGACATGGAGGCCACCAGCACCTTCTGGGCCAGGGCGGTGATGAAGGCGGCCTGGGTGTCCTCGGTGGTGGGCTTGCGCACGAAGTCCACCGCGCCGGCAGCCAGGGCGTCAAAGACCTTCAGGTTCAGCGAGGAGACGAGGATGACGGGAATGGGATTGGTGGGCAGGTACTCTTTCAGAAACTCAATGCCGTTCTGCCCCGGCATCTCCACGTCCATCGTGACCACATCCGGGGTCAGCGCGGGGATCTTCCGCTTGGCGTCCAGGGTGTTGATGGCGAATCCCACTACCTCGATCCTGGGGTGGGCCGAGAGGCCCTTTATAATCATGCTGCGTGCCAGCAGCGAGTCATCCACCACCAGGACGCGGATTTTTTTGCCTGGTATCATGTCTGTTGGGAAACCTCCTTAACAAAGGGATGGCGGTTATTTCTGGAAGACCGCCGTAGCCAGACGGCGGTAGGGCGCATTGGCGCCCAGATTTTCTGAGCAGCTGATCATGAAGTAGCCGCCGGGAACCGTGGCGTCGTAGAAGCGGCGCACCAGGGCGTCCTTGGTGGGCTGGTCAAAATAGATCATCACATTGCGGCAGAAGATCATGTCGAATTTCCGCCGGAACTGAATGGGACCCATCAGATTGAAGGTCCGGAAATCCACGTTGTTCCGCACCGCCGGGGAGACGGTGTGGGTGCCGTCCCTGTTGGCGGTGAAGTATTTCCGCTTCCACTCCGAGGGAATGGTGTCCGGCAGGGTGTAGGTGCCCTTCCGGGCGGCGGCCAGAGCCTGGGCGGAGATGTCCGTGGCCAGAATGCGGGTGTCCCACTGGCTGGCCTGGCTTCCCAGGTAGTCGAAGAGGAACATGGAGAGGTTGTAGGGCTCCTCGCCGCTGGAACAGCCGGCGCTCCAGATGGACAGGCACTTGTCCCGCTGATGGCGCTGGACAAGGTCCGGGATGATCTTGTTGCGAAAGAAGTCCAGCGGCTCCTGCTCCCGCATGAAAAAGGTGTAGTTGGTGGTGAGCTTGTTGATGATCAGGGTGATCTCGCTGTCCTCTTTCTTCTCCAGCACGTGGTTGACGAACTCCCCGAAGCTCTTGTAGCCCAGCTTGCGGATGGCGGGGGAGAGCCGGCCGGTAATGAGCTGCTTTTTCTGGGACAGGTCGATGCCGTAAGAGGACTGGATGAAATTCACCATCCGCCGGAAATCGGCGTCTGAAATGGTCATGGGGGAAAATGCGGCGGCCCCCTCCGCGCCCTTGGCCGTGTTATTCATGGGGAATCAGCTGGTCGCAGTCCAGCACCAGCATGGTGCCGGAGCCGTCGGGCAGGGTGCACATTCCGGACACCAGCTTCTGGGCGCTCTGAGAGGGAATGGGCAGAATGCTGGCGTTGGGAATGTCCAGCATCACCTCCACGGAGTCCACCAGAATGCCAAGCTGGGTGCCGTTGTAATTCAGGACCACCAGCAGGCTCTCGATGTCCGAGGAGGGCTTGCCCAGCCGCCGGCGGATGTCCATAATGGGGATGATCTGGCCGCGCATGTTGTAGATGCCGCAGATATAGTCCGGCATCATGGGAAGATACGTGGCCGTATGGGTGTTCAGGATCTCCACCACATACTCGGCGTCCACGCCCAGGCGCAGATCGTCGGTGATAAAGATCAGGTACTTCCGGCTCTCCACTAACTCCTCCGCGGCGGGGGTCTCCGGGGTATCCTCCTCCACCTGGAACAAGACGTTTTCATTTACCGCGCTCATTGCGTTCCCTCCTTCGGCGCCTTACGCGCCCCGGGCCGCCGCGAAGAGGCCGCCCGCGTCCAGTATGATGCTGATGTTGCCGTCGCCCAGGATGCTGCAACCGGTGATGCCGAAATTCTTGATGTCAAAGCTGTTGACATAGGCGGGCAGCGGCTTGACCACGATCTGCTGCTCGCCCAGCAGCTCATCCACAAACAGGCAGTAGGAGACGTCGCCGGACTCCAGCCACATCAGGATGCCCTCGTCGATCTCGTCGGTGCCGCCGGGGAGATTGTAGAAATTCTTGGCCCGGACCACGGGATAATACCCGTCCATGATCTTGACCATCTCGCCGTCGATGGAGTCGTGGAGGATGTCCCCAGCGCTCACCTTCAGGGTGGAGCGGATGTTGTTGATGGGAATGGTGAAGATGGACTGGCCCACGGAGACCTCCATGCCGTCCATGATGGCCATGGTCAGGGGGATGCGCATGGTGGTGATCATGCCCTTGCCCTGCTCGCTGGTGATGCTGACGGTGCCCCCCAGGCTCTCCACGCCGCTCTTCACCACGTCCATGCCCACGCCGCGGCCGGAGAACTCCGTCACCTGCTGGTTGGTGGAGAAGCCCGGAGCCATGAGGAAGTTGAGGATCTCCTTGTGGCTGTACTCCGCGTCCGGAGAGGCGATGCCGTTTTTGATGGCCTTTTTCAGCACGGCCTCGTCGTTGACGCCGGCGCCGTCGTCCTTGATCTGGATGATGACCTCGCTGCCGGTGTCCTCGGCGGAGAGGACGATCTCGCCCACGGGGTCCTTGCCGGCGTCGATGCGGTCCTGGACGTTCTCCTCAATGCCGTGGTCCATGGAGTTGCGGACCATGTGCATGATGGGGTCGCCGATGGAGTCCACAATGGTCTTGTCCACCTCGGTGTTCTCGCCGATCAGGGTGAGCTTGACCTGCTTGTTCAGCTTCTTGCTCATATCCCGCACGATGCGGTTCATCTTCTGGAAGGTGTTGGACACGGGGATCATCCGCAGGGACATGGACACATCCTGGAGCTCATCGGTGAGCTTGCGCAGCTGCCGGGCGGATTTGGAGAAGGCGTCCAGATGGAGCCCTTTCAGATCCGGGGAGGCGGTGACCATGGCCTCGGTGATGACGATCTCGCCCACGATAGCGGAGAGCTGGTCCAGCTTGCTCAGTCCCACGCTGATAAGGCTCTCCTTCTGGTGCTGCTGGTTGTTGGCGGCAGCCGGGGCCGGGGCGGCCTTGGAGGGCGCGGCGGTCTTGGGCGCGGCCGCGGCGGCCTGCGGGGCGGGCTCCTCCTCCGGCTCCTCCTCGGGGGGAGCGGGGACGTAATCGTGGGGCTGGTAGGAGCGGACGGAACCGGCCTCCCGGATCACGGGGATGGACTTCTCCCGGTCGGCGGTGTTCCGGAACATCAGCAAAAAGCCGTTGTCGATGATCTGCTCGGAGGTGGAGGCGTCGCTCTCCACGGCGGCGGGCTCGTAGAGGAAATCCGCCTCGGCACAGAAGCTCTGAATGGAGGTGATGAGCATATAGGCCCGGAGATTCTCCATACCGCAGCCATCGTCGAAGAACACCCGCAGCTCGTAGGGGAAATCGGGATTGCCGGCGCCGGCGGCGGCCGGTGCGGGCGCGGGCGCCGGCGCGGAGACCGCGGCCGCGGCCTGGGGGGCGGCAGGAGCCTCTTCCGCCGGCTCCTCCCCCTTAATTTTAGCGATCAGGCTATTAATATTTGCAAGGAAGCTGTCGACATCTTTATTAAGGGGCGCCTCTGCCTCCACCTTCTCCATTTCCTCGCGGAAATAGTCGACTGCGTGGAGCATTACGTCGAACAGCGCGGGGCGGTCCGCCTCTTTCACCACGGACATGGTGCCCTCCCGGATCAGGAAGAACATATCCTCGATCCGGTGGGAGACCGTCGCCAGGGTGTCGAACTCCATCATGGCGGAGGAGCCCTTGATGGTATGCATGATCCGGAAGATCTCGTTCACGTTGTCCTGAGAAAAGGTATTTTCCTTTTCCGCGTCCAGAACGATGGTCTCCAGCTGCTCCAGCAGGGAGTTGGTCTCGTAGATATACATGTCCAGAATATCATTGCTGCTCACGGGAACACCACCTCATTCGTCTTTTTCAGATTTATCGGCCCAACGCCGCGAAAAAATAAGTAGTCTTCGGAAGATTTTTCTGCTATGATATACAGTATAAGTCTTTTTCTGCGAGGTGTCAAGAATGCCTGATCTTTTAGGAGCAACCAACCCGGTACCGGGATACGACAAAGCGGTTACAAACCGGAATCTGCCGGTGTCGCCGGACAACACGCCGGTGCAGAATGTCCCGGACCCCAGCCGGGTCACCAAAACAGACCAGAGGACCGACCAGCAGGACCACGACCTCCAGGGAGACGGCCAGATCCGGTACGACTCCAACTACCAGACCTTCCTCCAGCGCC
This sequence comes from uncultured Oscillibacter sp., assembly GCA_947644365.1. Lineage (GTDB taxonomy): Bacteria > Bacillota > Clostridia > Oscillospirales > Oscillospiraceae > Oscillibacter. Next base: position 14,187 of record CANRYZ010000012.1, on the reverse strand, counting down.
TGCGGGATACCCCCGGCATGGCGGAGAGCCTGTCCCGGCTTTTCTCCGGTCGGGAGGGGACGGTGGTCCTCTCCGGCATGAGCGAGGGCATCGCCCAGGAGATGAGCGAGATCCTGGAGATGCTCCGCATGGACAAGGATCAGCTGCTGGATTTCCTCACCGGGCAGTTTCGGGCGGGCACCCGCTTCGGCGGGGCGCTGTTCGCCCTGCTGCGCAACGCCTACGCCCGGGCCTCCTCCGACGGCGTCCGGGCCGACATCCTCCAGTTTCTGCGCAGCTACGCCGACTTTGGCTCCACCGCCCACATCGAGGGCAACATCCTCCGCAATCTCTCGGATATGGCCGACGCCATCCCCGCCAGCTGGGCGGAGAAGCTGCGGGAGATGATGGCCCAGCTGGAAAACGGCATCGCAGCGGGGGACCGGAAGGGGAACGTGGAGCTGCTCCAGCGGGGGATCTTTCCCTACATGGCCGGCTATGTGGAGCGGACCCACGATCTGGGGCTGCCCCGCACCCTTTTGACCATGCTGGCGCTGAATCTGGCCCGGTATGAGAACGGCTCCGAGGAAAAATTGCTGGAGGCCTTCCATCAGCTCAGCGGATATGGTACACTAAAGGGGCAGCTGGGCGGTATCGACGACGCGTCCCTCCTGCGCCTCCTGCGGAACAACCAGCTGGATCAGAGCGGAGCGGCCCTCCGGTTTTCGGATCACCTGGCGGCGGCGGCGGCCCGGGCCCTGCGGGGCGAGGGCGGCGCCGAGGTGCAGCAGGCCTTTCAGAACCTGGTGGGGGCCATGCTGGTGAACGAGAGCGTCTACATGCCGGTGAACCACTACCTGATCCCCCTGGAGTGGGACGGGCGGATGCTGTTCTCCGAGCTGTGGGTGGACCCGGACGCGGAGGAGGGCCAGAGCCGCGGAGGCGGCGGGCGGGGGAACACCATGCGGTTCCTCTTCAAGATGGATGTGCAGTCCCTGGGGCTGTTCGACATCATCCTCACCTCCCGGGACAGCGAGGTGGACGTCCAGATCTCCTGCCCGGATAAGGTGGTCCCCTTCTCCAAGCAGATTGAAACCGCCGTGTCCCAGATCCTGGTGCGCAACGACCTCAAGCCCTCCCGCGTGGCCGTGCGGAGGCTGGAGCGCCCGGTCACGCTGACCGAGGTGTTCCCCAAAATCTTTGAAGGGAAGAACAGCGTGAATGTCAAAGTCTGACGGAACAAGGAGCGCCGCCAAGAAGGCCGTGGCGCTGCAGTACGGGCCGGACGACGCCGCGCCGGTCATCGTGGCCTCCGGCATGGGCTACCTGGCGGAGAAGATCGTGGAGACCGCGGCGGACAACGGCGTGCCCATCTACGAGGACAACTCTCTGTCCACCATTTTGACGCAGCTGCAGCTGGGGCAGGAGATTCCGCCGGAGCTGTACCAGGCGATCGTGGAGATCTATGTGTATTTCCTCCGCTTCGACGTGGCCGGAAGAGCGGCGGCGGAGCGTGAAGAGCGCGGGGAGAGCCCGCAGGGAGAGGAGACGACATGAGCGAGAGACAGGAAGAGCGGCTGTATCTGCTGCTGGACAGCGTGAACAATCCCCTGGCCAGGGGAAAGATGGAGGGCCCCGCCAACGGGAATATCCTCCAGATGCTGGTGCTGGACAACGATGTGGAAAAGGTGGCGAAGCACGAGGTCATCGTGCTCATGTCCATGAGCGGCAGCGAGGCGCCCCTCCAGTGCCGCATCGTCCGCCAGCGGGGGGACCGGGTGGCCCTGGAGAAGATCGCCAGCCTGGACCCGGACCTGCGGCGGAACCTGCGGGTGCCTATTAAATTTGATACGTTTATCTACCCCATCACCGGCCGGTGGCGGGGCCGGCGGGCGGTGCAGTCCATCGACCTCAGCTGCGGCGGCGTGGCTTTTTACGGGGACGACGGCCTGGAGGTCGGGGAGAAGATGGAGATGGTCATCCCCGTGACGGAGGAGCCGGTGATCCTGCGCTGCCAGATCCTGCGCAAGCAGGAGCTGCGCAACGATAAGCTCCTCTATGCCATCAAATTTGTGGATATGTGTGAGGACGAGGAAGTGACGGTGCGGGAGGCGGTGTTCAGCATCCAGCTGGAGAACCGGCCCCATGCCGCCGGCGACGACAGGGAGGAACAGCGATGAGCACAAACAAAAGAGGACGGAAGACTGTGAGGGCCGCGCTTGCCAGGAGGCTGACGTCTCTGGCACTGGCGGCCGTGATGCTGTGGGGCCTTCTCCCGGGATTGACCCCGGCGGCGGAGGCCGCCGAGTGGATGGAGCCCTATCTGGAGCAACTGGTGGAGTGGGGCGTCATGCAGGGCAGCTCCTCCGGCAATCTGAATCCGGACCGGGTGCTGACCAGGGCGGAGTTTGTCACCATGATCAACCGGGCCTTCGGCTACACGGAGCGGGGCACCACCCCCTTCCAGGACGTGCCGGAGAACGCCTGGTACGCCGACGACATCAACATCGCCTATCAGGCGGGCTATTTCACGGGCACCTCTGAGACCACCGCCAGCCCCGGAGGCCGGGTGACCCGGGAGCAGGCCGCCGTTCTGCTGGGGCGGAATCTGCGGCTGCAGGGCATCGCCGGCGTCAACAGCAACTTCACAGACGTCTACCAGATGGGCAACTGGAGCCGCGGCATGGTGCAGGAGTGCGTGGAGCTGGGCATCATCCAGGGCTACGCCGACGGCACCTTCCGTCCCAAGAACTACATCACCCGGGGCCAGATGGCCTGCTTCCTGGTGCGGGCCCTGGGCACTTTGGTCCATGAGACCGGCGATCAGATCGTCGGCGGCGTGTACGGCAACCTGACGGTGAACACCTCCGGCGTGAAGCTGAAGGACACCGTGGTTACCGGCAACCTGTACCTCAGCGGCGGCGTGGGCCTGGGCAATGTGGAGCTGGAGAACGTCACCGTCATGGGGAAGATCGTGGTCTGCGGCGCCGGCGAGGCCGAGCGGGGCCAGAGCAGCATCATCCTGCGCAATGTGACGGCGGAGGCCATGGAGATCGACAGCCTGTCGGACAACTTCATGACCGTCCGCACCGAGGGTCTCACCAATATTGCCAACACCACTGTCCGCACCTCCGCCTATTTGGAGGACGTGACCGACGACGACCAGGGCCTGCGCCTCATCACCCTGGACGGGACCTCCGACGGCACCCGGCTCCAGCTGGCGGGCAACATCAAGGAAGTCGTCAACATCACCCCCAATTCCAACCTCCAGGTGGTCCAGGGCATCACCGATAAGCTCACTGTGGACGAGCGGGCCGTCGGCTCCGCCCTGAGCATCGCCAACGATACCACCGTCCGTATCCTGAACCTGGACGCAGGCGTGCCGGTCACCGGCAACGGCGACGTGAGCAAGATGAACGTCAACGCCGCCGGGGCCACGGCCACCATGCTGCCGGACAACATTTTCATCCGGCCCGGCATCGAGTCCAACATCCACAACCAGGTCATGGACAACAAGGCGGCGGAGGAGTCCTCCGACGAGCCCCGCCTGCTCTCCGGCTATCCCCTGATCCGGAACCTGGCCTCCACGTCGGCGGACGGCGTGTTCAGCACCAACAAGCGGGGCACCCTGTACTGGGCCGTGTCTGCGCTGCTGGACGGCTCCGTGGGCGAGGATGAGCTGCGCAATCCCTCCGCCTATCCCGGCAAGGTTCTGCGAAGCGGCACCATCAATGTCACCGCCTCCAAGACGGAGATGACCGCCCGTCTCACGGGCCTCTCCCGGGAGGGCTCCTACTACCTTGCCGCCATGCTGGTGGATGAGCGCGGCCACGCCAGCCCTGTAAAGGTGACGGCATTTACGACGACGGACGACTCCGCGCCGAGCTTCGCCGCCGGCTATCCCGAGGCGGTGCTGTACGTTACGGACGACGACGAACAGATCGTCCAGGCCCGGGTCATGGCCACCAAGACCTGCCGCCTGTACTACGCGCTGATGCCCCAGAGCGCCGCCGCGCCCACGGCCAACGACCTGCGCTCCGGCGCCGTCGCCGGCAACCTGGGCTACGGCTCTATGGAGGTCCGCAAGAATACGGCGTATACCATCTCCAAGGTCAACTCCGCCTATCTCCAGGAGAAGACCACCTACGCGCTGTATCTGTGGCTCAACGACTCGGACAACGGCAAGAGCTCCGCGGTGCAGCGCCTCCTGGTGACCACCAAGGACGTGACGCCGCCGGTGATCGAGCGGCTGGAGCAGACTGAGCCCATGACGGGTACGACCGTTACCATGACCTATTCCCTGAATGAGCCCGGCACGCTGTACTGGGCCATTGTGAAGAAGGGAACGCCCTTTTTCGACAGGGACATTGAAGAGGTGGGCACGCCTCCCAGCCAGGCCAACAATGAGCTGGCGAAGATGCAGATCAAGCGGGGCCTGGGCGTGAAGCGGGGCAGCAGCAACGCCGCCCGGGAGTCCACGGATGTGAACTTCACCATCACCGGCCTGGAGCCCCAGACGGCCTATGACCTCTACTACGTGGCGGAGGACCGGGACGGCAACTTCAACATCTACACCACCACCCTCACGCCGCCCATGCAGGTGAATACCCTGGACGAGATGGGTCCCACCGTGACCCAGGAGTTTACCCACGACGGCAGCGACGGCGACACCCAGCACCCCACGCCCTATGCCGACACGTCGATCCGCCTGGTGTTCTCCGAGGAGGCGCAGGGAATCGACTCCAGCAGCAAGCAGGAGCCCAGCAGGTTCCTGAGGCTGTATGAGTCCGGCGAGACGGCCCTGCTGGCCCAGGCGCTGGAAAAGCACGTGCGCCTCTTCTATACGCCGGCCCAGGGCGGCGGCGTCGGCCAGCCGATCCTGCTGACCGCGGAGGACAAGGAGTACGGCAGCATCGATTACTCCAAGGCCGAGGTAAAGATGGACAACGACAGCGGGGAGATGATTATCACCTTCCCCCAGGACAAGGGCGGGCTGAAACTGGCCAGCGGCGCCAAATATTACTTCGAGCTAGAGGGCATCTATGACACCGTGGAGCCCCGTCCCAACCCAATGGCGGGCACCAAGCGGGGGATTTTGACGCTGCCGGAGTTCACCACCCTGTTCGCCACGGTGAATCTGGAGTTGCTGGGCAGCCAGAATGTCACCGTGGAGGGCCAGCCCGTGACCGCGGACCAGACCTTCCGGCTGACGCCTGTGGGCACGGAGTCCGTGTCCGAGAACACGCTGTGGGATATGCTGGTGTGGACGGACTCCACCATCAGCTATACCCTGTACTGCCGTGAGCGCGCCCGTACGGAGGACGGCGTATGGGGAGCGTGGAGCGACTGGGGGCTGGCGGGAACCGCCGCCAACAGCACCGTGAACGCCGACGTGGGCGGCGTTGAGACCGGCAGGGTCTACGCCAGCTTGAACGGCTACATCAAAAATGAAGACGGCCTGACGGGCCAGGAGCTGCCCCCGCTGAAAGAGCTGGTGAACCAATTCGAGTACGCCATTACCATTACCGACAACACCCACATTGATCCCAACGCCCGGAACATCAACATGGAGATCATGGTGCTGGCCGGCGGCCGGAATTCCATCCAGATCGCGGCGGGCAGAAGAGACCTGGGTCAGGACCGGGATTTGAAGGAGGCCCGGGACGCCGGCGCGGAGCTGATCCATGTGCCGAATCCCTTTAAGGTGCCCATTCCCATCCGGGGCAAGGTGCCCGTCTTTGAGAACGGCCGCCCCTACATCTCCCCGGGTGATACGGCGGCCACGGTGACCCTGCAGCTGGACCTGCCCTCCAAGGTCTATTATCTGGCCGTGCCCATCACCAACCCCGACGAGATGACGCAGATGGAGATCACCACGGCCAACGGCGAGACGCGCCCGGTGCTGTGGGGCACCAACGCCCTGGCGGCCATCACGCCCAAGAAGGCGGGGGCGGACGGCGGGAGCGAGGACGTGGACCTGAGAAACGTCTATGTGGACGGCTCCAGACCGCCGGAGGAGCTGACCGTGCCCACCCGGGTGGACATCACCACCAAGCGCAACTACGGCGTGGGCGCCTCTCAGGGCAACTCCGCCGAGGAGCTGGGCGGACCGATTCCGGCCCATGTCTCCCAGCCCATCACCATTCCCAATCTGATTCCGGAGACCTATTACCTCCTCTACCTGGTGACGGAAAACTACAACACCAACGACCGCTCCGTTAACGTGGTGTGCTACCAGTTTTACACCAAGACGGCGGAGCTACCCATCATCCAGGTCAGCCGCAGCGGCAGCCGCGCCACGGAGATCAGCGTGGGCATCAAGAAGAGCGCCCTTCTGGAGTACAACCTGATTCCCACCAGCGTTCTCACCAGACCCACCAGCCCCTTTGCCGAGGCCTTCTCCCAGAACGCCGTCAACAGCTACACGGGGATCTCGAACGTTACCTCCGTGCTGGACGCCATGCTGACCGACTACAACGGCCGGGGCTCCGTGTTTGACAACTTCGCCACCCCGGAGGCCAAGCTCCGCTTCGGCACGCTGATCCGGAGCCTCCAGGGCAGCGGCCAGGACGCGCCCATTCAGGTGTCCCCCTCCGGCGGCGAGCGGTATGAAAACGACGGCAGCGCCAACTGGGTGAGCAAGTCCATCGACCTGAGCAGGTATCTCAACGACCCCAGCAACCAGAACTACTACACGCTGCTGGTGGTGGGCCACTCCCTGAACTCCGACGTGAGCAACGACGCCTTCCGGGCCTCTCAGCCCTATTTCTACGAGAACAAGGATAAGCTGATCGCCAGCGGATACGCCACCGCTGACGACTCCACGAAGGCGTATTTCACAGGCACGATACAGCTGAACTTCTCCGACAATCTGAGCTTCAGAGTGCGGGACCCGGCCATCGGCAAGGATGTCACCTATATTTTGGACAGCTGTGAGCGAGTGGACAGCAACCATGTCGGAGACGACCAGGCGTCCGGAGAGTACAAGAGCATCGGCTCGATCATGCGGACCAGCGTCACCCAGGGAACGGGCGCGACCGGGCTGCCCGAGCTGAATATGGACCGGACCACCGGGCACGGAAAGAGAATCGGCAACACGCTCTTCTTTGAGGCGAAAAACCTGAAAGAGGGCAGCTACATCTTCTTCGAGAGCGGCCTGTGCGGCTCCAACCGGGAGGTGCGTGAGGGCACGAGCCTGACCGCCACGCTCCGGCGACGGACCGTCACCCAGGCGACGGACAAGGAACCGGCGGAGTACGAGTGGTATATCCAGTTTACCCCCGACACCTGGCTGACAAGGTAAAAAATCTCCCTGGGAGGGCGGGCGGAACCGCCCGCCCTCCCGTCTTTTGGAGGACTGAAAAGGAGTGTAACGATCTATGAGATGCAGATTTTTCCGCCGGGCCGGGGCGCTGCTGCTGGCGCTGGTCCTGACGCTCTCTCTGGTCCCCGCCGCCGCGGCGGCGGAAGGAGACGTCACAGGTTTGAGGATTGAAAGCGAGAAGTCAAAGATATCTGTAGGCGATACGGTGAACCTGGAGATTTCAATTGAGTATGAGGGCGACACCCCCCCGGCGGCAGCGCCGTCATTGTCGTGGAGTGTTAACCCGAGTATCGGGAATCTGTCCTCAATAGGCACGACCACTGGCGTTGAAAAATTCAGCGGGACCTTTGAAGCAACAGCGGCGGGCACGGCGGTCATCACAGTGACCTGCGGTGGTCAGACCGACACGTGCACCATTACGGTGGAGAAGGCTCCCACGGTGACGAATTTGAGCGTTACCAGCAGCAAGTCGACGCTGTATGTGGACGAGGCGGCGAATTTGACCATCGCCATTGAATTCGGCGCCGGGGCGACCTCCGCGCCGCTGTCGTGGAGCAGCACCGATCTCCAGGTGGGAACGCTGTCCACGCTGCCCGCGTCCGCCAGCAGTACATCGGTGACCGGCACCTTCACCGCGCAAAAAGCGGGCAAGACCACCATTACTGTGTCCTGCGGCGAGAAGGCAGCTACCTGCACCATTACGGTGAAAGATCCCCCCGCAATCAAGGATTTGACGATCAGCAGCAATAAAGGCACCACTAACGGCCCTACTCTGCTGGTGGGTGAAGAGGCGAGATTGACCGTCGGCGTCACGTTCAACGAGGGCTTTACCTCGGGGGAGATGGAGTGGTCCTCCAACAAGTGGCCCCGGCAGGATTTGATTACGCCGCCCAAAAAAGTTACCGGCACGGAGATCGTGGGGTACTTCACCCCCTCGAAAGCGGGTACGGGAAATATCATAGTGCAAAGCGGCGATGTAAGCGCCTCTGTGGAGGTGACGGTGACGGAGCCTACACCTGTCACCGTTACCTCGGTAGCGGTGAATCCCAAGACGCTCTCCCTGACCGAGGGGGGGAGCGGTCAGCTCACGGCCACCGTCACCATGTCGGATAACAAAACCAACTCCAGTGTCAAATGGAGCAGCGCAAGCACAAATGTGGCCACTGTGGACCCGGTTAGCGGCAAGGTCACCGCCAAAGCCGTGGGAACGGCCACCATCACCGCCACCTCCACGAAGGATTCGACGAAGAAGGACACCTGTACAGTCACCGTCTCCAAGGCCCCGGTCATCGCCGTCACCGGCGTCACCATCTCCGGGGGAAAGGAGCGGACGATAGGGCTGAACGATACGGTGAAGCTGACCGCCACGGTGACGCCGGAAAATGCCACCAACAAGAATGTCACCTGGGGCAGCAGCAATTCGCTGATAGCCACGGTGAAAGAGGATGGAACCGTCACCGGAGTGGGAGAGGGCGAGGCCACCATCACCGTCACCACGGAGGACGGCGGCAAGAAGGACACCTGCCTTGTCAAGGTGCAGCGGGTCATCAAGCCGGTCACGGGGATCACCATTGATCCGGTGCCCCCCATCGTGGTCAGCTCCCGGGGCAAGACGCTGTCCCTGGAGCGGAAGGACCAGTCGGTGACGCTGGCCGCCACAGTCTATCCGGCGGACGCCGCGAACCGGGAGGTCGTCTGGACCAGCAGCGACGAGAGCATCGTCACCGTGGACGACAAGGGCAAGGTCACCGCCAAGGAGCCCGGCGTGGCCACGGTGACGGTGACCTCCGCGGAGAACGATAAGTTTTCGGACAGCTGCGAGGTCACCGTCTCGGGCATTGTCATCTCGGAGAGCAGCGTGCAGCTAAAGGTGGGCCAATCGGTGTCCGTTACCGCCACCGGCTACGGCCGGGCCAGCGGCCACCTCATTTGGGAGAGCGCCGACCCCACCATCGCCTCCGGCGGCAGCGGCAAGGTGGTGGGCATTGCCGTGGGCGGCACCACCATCCGGGTCTACGCGCCCAACACCAATTACGAGAAGACCTTTAACGTCACGGTGGCGGAAAACACGGTCCGGATCGACGATTCGGTGAATGCCGGGAATATTCTCTACTTTTCCAGCCTGCTCTCCAGGATTCAGGCTGCCGCCCGGGAGGGAACCGGGGATTCCAGCGCTGTGCTGGAGTCCATTTCCAGTATCTCGGTGGCCACCAAGGAGGGCATTGTCCACTATGGCTACATCTCCCCGGATACGCCCAACCACGGCGTGGGCGGCAGCGAGACGTACTATGTGAAACCCGAGACCAGCAGAGGGCAAAGACCGATCTCCGATTTGAAGTATATCCCCGCCGGCGGATTCAGCGGCACCGCCGTCATCAGCTATCTGGGGCGCACCACCAAGGGCGGATTTTTTAACGGCACCATCTATGTCGACGTAAAGGGCGGCGGCGACGTGATGCTCAGCACCGCCAAGGGCCGGCCCCTGGACCTGACGGCCAAGGAGTTTAAGGACATCTGCCAGCTGAAAAACGGCCGGAACGCCAGCTACGTCACCTTCACTCCGCCCAGCGCCAGCAAGGGGGTCCTCTACTACAACTACACCCCCGGGCAGTACTCCCAGAAGGTGGACGGAACCACAAAATATTACCTCAGCAGCAATCCATCCCTGGAGAAGGTCACCTTCGTCCCGGCGGAGAACTTCACCGGCACGGTCAGCGTGCCTTACCGTTGCACGGACACCACCGGCGGCAGCTACTCCGGCACCATGACCATCAACGTCTACGCCTCCGAGGGCGCCGGCAGCGGCGGCGTGGAGTACACCACCGGCATCGGCCAGCGGGTGACGCTGAACGCCTCCGACTTCAACTCCGCCTGCATGGAGGCCAACGACCGCACCCTGAGCTACATCTACTTCGAGGAGCTGCCTCCCGCCTCCCAGGGCATTTTGTACTACAACTACACCAGCAGCTCCAGCAACCGGGTGGACACCGCCACCCGCTACAACCGCAGCGGCACCGGCAGCCGGATCTCCAACATCACCTTTGTGCCCGCCAGCAATTTCAGCGGCGACGTCACCGTGCCCTACACCGGCTACGACGCGGCGGGCCAGACCTACAAGGACAATCTGGTGATCCACGTCTCCGACGCGGCGGGAACGGTGTACTACAGCACCGATGTGGGGGGCCTTGTGACCTTCCGGGCGGAGGATTTCAACGAGGCCTGCCAGAGGGCCAACAACTCCTCTTTGAACTACGTCACCTTCACCCCGCCCTCCTCCAGCGTGGGCACGCTGTACCGCAATTACAGGAGTAGCAGCAACACCGGCAGCAAGGTCTCCGCCTCCACGCGGTTCTATCGGGGCGGGACCCCCAGCGTGTCGGACATCACGTTTGTGCCCAAGAGCCGGTATGAGGGCACGGTCTCCATCCCCTTCACCGGGCGGGACGCCGCCGGGGAGGAGTTTGAGGGCACCGTGAGCATCTCCGTGGGCACGGGCGCCGGGCGGGTGGTGAAATACTCCACCGCCAGCGGCGGCATGGTGCGGTTCAGCGCCAGCGACTTCAACGCCGTCTGCCGCAGCGCCACGGGGGACGATCTCAACTATCTGAGCTTCGAGCTCCCCGCCAGCCGGTACGGCACGCTGTACTACCAGTACAACACCGCCAGGGGCAGCGGCACGCTGGTGTCTACCACCAACTCTTACTACCGCAGCGGCAGCGGCCGCCTGCTGGACGACGTGTACTTCGTCTCCGCCAATGTCAACGGCGTGGCCTCCTTCCAGTACACCGCCAGAAGCACCGGCGGGGAGCGCTTCACCGGTACGGTGGAGGTCGCCATCGGCAACGCCGGTCTGGACAGCGGGGTTTCCAGCGGCACCCGCTACATCGGCAGCTCCACCCCCATCACCCTGCACACCCAGGACTTTGAGGCCGCCTGCCAGTCCGCCGTGGGCGGCACCCTGTCCCACATCCGCTTTACCAGCCTGCCCAGCGAGGACGTGGGACGGCTCTATATGAACTATGAGTCCCCCAGCCGTCCCGGCGGAGTGGCCACCACCACCTCCAACTACACCGCCAGCAGCGGGCTTACCATCGGGCAGCTGTCCTTTGTGGCCAAGGCGGGGTATCAGGGGCAGGTGTACATCCCCTACACCGGGTACAGCACCCAGGGCGGGACTTTCAGCGGCAGCGTGACCATCGATATCTCCACCGGCTACTGCGCCACCCCCTTCTACGACGTGGCCAGCGGCTGGGACTGGGCGAAGCCCTCCGTGGAGTTTCTCCGGTACGCGGGAGTCTCCAACGGGTACAGCAACGGCTCCTTCCGGCCCTCCCGGTCCATCAGCCGGGGCGAGTTTACGCTGATGGTCTGCCGGGCCTTCGGCTTTGACACCAGCGCCAAGGTCTCCAGCTTCCCGGACGTGCCCGCCAGCAGCCCCTACGCCGGGGCTGTGGCGACTGCCAGGAGCATGGGCATCGTGGAGGGCAGCGGCGGCCGCTTCCGGCCCGACAGCCCCATCACCCGCCAGAGCGCCATGACCATCATCTGCCGGGCCATGAAGGCCGCGGGGGAGAAACTCCCGGTCACGGGCAGCTCGGTTTTGAACGGGTACAGCGACCAGGCGCGGATCGCCTCTCACGCCAGGGAGTCCGTGGCGGCGCTGGTGAGCCTGGGCGTGGTGAAGGGCAGCAGCGATATGCGGATCAATCCCACCCGGTCCATCAGCCGGGCGGAGATGGCCGTGATCCTCCACCGCGTGCTGACGCTCTGACGCGCCACATAAATTTTTATCGGATTGAACGCCCTGCGCGGGAAAGCGGCAGACAGCCGGGCGGCGGAGTCGCTCCGCCGCCCGCCGGACAGGGCGCAAGCAAAGAAAAGAGGAGAGAACACCGATGAAATTTTTCAAAGGGACTCTGCGGGCCGTGCCTGAGAAGACGGCGGCGGGGGGCCAGAAGGGCTCCAAGGAGGCGCCGGAGCTCTCCTCCGGCATGAAGGTGGAGGTCCTGACCATGGAGAACCACCTGCTCTTTGTGGGACGGCTGAAAGTCCTGGACGGCGGCGTTCTGGAGATGCGGCGGGACACCGGCGACCCGCTTCCCCAGGCGCTGTACAACAGCAAGGTCAAGCTCCGGGGCTTTCAGAGAAATTCTCAGCCCTTCTGCATCACCGGCACAGTGGGCAAGAGCTCCCGGGACTTCTGGCAGATTGAGAACCTGCAGATCCTCCAGAGCCGGGAGAACCGCAGCTTTTTCCGCCAGAACACCGATTTGGACGCCCGGGTGATGCCCAGCGGCCACTATCGGGGCGTGGGCCGGGAGCTGACGGAGTGCAAGGTGCTGGACGTCAGCGCCGGCGGCGCCCGGGTTTTGAGCCGGAACGTGTATCTGGAGGGAGACCGCTTCCAGCTGGAGGCGGAGCTGCTGCCGGACGAGCGGCCCTTCACCGTGGTCTGCCAGGTTCTGCGCGTCACGCCGAGAAAGGGCTTCAAGTACGAGTACGGCTGCAAGTTTGAGGGCCTGAGCGAGCAGGAGCAGCAGCGGCTGCTGCGGGCGGTATTCACCATTCAGCGCAAGATCCTCCAGGCCCAGCGGGACTGAGCCGGCACGGGAAATCATCATGAAACGGCAGAGGGCCGCGGGACGGATCAATCCGTCCCGCGGCCCTCTGCCGTCACAAATTTTCAAGTCCGACGTATGAAAGCCGGAATTTCAGGGACCCTAATGCAGAGCAAATCACCATATTGCCGGGGGAGCTCCGCGCCTTCTCCCGGACCTGAAAAAAGGAGTGACCCATTTTGGAGACTGGAATCCATAACACGTCCGAGATCGGGCGGCTGAAAAAGGTCCTGCTGCACCGCCCCGGCGGGGAGCTGGAGAATCTGATGCCGGAGTATCTGGAACGGCTGCTGTTCGACGATATCCCCTACCTGCGGGAGGCCCAGAAGGAGCACGACGCCTTTGCCGAGTGCCTGCGCCAGCAGGGAGTGGAGGTGGTGTATCTCACCGATCTGGTGGTCAATTCCATCACCGGCGGCGAGGTGCGCAAGGCGTTTCTCCAGCAGTTTCTGGACGAGGCGGACGTCCGGGACCCCCGGATGCGGGAGTGCCTGGAGGAGTATCTGGGCAGGATGCCGGACCGGGAGATGGTGTCCGCCATGATGGCCGGCGTGCGCAAGAGCCAGCTGCGCCAGGGCAGCGGCCGGCTGGGGGACTTCCTGCCGGCGGAGGGGGACGACTACCCCTTTGCCGTGGACCCCATGCCCAACCTCTATTTTACCCGGGACCCCTTCGCCACCATCGGCACCGGCGTGTCCATCCACAAGATGCACACCGCCACCCGCAACAGGGAGACGCTGTTCGGGAAAATGATCTTTGAGCACAACCCGGAGTATATGCACGCCCCCCGCTGGTACGACCGGGGGGAGGTGTCCTCCCTGGAGGGCGGGGACATCCTGGTGCTGTCTCCCCAGGTGCTGGCGGTGGGCATCTCCCAGCGCACCCGGGAGAGCTCCATCGACACCCTGGCGGAAACGGTCCTGAGCCGCAGCAAGACCTTCCGGAAAATTCTGGCCTTCAACATCCCCAAGACCCGCTCCTTCATGCACCTGGACACGGTGTTTACCATGGTGGACCGGGACAAATTCACCGTGCATCCCAACATTCTCTCCAGCATTACGGTGTTTGTCATGGAGCTGGATGAGAACCGGCAGATGAAGATCCGCCAGGAGGAGGGCCGCCTGGAGGACATCCTCAAGGAGCACCTGGAGCTGGACCGCGTGACGTTGATTCCCTGCGGCCGGGGCAGCGAGATTGACGCCGCCCGGGAACAGTGGAACGACGGCAGCAACACCCTGGCCATCGCCCCCGGCGAGGTGGTGGTGT
>CANRYZ010000011.1 GCA_947644365.1 uncultured Oscillibacter sp. | reverse complement strand
CCGACGCCCTGGTGGTGGACGGCAAGGAGTTCAAGGTCTTCACCGCCAAGGAAGTGGGCGACATCCCCTGGAGCACCGTGGGCGCCGAGTATATCTGCGAGTGCACCGGCCAGCACCTGAGCAAGGACAAGTGCCAGGGCCACATTGACGCCGGCGCCAAGCACGTCGTCATGGGCGCTCCCTCCAAGGACGACACCCCCATGTTCGTCATGGGCGTCAACAACCAGAAGTACACCTCCGACATGACCTTCGTCTCCAACGCCTCCTGCACCACCAACTGCCTGGCCCCCATCGCCAAGGTCCTGAACGACAAGTTCGGCATCGTCGAGGGTCTGATGACCACCGTGCACTCCGTCACCCCCACCCAGAAGCTGCTGGACGGCGCCTCCATGAAGGACTGGCGCGGCGGCCGTGCCGCCACCGGCAACATCATCCCCTCCTCCACCGGCGCCGCCAAGGCCGTGGGCAAGGTCATTCCCGAGCTGAACGGCAAGCTGACCGGCATCTCCATGCGCGTTCCCACCCTGGACGTGTCCGTGGTGGACCTGACCGCCAGACTGGCGAAGCCCGCCTCCTATGAGGACATCTGCAAGGCCATGAAGGAGGCCTCCGAGGGCGAGCTGAAGGGCGTTCTGGGCTACACCGACGAGGACGTTGTCTCCTCCGACTTCCTGGGCGATCCCCGCACCTCCGTCTTCGACAAGAAGGCCGGCCTCAGCCTCACCGACACCTTCGTGAAGGTCGTCTCCTGGTACGACAACGAGTGCGGCTACGCCAACAAGATGGTGGAGCTGATTGCCTATATGCACTCTGTGGACAACAAGTAATCATTCCCATCACTTCTGTTTTGAAGGCGCGGCGGGCATAGAGCCCGCCGCGCCTTCAATTTACAGCAATCCTCAAAAACACTGGCGGCAGTCCGGTGGACTGCTATAGTCACCGCAGTTGAAAAGAAGTAAATACTTCTTTTCAACCTCGGGGCGCCTACGCGCCCCGAGAGCCGTAAAACGGCTTGGCGGTGGACTTCATAGACAAAACACAGCACATTTTATGTGCCGGCGGGCAATGCCCGCCTTGAAAATCGGATTACCGATTTTCAAGTGTTTTGACTATATAGGCAAAAAAATACCGGACCGGAACCGCTCCAGTCCGCGCTCTCAAAGGGCAAAACACAACCCCCCACTCGCTCCACCGGCGAATGGGGGGCCTACACGTGAATCGGGTTTTCCAAAATGTCTACCTCCAGATTGCTTCGGAATTACCGTTCGGACGCCGGGAATACAGGGGAATCGGGAAACCCAGGGATATGCTCCAATCCATAAAACATCGGTACACGCAGATCGCTGCTTTGAATATTTCCAAAGCGGTCTCGTGCTGCTCAGCATAGTGAGAGTGTTTCGTCTTTGGGGATCTTCCGGAGTTTGCGCGCTCAATGCTCTCGATTCCGAACGGTGCGGGAATTTGAGGATCTCGTGGACTTCCTAGCCCATGGGACTCACTCCTTTCCTATGTCTATACTGTACAATATTTCCCGCCGTTTGTCAATAGTTTTATGCAATTTCAACATTTTCACCAAACACCTCCCCGGTCCAATGGCAATCTGCATAAGCAACCGATTACTTTCCAGCGGCTCCCCCCGGTTTGAAAACGGAAAAATGAGAGATACTAGAGCGGTCTGGAAGCAGGCACGTTCCCGCAGGGAACGGAACGCATAAGGAGGCTTTTCCATGAGAGCAACCGTGAACGAAAACTGCATCGGCTGCGGCCTGTGCGCCGGCACCTGTCCCGTGTGCTTCACCATGGGGGACGACGGACTGGCTCACGGCGGCGAGGTCCCGGAGAACCAGCTGAACAGCGCCCAGGAGGCCCGGGACGGCTGTCCCGTCAGCGCCATCAGCATCGAGGATTGATCCCGGGGCGGGGCCGGCAAGCCGGCCCCGCCGTCTTTTCGCCGCACGCCGCAATTTCTGGATATTGTATCCGGGACTGCGCATACTACCTCCATAACCGGCGCTTGACAAGGGCGCCTTGTCAACCGCTGGTAACGGAGGTAGAGCATGGAAGAGCTGTCAAACAACTACAGGGAAAATGTGCGCCGCTTCAACGAGGTCCTGGGCGTGGGCCGCAGCTGCGACCTGGTGAGCCGGGACTACATCATCGGCGGAAGGCGGGCCAGGATCTGGGTCATCGACGGTTACGGCAAGGACGACATCCTGGAGCGCATGGGGGCCTTCTGGCTGGCCCTGACGGAGACAGAGGTGGGACCCCTCACGGAGATGCAGCAGTTCGCCGACCGGTTTATCACCTTCTCGGAGACGGACGTCAGCTTTAACGGGGAGGACATCGTCACCTCCGTGCTGCTGGGCAAGACGCTGCTGCTGATGGAGGGTCTCTCCGGCGCGGCGCTGATGGACGCCAAGAGCTACCCCAGCCGGGGCGTGGAGGAGCCGCCGGACGGCAAGGTTCTCCGGGGCTCCCACGACGGCTTTGTGGAGGCGGTGGTGCCCAACATGGCGCTGCTGCGCCGCCGCATCCGGGACCCCCATCTCACCATGGAGGGGTTGAAGGTGGGCCGCCGCTCCCACACGGACGCGGTACTGTGCTACCTGGACGACAAGGCGGACCCGGGCCTGCTGGAGGAGATCCGGAGCAAGCTGAAGGCCATTGACGCCAACTCCCTCATCATGTCCCAGGAGAGCGTGGCGGAGGCCATCCGCCCCAAGCGGAAACAGTGGTACAACCCCTTTCCCAAGGTGCGGTATACCGAGCGGCCGGACAGCGCCGCCGCCAGCATCATGGAGGGGAACATCATTCTGATGGTGGACAACTCCCCCTCGGTGATGATCCTGCCCACCACCTTCTTCGACTTCACCCAGGAGGCCAACGAGTTTTACTTCCCGCCGCTGGTGGGCACCTACCTCCGGCTTCTGCGCATCGTGGTCTTCCTGATCTCCCTGCTCATCACCCCCACCTGGTACCTGATGGTGAAGGAGTCCGGGCGGCTTCCCCAGTGGCTGGACTTTCTCTCCTCCCCGGAACCCGCGGCCCTGGGGCTTCTGTGGCAGCTGCTGGTGGTGGAGTTTCTGGTGGACGTTCTGAAGCTGGCGTCCCTGAACACGCCGGACTCCCTGTCCAACTCCTTCTCCATGCTGGGGGCCCTGATCCTGGGCGACTTCGCCGTTCAGGCAGGGTGGCTGGGGCCGGAGGTGCTGGTGTATATGGCCTTCGTATCCGTGGCCAGCTTCGCCCAGCCCAGCTATGAGATCGGCTACGCCTTCAAGCTGCTGCGGGTGGCGCTGCTCATCGCCACGGCGGCGTTTGACGTGTGGGGCTTCTGCCTGGGGATTCTGGGCATCCTGGTCCTGCTGGCCACCACCAAGCCCCTGGTGGGCAAGGGGTATCTCTATCCCCTGCTCCCCTTCAACGGCACGGCCCTGCGGCGGCTCTTCATCCGGGAGCCCATCAGCCGGGACAACACCTGAATACGCAAAAAGAGGAGCGGCTCCGCCGCTCCTCTTCCGCGTTTTGAATCAGAATTCCAGGTTTTTGCCGTCCTTGTCGAAGACGTGGCAGACGTTGCCGCTGAACGTCAGGTTCAGCTGGTCGCCGGCGCGGAAGGATTCGATGTGCTCGCCCTCGGCGTTCATGGTGGGGACGATCACCACCACGTCCTTGCCCTCGGCATTGGCGTGGAAGTGGACCTCGCTGCCCATCATCTCACTGACCTCCACCGTGGCGGCGAGGGTGTTGCCCGCCTCTTTCGCCAGCACCATGTGGCTGGGCCGGACGCCCAGGGTGATGTCCTGCGCCCCGGCGCTGTGGGCCGCCAGGTTCTTCTGCTTCTCCTCAGAGAGCTCCACGGTGCAGCCGCCCACGGACACGCTGTACCTGCCGCCCTCGCAGAGGAGCTTGGCGTTGAAGAAGTTCATCTGCGGCATGCCGATGAAGCCAGCCACGAAGAGGTTGGCGGGATGGTCGAAGACCTCCTGGGGCGTGCCGATCTGCTGGATGAAGCCGTCCTTCATGATGACGATGCGGTCGCCCAGGGTCATGGCCTCGGTCTGGTCGTGGGTGACGTAGATGAAGGTGGTGTTGATCTTCTGGCGCAGCTTGATGATCTCGGCGCGCATCTGGTTGCGGAGCTTGGCGTCCAGGTTGGACAGGGGTTCGTCCATCAGCAGCACCTTGGGCTCCCGGACGATGGCGCGGCCGATGGCCACGCGCTGGCGCTGGCCGCCGGAGAGGGCCTTGGGCTTGCGGTCCAGATACTGGGTGATGTCCAGAATCTCGGCGGCCTCTTTCACGCGCTTGTCAATCTCGTCCTTGGGGGTCTTGCGGAGTTTCAGGGGGAAGGCCATGTTCTCATACACGGTCATGTGAGGATACAGTGCGTAGCTCTGGAACACCATGGCGATGTCGCGGTTCTTGGGCTCCACGTCGTTCATGAGCTTGCCGTCGATGTACAGCTCGCCGCCGGAGATCTCCTCCAGGCCGGCCACCATCCGCAGAGTGGTGGACTTGCCGCAGCCGGAGGGACCCACCAGGACGATGAATTCCTTGTCGGCAATGTCCAGGCTGAACTCCTGCACGGCCACAACGCCCTCGTCGGTCACCTGCAGGTTCACCTTCTTCTCGGGCTCGCCGGCCTTCTTCTTGGCCTTCTTCTGATCGCCGCTGTGGGGGTAGACCTTCTTGATGTTCTTCAGATTCAGAGTTGCCATACACTTCGGCTTTGATGGAGCGGCCTCCGCCCTCTCCATCTCGTCCCGGGGCGCGCGGCCCCGAGGACTTTACGGCAGGTCTCCACACTGCCGCACCGCAAGCCGCGGCGGTTTTTCCTCCTTTTGTTTGGTACTGTGGACTATAGGAATGGAGTAGGCCACAGCCCTGGTTTTGATGCCTCTACTCACAGGCGGCCGTCCGGAAGCCTGCGGATACAGGTCTTTATATGGAAAGGCGGGAGAGCCCGCCATATCCAACAAACACGGGACGCTCTCAGCTCTTCACGACCTGGCCCTTGAACACGATGGCCCGAATGGACAGGTCCGCCTGGTCCAGCAGGACGATGCTGGCCTCCTTGTCCGCGTCCAGGGTGCCCGTCCGGTCCTCAATGCCGATGGACCGGGCCGGATTGTAGGTGCAGGCCCGCACCGCGTCCGCCAGGGGGATGCCGAAGGCGGCGGCCTGGCGCAGGCAGCCCATCAGACTGGTGACGGAGCCCGCCAGGGTCTCCGGGTGGCCCAGGATGGTGGCCCGGTTGCCGTGGACCTCGATCATCTGGCCGCCGAAGGGATACTCCCCGTCGGGCATACCCGTGGCCCGGAGAGAGTCGGAGATGATGATCATCCGCTCCCTGCCGAAGAGCCCAAAGGTCAGGCGCACCACCGCCGGGTGGATGTGGATGCCGTCGCAGATCAGCTCCGGCTGGACGGAGGGGACCTCATAGGCCGCGCCGATAACGCCGGGGTCCCGGTGGGCCAGAGGCGGCATGGCGTTGAAGAGATGGGTGGCGTGGTCGGCCCCCGCCTCGAAGGCGGCCCTGGCGGTCTCGTAGTCCGCCACAGTGTGGCCCACGGAGACGTGGATGCCCATCTCCCTGGCGGCCCGGATAAACGCAAGGGAGCCGGGCTGCTCGGGAGCCAGGGTCACCAGCTTCACACAGCCCTCCGCCGCCTCCTGGAGGCGCCGGAGCATGGCCGCGTCCGGGTCGTGGAGAAAGGCCCCGTTCTGGGCGCCCTTCTTGGCCATGCACAGGAAGGGTCCCTCCAGGTGGGCGCCCACCACCTCCGCGCCGCCGGCGTTCTTCCTCCGGTGGGCGGCGGTGGTTTTGCAGATGGCCGTCAGCTGGTCCTCGGGCAGCGTCATGCCGGCGGGGCAGAGATAGGTCACGCCCTGGCTGAGCTCAAAGTCCGCGATGCGCTGGAGCCCCTCGGGGGAGGCGTCGCTGAAATCCTCGCCCACGCAGCCGTGGAAGTGGACGTCCACCAGGCCGGGGATCACATAGCATCCGGAGGCGTCCAGGGTCTCCCCGCCGCCGCTGGTCCGGGAGATCAGCGGGCCGTCGGTGCACACGTCCCGGGCCGTGAAGCCCTGTTCCAGGTCGAAGACCTGGCCGCCGGTTATCCGCATACGCATACCCCCGCGGCCACCAGCTTGCCCAGGGCGGCCTCGTCGCCCACCAGCACCACGTCGTTGTGGAGCTGGAGGATGGAGCCGGGGCACCGGGGCGTGATGGGCCCGCAGACGGCGTTGTAGATGGCGTCCGCCTTGTCCGCGCCGCTGGCCAGCAGCAGCACCCGGCGGGCGGCCATGATGCAGCCGATGCCCATGGTGAAGGCCTGCTTGGGCACTTCGTCCCGGCTGGCAAAGAAGCGGGCGTTGGCGTCGATGGTGCTCTCCGCCAGGTCCACCACGTGGGTGGCCTTCATAAAGTCCTCGCCGGGCTCGTTGAAGCCGATGTGGCCGTTGCGGCCCACGCCCAGCAGCTGGAGGTCGGCGTAGCCCAGGGAGCGGATGCGCTCGTCGTACCGGGCGCACTCAGCGGCGGCGTCCTCCGCCAGGCCGTCGGGTACCCAGGTGTTCTCCGGGCGGATGTCGATGTGGTCAAAGAAGTGGCTCTGCATGAAATAGCGGTAGCTCTGGTCGTGGTCCGGGGCCAGGCCCTTGTACTCGTCCAGGTTCACGGAGCGGACCTCCTTGAAGCTGAAATCCCCCCGCTGGTGCCAGGCCACCAGCTGCTTGTAGGTCCCCACCGGCGTGGAGCCGGTGGCAAGGCCCAGCACGCAGTCCGGGCGGCGGATGACCTCGGCGGAGATCAGGTTGGCGGCCCGGCGGCTCATGGCGTCGTAGTCCTTCTCGCAGTAAATTCTCATAACAGCATCTTCCTTTCCTGTTTTCCTATCCTTCAAGGCATATTGGCAGTATGCCCCGGCAAGAGTATTTTTCACAGCTCCCGGTATGCCCGCGAAACATTCCGCGCCCCGGGAGCAGACGGCTTATCCCTTCACGCCGCCGGAGGCCAGGCCGCTGACCAGGTTCTTCTCGATGCACATGAAGAGGATGACCACCGGGATAATGGCGAAGATGGAGGCAGCGAAGAGGTACTGCCACTCAATGATGTTGTAGCCGTTGAAGGTGTTGATGCCCACGGTCAGCGGCTTGAAGCCGTCGGTGGAAATCAGGCACAGCGCCACGGTGTACTCGTTCCAGGCGTTGATAAAGATGAAGATCAGCGTGGTCACGATGCCCGGGGCCGCCACAGGCAGCAGCACCTTCATCATGGACTGGACCCGGGTGCAGCCGTCGATGGTGGCGGCCTGCTCCATCTCCGCGGAGATCCCCATAAAGGTGCCCCGCAGGAGCCAGACGGTAAAGGCCTGGTTGAAGGCGGCGTTGATGAAGATCAGTCCCAGGATGCTGTCCGTCAGGCCCATGGAGAGCATGACCTTGTAGATGCCGATCAGCAGCACCACCGGCGCGAACATCTGAGAGACGATGATAACGCCCAAAAACGCGGTCTGCCCCTTGAACTTCATGCGGGCCAGGGCGTAGGCGGCGGGAATGCCGCAGAGCATGGCGATGATGGTGGACCCGCCGGCGATGAGGACGGAGTTGAGCATGTACCTGGCCATGGGGGCCCGGCTCCAGATGTCGATGAAGTTGGACCACAGGGCCGTAATGGGCAGGACGGTGCCGTTGGGCGAGAAGATCTCCGCCCGGCTTTTCAGGGCCGTACAGAGCATGGCGAAGTACGGGTACAGAGTGATGATGCACACGTCCAGCACCACGAAGTACAGCAGAAGGCGCAGAATGACCTTTTTCACGGAGACCGGTTTTTTCAAGGCGGTATTGGGCTCGCTCACAGGTCCTCATCTCCTTTCCGCAGGGTGTAGATCATGTAGACGCTGGCGCAGATCAGCAGGATGACGAAGCCGATGACCGAGACGGCGGAGGCCTCGCCCTGCTTGCCGTTGTAGAAGGCCAGCTTGTAGAGGTAGGTGACCAGGGTGTCCGTGTGGTTGGCCGGGTCGCCCTTGGTCATGGTCCAGATGATGGGGAAGGAGTTGAACACGTAGATGATGTTCAGCACCGTGGCCACCGTCAAAGACGACTTCACCAGGGGCAGGGTGATGCTGAACAGCTTCTGGAAGTAGCCCGCCCCGTCCACGGTGGCGGCCTCATAGTAGGAGGCGTCGATGCTCTGGAGGCCGGAGAGGACGCAGAAAGTGACAAAGGGAATGGTGACGAAGATGCCGCAGGCGATCTCCCAGGCGAAGTAGGCCTCCGGCGTGGGGGTCCAATTCACCGGGGCGCTGATGAGGCCGATCTTCATCAGAAGGGTGTTCAGGGTGCCGTAGTCGGTGTTGATGATGAAGTCCCAGGCGCTGGCCTGGATGACCAAGGTGGTAGCCCAGGGGAAGACCACGATGGCCCGGGCCACCTTCCGGCCCCGGAATTTGTTGTTCAGCACCAGGGCCAGCATGAAGCCCAGCACGGTGGAGATCACCACCACCGCAATGGTCCACACGATGGTGTTCTTCAAAACCAGGCTGAAGGAGGGGTTGTTGATGACCTTAACAAAGTTGTCAACGCCGTTGAACCCCTTGATCTTGCCCGCCCGGCTGACGTCGCTCGTGGCCATCTGGAACACGGACAGAATGGGTACCAGGATGAACACCGCCATCAGAATCACGCTGGGCGCGATCCAGATATAGGGCTCCACCTTCCGGAACAGCTTCTTCCCGGAGCTGCCGGGATTCTTCTGCGCGGGCAGTCTCTCGCCCGCGGGAGCAGATTTGGTCGCTGTGCTCACAGAGACACCTCCCTATCAATCTCTTGCCTTCCGGCCGCTTTCCGGAGACGGGGCGCCCCTGTCCCCGGAAAACGGCTGGAAGAGACCGCGGGCCGGACCAAGCCGGCCCGGCCCGCGGCTGTGCGTTTTTCTATCTCAGATATTTACGGCCGGTTTCAGTTGGGGAGGCTGGCCTGGAGGGTCTCCAGCAGCTCGCCCACATCGCCGCCCAGCAGCGCGTGCTGCTCGACATCGATGACGCCCTGCTTCACGTCGGCCCACTCGGCCTTGGCGGTGGGATAGAACTTGGCGGAGCCAACAATCTCGATCCAGCTGGCGGCGTCGGGGTCGGCGGCGGCCATGATCTCGCCGCCGGTCTTGGTAGCGGGCAGGAAGGTCTCCATGATGACCCAGTCGGAGTAACGGGTATCCTCATAGAAGTAGTCGAAGAACTCCTTGATGGCGTCGACCTTGTCGTCGGTGTCCTCTTTGTCAAACACCATGAACCGGTCCATAACGCCCACGGAGGAGGTCTCCTTGCCCTCGTTGGCGGGGATGGAGGCGATGCCGAAGTTGATGGGGTTGTCCTTGCCCTCGACGTAGTTGGTGATCTGGTTGGGGCCGATCATCATGGCCAGCTTGCCGCTGGCGAACAGCTCCTGCAGGTCGTAACGGGTCTCGTTGGCGGGGTCGGTGTTGGTCAGGCCGTCCTTGACCAGACCGATGATGTACTCAACAGCCTCCACGTTCTCGGGGGTGTTCAGGGTCCAGTTGCCGTCGGCGTCGGTGAAGTCGCCGCCGTTGGTCCAGGAGTAATAGGCGAAGCAGGCCTGGCCCTCGTCGGTGGTCATATCCACGCCCCAGGGATAGATGCTGGAGTCATAGGCCTTGATCTTCTGGCAGGCGTCCTTCAGCTCGGCCCAGGTGGTGGGGACCGCCGCGCCGGCGGCCTCCAGGATGTCCGCGTTGTAGTACATGGCGCGGGCGGAGGCCAGGTCGGGGATGGCCCAGATGGTGCCGTCGATGTTGGACTGCTCCAGGAAGGCGGGATAGAACTTGGCGTAGGTCTCATCGGAGACAAAGTCCTGAATGGGGCGGAGCAGATCGTCGGCCTGATAGTCGGCGAAGGTGTCGATGTTCAGGATGTCGGGGGGATTGTTGCCGGAGAGGCGGGTGTTGACCACGGTGTAGATGTCGTTCCAGGAGACGACCTCCACGGTCAGGTCGATGTCGTCATGGCTGCCGTTGAAATCGTTCTGGAAGTCGGCCCACCAGTCCTTGGTCAGGTCGCCGTACTGGGCGGCGATGACGTTGAGGGCGACCTTCTCAGCGGAGGGCTCGGGGGCGGGAGCGGGCTCGTTGGTGCCCGCGGGAGGGGTAGTGTCGGCAGGGGGGGTGTCTTTTTTGCCGCCGCAGGCCACCAGGGCCATCGTCATAACCAGGGCCAGCAGCAGCGCAAGAAATCTCTTCATCTTCAATTCTCCTCTTTCATGAAATAATTGCGGAAACGCGCCGCGGAGCATCCCCTGTGGGGAATAATCCACAAAGGCATTTCCATAATATAGATTATACTTGTTCATTCTGCGAATAATAGGGTCAAAAGTCCGCTTTATAGAAAAATCGTACGAACCGTGAATGTTCGTACGATTTCGTAATCGATTAGCCGGAGATCGCCCCGCCGCTGAGGCCGTTTTTCCGGAAGGCGCTGGGGGTGACGCCGGTGACGGAGCGAAAGACTTTTGAAAAATAGTTGTAGTCGCTGATGCCCACCATCTCCCCCACCACGGAGATGGGCAGACTGCTCTGGAGCAGCAGGCGCTTGGCCTCGTCGATGCGGCGCTGGGCGATGAGGTGGGACAGGGTGTGCCCGCCGGAGAGCTCCTTGGCCAGGGCGCAGAGCTTGGTGCGGCCGATGCGCAGCTCCTGGGACACGGAGGCCAGGGAGAGCTTTTCCATATAGTGCTGGTCCAGGTACAGCTCCAGCTTTTGAAGATCCGTCTGCTCCGCCGTGAGGATCATGCCCTTGAGCTGGATATAGGCGGACAGGGCCTCCAGGGTCTCGGCGTAGGCCCGCAGCTCCTGCTGGCTGTACTGCCGGAACTGGAAGAAGGCCGGACGCAGGACGTCGGCCCCGCCGGGATACCAGTCCAGGCGGCTCCGGGTCACCTCCCACTGATCCTCCATGGGGGTCTCGTCCAGATAGCAGCCGAAGACCAGATACGCCAGGGGGCGCTTCCTGTCGAACAGGGGCATGATGGCCTCGCAGACCCCGGCGTGGCAGCGGTAGAACTGAAAGCCCTTCTCGGCGGTGTAGTGCTGGATCTTGCACCGGTCGCAGGCCACGCAGCGCTCATGGCCCTCCGGCAGGTCGTTGAGCATCCGGCAGAAGGGCGGGTGGCCCTTGAACAGGTTGATGTCCCGCCCCTCCGGGTCCAGGATGTTGGCGGGCAGGCCGGTGAGGATGTTGAGGTTGGCCACCAGCTTGCGCAGCCGCTCCTCGTCAAAGAGAATGTTCATCTCCGCCATTCAAAGGTCACCTCCCGGGCGGACGGATAAGGGCGCCCTGCCCCATTTCGGGGCAGAGCGCCCATGGGGACGTCCCCATGGTGTGTTCATGCGCTTAATTTTTGCGGTACCGCTCTACGATGGCCGCCAGCTCGTCCCAGCGCGCCTCCATGTCCGCCACCAGCTTGAACTGGGTGCGGCAGCGGTCCAGGTTCTGCCGCTCCCGCCCGATGCGGAAGTACACGTCCCCCTCCAGGTAGTCCGTGAGGAAGCGGATGCCGCACTCCAGGGTCATCAGCTTGGCCCCCCAGGGCAGGTACTCGATCTCCGCTTCGGTGAGGGAGCCGCCGGTGCCCTCCAGGAAGGCCCTTGTGTACACGTCGAAGAGGTCCACGTCCAGATTGACCTTGCTCAGGTCCGTCTCGTCCTCGGCGCTGTGGTTGGCGCCGAAGCGGATGGAGTCCCCGAAGTCATAGATCACCAGGCCCGGCATCACGGTGTCCAGGTCGATGATGCACATGCCCTCGCCGGTGGCCTCGTCCATGAGGACGTTGTTGAGCTTGGTGTCGTTGTGGGTGACGCGGACGGGGAGCTTCCCCTCCCGCATGGCGTTCAGGGCCGCGGAGCAGTCCGCCTCCCGGGCCAGGACGAAGTCGGTCTCCGGCCGGCACTCCGCCGCCCGGCCCAGCTTGTCCGCCGCCAGGGCGGCCTTGAATTTGGCCAGCCGGTCCTCGGTGTTGTGGAAGTTGGGGATGGTCTCGTGGAGGGTCTCCGCCGGGTAGTCCCGCAGCAGCTGCTGGAAACGGCCGAAGGCCCGGCCGGAGGCGGCGAAGAGCTCCGGCGTGTCCGCCGCCTGGTAGCAGACGGTGTGCTCCACAAAGGGGTAGAGCCGCCAGGCGCCGCCCTGGCTGTCGGTGTAATAGGGCTCCCCGTTCCTGGGCCGGATGACCTCCATGGCCTCCCGGCTCCGGTCGCCGTGCCGGGCCTCGATCTGCCGGCCCAGGTACTCGGTGACGCCGATGATGTTCTCCATCAGCTGGTCCGGCCGCTTGAAGGCCGCGGCGCTCATGCGCTGGAGGATGAACCGGCGGCAGCAGGCGTCCTGGGGCTGGGTATGGACGCAGAAGGTGTCGTTGATATGTCCCTGGCCGTACCGGATGGCGCCCACCACGGGAGCGCCGAAGTCAAAGGCCTCCAGGACCTCCTGCAAGGTCTGTTCCGCCTGCGCCATCACTTCACCCCCCAGAGATCGTCGGGATACAGCCCGGCGGCCGTCTTCTCGGCGATGGCGGCCACCACCGTGGGCTTGTCCTCCCGGTAGGTGACGCCGTACCACTTGTCCTCGCTGCGCAGGACCTTCACCCGGGCCCTGCCCTCGTCAATGAGCTGGCTGACAACCGTGGGCAGGAAATACTCCGCCTTGGCGGGGTTCTCGGCCAGGGCTTTATCCAGGAAGGCGGGGAACCGCCTCCAGGCCTCGTCCAGGAAGCTGCGGTTGAAGCCCCACATGTTCATGGATACGATGGTGTCCCCCGGCAGGTCCGTCCAGGTCTTCCCGTCGTCCTCGGTGAAGCGGGGGGGCTCCCCCTTTTCGATCTTGGTGCGCTCGGTGACCTGGGTGAGGAAATGGTCCGCCGTCTCCTCACACACGCCCCGGGCCACGGTGCCGTTCTCCGTCACCGTGTTCTTGAGGAGATATCCCACCATGACGTACTCGTACACCGCCCCGTCGGGATGGGCGGAGAGGTAGGCGTAGATCTCCCGGAAGGCCTCCGGGCCGTAGTAGTCGTCGGCGTTGATGACGGCGAAGGGGCCGTCCACAATGTCCCGGGTGGACAGGGCCGCGTGGGCGGTGCCCCAGGGCTTGGCGCGCTCCTCCGGGACGGAATACCCCTCCGGCAGGTCCTCCTTCAGCTGATAGGCGTACTTCACGTCCATCACCCGGGCCACCCGGTCGCCGATGGCGTGTTTGAAGTCCGCCTCGATCTCGGGCTTGATGACGAAGACCACGGTCTCAAAGCCCGCCCGGCGGGCGTCGTAGATGGAGTAGTCGATGATGAGCTGGCCGTGGTTCCCCACGGGGTCCAGCTGCTTGAGGCCGCCGTACCGGCTGCCCATGCCGGCGGCCATGATGACGAGAACAGGCTTGTTCATGCTCCGTCCCTCCTTAACCTTTATACCCGTTGGGATTCATGGACTGCCACTTCCAGGAGGAGGCGCACATCTCCTCGATGCCCAGCTCCGCCGTCCAGCCCAGCTCCTCCCGGGCCTTTTTGGGGTCGGCGTAGCAGGTGGCGATGTCGCCGGGGCGGCGGGGGTCCACCACGTAGGGCAGCGCATGGCCGCAGGCCTTCTCGTAGGCGTGGAGCACGTCCAGCACGGAGTAGCCGTTGCCGGTGCCCAGGTTGCAGACGAAGAGGCCGCACTTGGTCTCCAGCTTTTTCAAAGCCGCCACGTGGCCCTTGGCCAGGTCCACCACGTGGATGTAGTCCCGCACGCCGGTGCCGTCGGGGGTGTCGTAGTCGCTGCCGAAGACGTGGACCTTCTCCAGCTGGCCCACCGCCACCTTGGCGATATAGGGCACCAGGTTATTGGGGATGCCGTTGGGGTCCTCGCCGATGAGGCCGCTCTCATGGGCCCCGATGGGGTTGAAGTACCGCAGCAGGGCCACGTTCAGGGTGGGGTCCGCGGCGCAGATGTCCATCAGCATCTTCTCCTGGAAGAGCTTGCTGGTACCATAGGGATTGGTGGTGCCTCCGGTGGGGAAGTCCTCCCGGATGGGCACGGTGGCGGGGTCGCCGTACACCGTGGCGGAGGAGGAGAACACAAAGTTCTTCACCCCGTGGCGGCGCATGGCCTGGAGCAGGTAGAGGGTGCTGATGAGGTTGTTGGAGTAGTACTCCAGGGGCTTGGCCACGCTCTCCCCCACGGCCTTGAGCCCGGCGAAGTGCATCACGGAGTCGATGTCCGGATACTTGGCAAAGAGGGCCTCCACCTGCTCCATATCGCACAGCTCCGTCCGCTCGAAGGGGATCTCCTTCCCCACGATCTTCTCCACCCGCCGGACGGCCTCCTCGCTGGAGTTGTAGAGGTTGTCCGCCACAACCACCTCGTAGCCCGCCTGGATCAGCTCCACGCAGGTGTGGCTGCCGATGTATCCCGCGCCGCCGGTAACAAGAATGGACATAAAAACCGCTCCTTTCAAATTATGAAAATCTTTCGTGCCGGTGAAAAATTTTTAAGATTTATCAAGCACTATTGTAGGCCCCCTGGAGGAAAATGGGAAGAGAGGAACGTACTGATTATTAGAAATATCGTCCGAATTATGTATTTATTATACTAAATATCCGGCGCGGTGTCCAGTCTCTTTTCCCGGCGGCATTGAATCCGGCCCGGGCGCGTGGTATAATTGCCCCCACAGAGCACTCCGCGGAAGATTTGGGAGGTGGGGAGGATGAAGAACAGCCGTCTTTTCGAGATTCTGTATCTCCTGGTGGAAAAGCGGGCCGTCACCGCCGGGGAGCTGGCGGAGCGCCTGGAGGTCTCGGAGCGCACCATCTACCGGGACGTCGACGCCCTGTCCGCCGCCGGCATCCCGGTATTCACCCAGAAGGGCCAGGGGGGCGGCATCCGGCTCATGGACCAGTTCGTGCTGGACAGGGCTCTCCTCTCCCGGGCCCAGCAGGACGAGATTCTCTTCGCCCTCCAGGCCATCCTGGCCACCGGCGGCGGGGCGGAGGAGGAGACCCTGGCCCGGCTCACCGCCCTGTTCCGCCGGGAGGGCGGCGGCTGGCTGGAGGTGGACTTCACCGACTGGGGCAGCGGAGCGGCGGAACGGGAGAATTTCGCCCTGGTGAAGGGGGCCATTCTGGCGAGCAGCCCGCTGTCCTTCACGTATTACAGCTCCGCCGGGGAGCGGAGCCGCCGCACGGTGGAGCCCGCCCGGCTGGTGTTCAAGGGCGGGTGCTGGTACCTGTCGGCCTTCTGCCGCAGGCGGCAGGACTGGCGGGTTTTCCGCCTGGTCCGCATGGAGGACCTGACCATGGAGGAGGGAACCTGCGCGCCCCGCCGTCCCCCGGAGCGGCTGGAGGTCCCTACGCCTGATGAGTACCGGGGCGTGGACCTGCGGCTGCGGTTCGCCCCCGCCGCCGCCTGGCGGGTGCGGGACTACTTCCACCCCAGGCAGATCACGCAGTCGCCGGACGGCCGCCTGCTGGTGGCGTGCAATTTCCCGGAGGACCAGTGGCTGCTGTCCTTCCTCCTGTCCTTCGGCAGCCAGCTGGAGGTCCTCTCCCCCGCCTATTGGCGGGACATCCTGAGCGGGGAGATCAAAAAACTCTCCGCGGTCTATGAAACCTGACAGACCCTGTCAGGTTTGAGGGCGTATCCTTGTGTCAGAGGCGGGGAGGAAATCCCGCCCGACATAAGGAGGTCATCCCCATGAAAGAGCGAAAATTCTGCCAGTGCTGCGCCATGCCCCTGGACCGGCCCGAGGACGCGGGCACCGAGGCGGACGGCTCCCCCAGCGCCGACTACTGCCGCTACTGCTACCAGAAGGGGGCCTTTACCGCCCCCAACGCCGTTATGGACGACATCATCGCCTTCAACCTGAAATTCAACGCCGAGAACGGCTATCCCTTCGGCCCCCAGGAGGAGGCGGAGAAGATGATGCGAAACTGGTTCCCCACTTTGAAGCGCTGGAGAGAGGCGTAAAGCCGCGGTCTCCACAAAATCGGGCGGCTGCCGGAAGCGGCAGCCGCCCGATCTTACTGCCCGGCCCGCCTTACCAGATGTCGTACAGGGCCGCCGCCACCTGCCAGATCTGGGAGAAGGGGCGCATTAAATTCCAGACCCCGCCGCCCTGGAAGCCGTACTCCGCGATGAGCCGTAGCTTGGCGTCCATGCTTCTGGCGTCCTCGAACCAGACCTCGTGGACGCCGCCCCCTTGGTCGGTGTAGTGGAAGAAGGGCGCCTGGGCGGTCTCGTCAAACTGGATGGCGATGTCGTGCTCCAGGGCCAGCTCAATGGCCCGCCGGTTGGAGATGGACTGGGCCCGGGTGGTCCCCCGGACAAAGGGCAGGGGCCAGTCGTAGCCGTAGTTGGGGATGCCGAGAAAGATCTTCCCCGCGGGAATCTCCGTAACGGCGTAGTCCAGCACCGACCGGACGCTGGGGAGGGGCGCCACCGCCATAGGCGGTCCGGCAGTGTAGCCCCACTCATAGGTCATCAGCAGCACGGCGTCCACGGCGGCGCTGACGGCGGCGTAGTCGTGGGCCTCGTACAGCAGCCCCCGCTGGGCGGCGGAGGTCTTGGGGGCCAGGGCCGCCCAGAGGAACAGGCCCTGGGCCCTCAGCATCCGGTGGAGCCGGTCCAAAAAGGCGGCGTAGGCCGCCGCCAGGTGGCCGGGCAGATACTCGAAGTCCACGTCCAGCCCCACATAGCCCTTGCCCCGGATGGTCTCAAAAATGCCGGCGATCAGTCGCTCCTGGAGGCTGTAGTCCGTCAGCACCATAGCCCCCCGCTCCGTGTCGAAATGGCCCGACTCCGTGAGGGTGGACAGGTGCATCACCGGCCGGGCGCCGTGGGCCCGGGCCGCGGAGATCATGTCTCCGTCCTCCAGGGGCAGCAGGCCGCCCTGGGCGTTGATGCCGTATGTAAAGGGGGCCATATAGGTGAGATAGGGCAGCTGGGCCTCCAGCAGCCGGGGATTGATAAAGGGATAGGCGTAGCCGTTGAGGGCGGCGGCGCCGATCTTCTCATCAAAATAGGAGACCACCAGGAGCTGGCCCGCCGTCAGGGCGTCTCCCCCGCCCAGGGCCCAGTTGTTCTGCCAGAGGGCGCGGGTATCGGTGCCGTAGGACGCGGCGATGGAGCTGAGGGTCTCCCCGGGCCGGACGGCGTGAACCTGCCGGGGAAAGCGCACCACCAGGGTCTGTCCCACCGCCAGGGCCCCGCCGGCGGGAACGTCGTTGGCCGCGCCCAGCTGGGCGGGGTCCACCCCGTATTGGGCGGCGATGGCGTCCAGGGTCTCCCCGGACCGCACAACATGGATCGTCATGGAATATCACCTCCCCACCAAGCTATGCCCGGCGGAATAGTTCTATACGGTCCCGGGGAAAAATAGAGTTTTCCAGAGACGGTAAGGGGGCGGTGGACGCGCATGGAGCTTTTGGGAGAGGTGCTGGTGATCACGGCGGCGGCAGGCGTCGGGGGCACGGGGCTGGGAGGACTGACCGCCTGCCTGTTCCGGCGGGACTCCAGCCGGGCGGTGAGCCTGCTTCTGAGCTTCGCCGCCGGGGTGATGACGGCGGTGGTGTGCTTCGACCTGCTGGCGGACGCCGTGTCCCCGGAGGGCGGGCAGCTGTGTCTGGCGGTGCCGGGCATTCTGCTGGGCTGCGGAATCACCGGCGCGCTGAACGCCTGGATCGGGCGGCGGAGCGGCGGGGGCCAGGGGCTGTTTCTGGCGGGGCTGGTGATGGCGGCAGCCATCGCTCTGCACAACGTACCGGAGGGCATGGTCATCGGCACCGCCTTCGCCAAGGGGGCGGCCCACCCCTCCACGGCCCGCGACGGACTGGTGATGGCGGTGGTCATCGGCCTGCACAACATCCCCGAGGGCATGGCGGTGGCCGTCCCCCTGATCTCCGGCGGCATGGGCCGGGCCAGAGCCGCCGGGGCCGCCGCCCTCACCGGCGCGCCCACTGTGCTGGGGGCCCTGCTGGGCTTCTGCCTGGGGACCCTGGGCCCGGCCACGCTGACCCTGGCCCTGAGCTTCGCCTCCGGGGCCATGCTGTACGTGGTGTTCGGGGAGCTGCTGCCGGAGTCGTCCCTCATGTGGCGGAGCAAGGCCCCGGCCCTGGCGGCGGTGCTGGGGATCATCACCGGCATGGTGATCGTGTACGCGTGAGGAAGAAAATACGGGGCGATCCTGTTAAATCTATCAGAAAACCACCGGAGGGGCCCCTTTCCCTTGCGAAATCCCAGAAGGCGTGATACACTCTCTCCCAGGAAGGTGAGAATATGTATCCATACGTCTTTTTCGACCTGGACGGCACCCTGACCGACTCCAAGGAGGGCGTGCTGGAGTGCGTGCGGTACGCCATCGAGGCCATGGGCCGCCCCGTGCCGGAGGAGGACCTGCTGAAATTCATCGGTCCGCCCCTCCAGGATTCCTTCGTCCGCTACTGCGGCTTCAGCCAGGAGGAGGCCCGGGAGGGCCTGCGGCTCTTTCAGGAGCGGTACGTCCCCGTGGGCCAGTTCAAAAACCGCCCCGCCCCGGGCATCGCGGAGATGATGGGCCGGCTGAAAGAGCGGGGCTGCGCCCTGGCGCTGGCCTCCTCCAAGGCGGAGTCCCAGTGCGTCTCCATCTGCGACCGGTTCGGCTTCACGCCCCATCTGGCGGTGATCGCCGGCAGCGGCGGCGGCCAGGACCAGAGCAAGGCGGACGTCATCCGGGAGGCCATGGGCCGCCTGGGCCTGACGGACCCCCGCCGCGCCCTGATGGTAGGCGACCGGAAATACGACGTGGAGGGCGCCCGGGCCTGCGGCATGGACTGCGTAGGCGTGGAGTTCTTCGGCTACGCGCCCCCGGGAGAGCTGGAGGAGGCCGGCGCCGTGGCCGTGGTGGGAACCGTGGCGGAGCTGGAGGCCTATATCCTGACCCACGGCCCGGCGGACGCTTAGAGACTGAAAAAGAGCGGGAGCCTTGGCTCCCGCTCTTTTGTCATTTATCCGCTTCCGCCCGGGCCTTCTCCACCTTGGCCCGCTCGATCTTGACGACCTCCTCCAGCGTCCAGCCCTTCCCGGTCAGGTCCGCCTCCATCACCGGGTCCACGGGGACGGCCAGATACATGCTGTTGCCCTGGGAAAAAGCGCCGGTGGTGACGGCGATCACCTGGCCGTAGACATTCATCAGCGCGCCGCCGCTGCTGCCCTTGGAGATGTCCGCCGTGTTCATAACGCAGGGCCAGGCGTAGCCGGGCACCTCCCGTCCCGTGGCGCTGACCACGCCCTCGCTGACGGCAAGGCCCCCGCCCAGGGGGTTGCCCAGGGTGTACACCTTGTCGCCGGGCCGGACCTCGCCGATGCCCGCCATCTCCAGGTATTTGAAGGCGCCGGTGGCCTTGCCGCCGGTGGTGGTCTGGGAGACCTTCACCACGGCGATGTCGATGTCCGGGTCGTAGTACACCACCCGCTCAATGGGGAAGCCCTCCCCGTTGGAGAGGACGGCGACGCCGTGGATGCCGTCCTCGATGGAGTGGTAGTTGGTGACGGCCAGGCCGTCCGCGGAGATGAAGAAGCCGCTGGCGGTGGAGGTGGGGGTCCCCTTGTCCACGTGCTTCCGCTTCTCGTAGAGGTCGATGCGGAACACCGCAGCGGTAAGCCGGTCCGCCGCCTGGCGGGCCGTCAGGGCGGTATCCATGAGGCCCAGGGCATTGGCCGCGGCGCGGACGCCGGGCGTCCGCTCCACCAGGCGGCCGATCACCGTGGCGGCGCCGTCCTTATAGGGGAAGGTCAGGGCGTCCACGGCGGACTGGTACAGCTGGCCCCGGTTCAGGCCGCCGCTATAGGCCCGGGCCGCCAGGCCGATCTGCTGGGCAAAGAGGGCCGCGCCGCCCACTGTGAAGTCCCCCGCCTTGTCGCTGTAGCCCAGCATCCGCAGCAGGAAGGTGAACCAGGCGTTGGCGGTCACGGTGCTGTCCGGTTTGAACTCCGTGGGCGCCGCGCCGGAGGTCCAGCCCTTATGGGCGGCGTAGGTGATCTCCGCGCGGGCCCAGGCGGGGACGTCCACAAAGCCGGAGATCCAGGCGTCCTCCCCGGCCTCCTGCCGGGCCCCGGCCAGGGCCACCAGCAGCACCGCCGCCTGGGCCCGGGTGGCGGGCTTGTTTAAACCGTACTCGCCGGACGGAACGCTCTCAATCAGCCCCAGCGTGGCCAGGGCGTCCGCCGCCCGGGCGGCCTCCCCCTGGAGGGCGGCGGCGGAGGGCAGGGCCCCCGCCAGCAGGACCAGGGCGCAAAACAGTGACAGGATTCTTTTTCTCATGATGTTCCTCCAAATTCAGGACTTTCATCCGTAAACAACAGATATGTAAGGTGCGGCGCAGGGGACGGCCGGGGCCGTCAACGGGTAACATTGTACCACCAACCGTCCCCTGATGCAAGAAAAACAGGCTGGAAATCTTCTCCTCCGGGGCGGGCGTCTGGACATCCGGGGAAAAACTTGCTATACTCGTCACCATCCGGGGCACACCGCCCCCCTCTCTGACAGAATAAAGGAGCGTCCTGAAATGGAACTGAAAGACATTTTAAGCAGATGCGACCACACCCTGCTGGCCCAGGGGGCCTCATGGGAGGAGATTCGGACCCTCTGCGACGACGGGATCCAGTACGGCTGCGCCAGCGTGTGCATCCCCGCCTCCTATGTGAGCCGGGCGGCGGAGTATGTGGGCGGAAGGCTGCCCATCTGCACCGTCATCGGCTTTCCCAACGGATACGACACCACCGCCGCCAAGTGCTTCATGGCGAAAGACGCCGTGGAGAACGGCGCGGACGAGGTGGACATGGTCATCAACATCGGCTGGGTGAAGGACCGGCGGTGGGAGGACCTGCTCTCGGAGATCAAGGCCGTGAAGGCCGCCTGCGGCGGGAAAATTCTGAAGGTCATCATCGAGTGCTGCCTCCTCACCGATGAGGAGAAGATCAAGATGTGCGGGGTTGTCGCCGATTCCGGCGCGGACTACATCAAGACCTCCACCGGCTTCGCCGGGGGCGGCGCCACCCGGGAGGACGTGGCCCTCTTCGCCGCCCACACCGGCCCCGGAGTGAAGATCAAGGCCGCCGGCGGCATCGCCAGCCTCAAGGACGCGGAGGACTTCATCGCCCTGGGGGCCTCCCGGCTGGGCACCAGCCGCATCGTCAAGGCCATGAAGGCCATGGAAAGCAGCTCCGTTTTGTAGAAAAACGGCAGAAAAATACCCTCCGTTGTCGAATCTTCCGACAGCGGAGGGTATTTTGTCACCCCAGGACGTATCCCCGGAGGGCAAAGGCCAGGGCGGCGGACAGCAGGCCCTGGAGCGCCTTGCCCAGAAGGCAGCTCCGCAGGCGGAGGCCGCTGCCCTCCAGCACCGCCGCCGTCTGGCACAGCACCGACAGCCCGCCCCAGCCGGCGCACCCCGCCGCCAGGACGAAGCCGAAGCCATCCGCCGTCAGCAGGGGCGTCAGGGAGAAGAGCTCCGTCAGCCCCACCAGCAGCGGCCCCAGCCGTCCGCCCAGGGCGGCCAGAGGGGCCGCCAGCACGTAGAAGAAGATCACGAAGGCGCATACCGACAGCATCCCCGCCAGTCCCCCCCGCACCGCCTCCACCAGGGCAGCGGCCAGGGAGAAGGGGTGGGAAGCGCTTTCCCTTTTCACATACCGGGGCGGGCCGCTCTCCCTCCCGCCCCGGAAGGCCAGCCCCGCCAGCAGGGCGGAGAGGATGTGGATCAGCCACAGCCACACCCCCGTCCGGACGCTGCCGAAGACCCCCGCCCCCAGCACGCTGATGAGGAACACGGGGTTGGAGTTGTTGCAGAAGGCCAGCAGCCGCTCCGCCTCCCCCCGGGTCAGGGAGCCCTCCTGGAAGAGCCGGGCCGCCGTCTGGGCGCCGATGGGATAGCCCCCCGCCAGTCCCAGCAGCAGCGCGGAGCTGGCGCACCCCGGCAGGCGGAACAGGGGCGTCATCAGCCCCGCCAGATAGGGCGAGACCAGCTCCCCGAAGCCCAGGGACACCAGCAGGATCGACAGCACCAGAAAGGGGAACAGCGCCGGGATCACGGACCGCCCGCACAGGGCCAGGGCCTCCGCCGCCCGCTGCCGGATCTCCCCGGCGTCCGCCAGAAACCAGGCCAGCACCCCGCACAGCCCCAGGCAGGCCAGCGCCCGCCGCCGCATTCTCATACACATCACCGTCCCCACCCTATGCCGGAGGCCGGGCGCTTATGTGCCGCCCTCCGCTTTTCAGGCAAGTTTTCGCCGGGCGGCGCATAGGGTCAAGACAAGGGGTGAAGTGCAGATGGAGCGAAATCGAAGAGACCGGGAGGGCGGCGTCCTGACCACGGTGGCGGAGCTGTTCGACCTGCCGGCGGACGTGGTGGCGGGGCTGCCCAGGCTGGAGATGGTGGGAAGCCGCCAGCTGTACCTGGAGCACCACACCGGCATCCTGTCCTACACGGACCAGCAGATCGACGCCAACACCGCCTGCGGCGTCCTGCGTGTAAAGGGGGAGCGCCTGACGCTTCTGGCCATGACGGCGGGGGAGCTGCGCATCGGCGGGCAGATCCAGTCCGTGGAGTGGGTGAGGTGAGGCCATGGTGACGGGAATCATCAACCGCCTCCGGGGCCAGGTCCGCATCCGGGCGGAGAGCGCCTTTCCGGAGCGAATCCTGAACCTGTGCGGCGCCCGGGAGCTGGCCTTCTGGGACGTGGCGTGGGAGTCCCCCACCGCCTTTACCTGCCGCCTCAGCCGCCGGGACTGGCACACCCTGCGCCAGGCGGCAAAGCACCTGGACTGCGACCTGACCGTGGTGGGCCGGGAGGGCGCGCCCTATTTCCTGTTCCGGTTCCGCCGCAGGCAGGCCCTGCTCATCGGCCTGACCCTCTGCGCCACGGCGCTGTTTCTGGGGTCCTTCTTTGTCTGGGACTTCGCGGTGGAGGGCAACGAGACCGTGCCCACGGAGAAAATCCTCCGGGCGCTGGAGAAAAACGACGTCCACCTGGGGTCCTTCGGACTGTCCCTGGAGGGGGAGAATATCCGCAACCACGTGCTGCTGGACGTCCCGGAGCTGAGCTGGATCACCGTCAACGTCTCCGGCTGCCGGGCCCACGTGCAGGTGCGGGAGCGGGTTCCGGCCCCGGAACAGCTGGACCGGCAGACTCCCTCCAACCTCATCGCCCGGCGGGCGGGGCTGGTGCTGAAGGTCCGGGCCGTGGACGGCGTGGCCGCCGTCCAGCCGGGCGCCGCCGTGGCGGAGGACCAGCTGCTGGTCTCCGGCGTGGAGGACACGGACACCGTGGGCGCCCGGGTGCTGGCGGGAATGGGCAGCGTCACCGCCCGGACCTGGTACACGCTGACCGCCGCCATGTCCCTGGAAGCGCCGGAAAAACGGTACACCGGAGAGGAGAAAACGCTCTTTTCCCTGGTCCTGGGCACACGCCGCATAAAATTCTTCTCAAACAGTAGCATCCAGGGGGAGAAATATGATAAAATAACAGACAGGTATCCCCTGTCCCTCTTCGGCCTGCGGCTGCCGGCAACGCTGGTGCGGGAGTCCTGCCGGTTTTACGAGACCGTCCCCTCCTCCCGAACGGCGGCGGAGGCGGAGCGGGCGGGAGAGCAGATCCTCGCCGCGCACCTCGCCTCCATCGTGGAACCTTACGGCACCGTCAGCTCCACGCTCTGCACCTCCCGCCAGAAGGACGGCGCGCTGCTGGTGACCCTCTCGGCGGAGTGCGTGGAGGAGATCGGGGTGCGGGTGCCAATCTATACGGAAGAACCGGGCCCGGCAGAGGGCCCGTGAACACAGGAGTGAATCAGCTTGGAACAGAGAATCAGCATCGAGCGGCTGGAGCAGGCCGTGAACATCTTCGGCTCCTTTGACGAGAATATCCGCCTTCTGGAGCAGGAGTTCTCCGTCGC
This sequence comes from uncultured Oscillibacter sp., assembly GCA_947644365.1. Taxonomy (GTDB): domain Bacteria; phylum Bacillota; class Clostridia; order Oscillospirales; family Oscillospiraceae; genus Oscillibacter. The sequence continues at coordinate 16,774 of CANRYZ010000011.1, read as the reverse complement.
GGTGACCAACCGGGACGGGGAGCTGCGGGTCAACGGCGAGCCGGAGAACACCGTGCCCGCCTGCAAGGCCATCCAGGCCCTGCTGACCCTCTCCAGCCGGGGAGAGGCCATCGGGGAGCAGAACGTGCGCTACGTCATCAATCTGGTGCGGGCGGGAAAAGAGAGCCAGATCGCCGAGCTCACCGGCGACGTGCTGTGCATCTCCGCCAAGGGCCGGCCCATCAAGCCCAAGACCATCGGGCAGAAGGAGTATATCCAGTCCGTGTTGAAAAACACCGTCACCATCGGCGTGGGCCCGGCGGGCACCGGCAAGACCTATCTGGCCGTGGCCGCCGCCGTCCAGGCCTTCCGGGACAAGCAGGTGAACCGCATCATCCTCACCCGCCCCGCCGTGGAGGCCGGGGAGCGGCTGGGCTTTTTGCCCGGGGACCTCCAGAGCAAGGTGGACCCCTACCTGCGGCCGCTGTACGACGCCCTCTTCGACATGCTGGGGGCGGAGACGTACCAGAAGTACCTGGAGCGGGGCAACATCGAGGTGGCCCCCCTGGCCTACATGCGGGGCCGGACCCTGGACGACAGCTTCATCATTCTGGACGAGGCCCAGAACACCAGCCGGGAGCAGATGAAGATGTTCCTCACCCGCCTGGGCTTCGGGTCCAAGATCGTCATCACCGGCGACGCCACCCAGATCGACCTGCCCGACGGCAAGACCTCCGGACTGCGGGAGGCCATGCGGGTCCTCAAGAACGTGGAGGGCATCGGCATCTGTGAGCTGACCAACGCCGACGTGGTGCGCCACGTCATGGTCCAGCGGATCGTCCAGGCCTACGAGGAGTACGAGAGCCGCCGGGGCCGGAAGGACGGGGGGAAGCGGAAATGAAACGCCATTATATCCCCGTCACAGCCGGCGTCCCCGGCGTGGGCGAGAGCCAGATCGCCTTTATCCGCAAAGTGATCCGCGCCGCCCTGGCGGCGGAGGGGGTGGACTTCCCCTGCGAAGTGGATGTGCTCGTCACAGGCGACGCGGAGATTCAGCGTCTGAACCGGGAGATGCGGCAGGTGGACCGCTCCACGGACGTGCTGAGCTTTCCCGCCTTCGATCTCTCCCCGGGGGAGCTGCCGGAGGCGGAGGACGCCGACCCCGGCACGGGGCTGGTGCCCCTGGGGGACATGGTGATCTCCATGGAGCATGTGGCCGCGCAGGCAAAGGAGTACGGCCACTCCAACCGCCGGGAGCTGGCCTATCTGGTGGTGCACTCCGTGCTCCACCTGCTGGGCTACGACCACCTGGACGAGGGCCCCATGAAGGCGCAAATGCGGGAGAGAGAGGAACGCATTCTCGCCGGACTGGGGATCGGGCGGTAAAGCGCCCCGCGGGCGGGGCAAATCCAAGCTCCTCCGCATAAGCTGTTCTTGAGGTGATTTACCATGACATTGCTCCAAGACGGCTGCATCGCGTTTCTCGCCGCCGTAGGCCTCGCCACCGTGGTCTGGCTGGCGGCCGGCGCCATTTTCCACGCGGGCCGGCCCGCTATCCCGGGCCTTTTGCTGGTTCTCCCCCTGCGGGACGAGGCCCTGGCCATGGAGTCCGACGTGCGGGAGCTCCGCCGCGTCCAGGGCCAGCTGCCCGGGGCGAAGATCGTCCTGGCGGACTGCGGCCTCACGCCGGACGCCCGCCAATTGGCCCAGTACCTGGCGGGCCGGGGAAAGAACGCCGTGGTGGCGGAGGGCAGGGATTTTCAAATCAAGTGAGATTGAAGAGACAGAGGGTACAAAAGCCATGGAAGAATGGACCACCTGCGAGGGGACCGTACATAGCGTCATCTTTCAAAACCCGGAAAACGGCTATACCGTCCTCCGCCTCCTGACCCTGGAGGGGGAGGTGGTCACTGTGGTGGGGTGCATCCCCTGCGTGGCCCCGGGGGAGCACCTGACGGCCTCCGGGACGTGGGAGACCCACCCCCAGCACGGGGAGCAGCTGCGGGCCGCGGAGCTGGAGCGGTCTCTGCCGGAGGACGAGGAGGAGATTTTCAGCTACCTCTCCTCCGGCATCTGCAAAGGAGTGGGCCCCGCCACCGCCCGGCACATCGTGGACCGCTTCGGAGCGGAGACGCTGGACATCCTGGAGCGGGAGCCGGAGCGGCTGAGCACCGTCAAGGGCGTCACCGCCAAGAAGGCCCGGGAGATCGCCGAGGGCTTCCGGCAGCACATGGGCCTGCGGCGGCTGATGGCCTTTCTGGCCCGGTATCAGCTGCCGCCGGTGCTGGCCATGCGGCTGCGGCGGCTGTACGGCGGCGAAGCGCTGGAGATGGTGCGCCGGAACCCCTACCTGCTGGCGGACGACGGCTGCGGCGTGGCCTTCTCCGCCGCCGACGAGATCGCCATGAGCCTGGGCCTCTCCGCCGACAGCGGCTGCCGGGTGGAGGCGGCGGTGGTCTACGAGCTGAGCCACAACGAGAACAACGGCCACGTTTTTCTGCCCAGGGACAAGCTCCTGGACGCCACCTGCCGCCTGCTGGACTGCGGTGCCGGGCCGGTGGAATCCGCCCTGGACGCCCTGATCCAGCGGGGGGCGGTGGTGCAGGAGCACGTGGCCAGGGTGGAGGCCTGCTACCTCCGGCGGCTGTGGGAGGCGGAGCTGTCCGCCTGCGCGCGGCTGAACCTGCTGCTCTCGGCGGAGGCCGACGAGAGCGGCGCCGCGGAGCGGACCGTCCGGGAGATCGAGGCGGAGCAGGGCGTCACCTACGCCCCCCAGCAGCGCCAGGCGGTGGGGCTGGCGGCCCGGGCTGGCGTGCTGATCCTCACCGGCGGCCCCGGCACCGGCAAGACCACCACCGTGCGGGGCATTGTGGCCCTGTTCCGGCGCATGGGGCTGGACGTGGTGCTGGCGGCTCCCACAGGCCGGGCCGCCAAGCGCATGAGCGAGCTCAGCGGCATAGAGGCCCAGACCATTCACCGCCTGCTGGGGGTGAAGTGGGACGAGAGCACCCGCGAGCCGGTGTTCTCCAAGACGGAGAAGGAGCCCCTGGAGGCCGACGCGGTGATCGTGGACGAGATGAGCATGGTGGACCTGCCCCTCTTCTCCGCCCTGCTGCGGGCATTGCGGCCCGGCACGCGGCTGGTGCTGGTGGGGGACGCGGACCAGCTGCCCTCCGTGGGGGCGGGGAACGTGTTCTCCGATCTCATCCGCAGCGGCCGGGTGGAGACGGTGTTCCTGCGGGAGGTCTTCCGCCAGGCGGAGCAGTCCGCCATCATCCGCAACGCTCACGCCGTGAACCTGGGCCAGCCTCCCAGACTCACCAACGACCAGGGGGACTTCTTCTTCCTCTGCCGCCGGGAGGCGGAGCGGACGCTGTCCACGGTGGTGGAGCTGTGCAAAACCCGCCTGCCGGACAATATGGGCGTCCCGGCAGACCAGATCCAGGTCCTCTCCCCCATGCGGAAGGGGCCCAGCGGCACCATCCGCCTCAACGCCTGCCTCCAGGAGGCCCTGAATCCCAGGTCGCCGGACAAGCGGGAGCTCCTCTGGGGGGAGCGGCTGTTCCGGGAGGGGGACCGGGTCATGCAGACCCGCAACGACTACGACGTGATCTGGGAGCGGGAGGACGGCTCCGCGGGCGCTGGCATCTTCAACGGCGATATGGGAAAGATCGCCAAGATCGACCCCTCCGGGGAGGTGCTGGAGCTCAGCTTTGACGACGGGCGGCGGGCGGTCTACGGCGCGGAGCAGCTCAGTGAGCTGGAGCTGGCCTACGCCGTGACGGTCCACAAGGCCCAGGGCAGCGAGTACCGCTGCGCCGTGCTGGCGGCCATGCCCTCCGCCCAGTCACTGATGGTGCGGGGGGTGCTGTACACCGCCCTGACACGGGCCCGGGAGCTGCTGGTGGTGGTGGGGGACGACGCCGTTCTCCGCTCCATGGCGGCCAACGACCGCCAGCAGCGGCGGTACTCGGGTCTCCGGTGGCGGCTGGCCCACAGCGAAAAAGCGGCCGGCAATATTGACAAATCCCATGAAAAAAACTAAAATGAAAAGGTATAAAATGGAAATCTAAACTTCAGAGGCAGCGGAGCCGAGAGGAGCGGGGAACATGGACATGCTGCAAAGCGTTATGGAGGCGTCCTCCCAGGCCATGTTCACCCTGGACCGGGAGGGGACCATCACCCACATCAACCGCCAGACCAAGGACTACTTCGGCCTGTTCAACCACAGCCGGTACTCCCACGGCCCCGGGCGGCTGGAACCCGGGGACCTGGTCATCATCGCCGACACCGCCATCGGCGCCGACGACGGAAGTCTCGCTCCCGCCGACCTGGAACGGCTGAACATCCGCGACCGGAAGCTCCGGGCCGGGGACCGGATCACGGCGGTGGGCCTCTTTGACACGCCGGGGGCCAAACCGGTATACAAATTTCTCCCCGGCGGCGACTCCGCCACCCTGGAGCTCTCCACCGTCTGGCGGGACGTCCCCATCCGGGCGGCCATCGACAGCAGGGAGACCTCGGTGACCGTGGGGGACATCACCTACACCATGGACTACTTCTGGTGCATCGGCCAGATGGTGGTGCTGGACGGCGAAACCGGCCAGGTGAAGTTCTGGGAGGAGAAGGGCTACTCCGCCCGGAAGGAGGGCATCGGCAATCTCCTGCGGGGCGCCCCCTTCGTGGGCAAGAGCCCCGGGTCCGAGATCAAGGTGACGGGTTACTACTTCCGGGAGTTCTTCGAGGGCGCCCTGTTCGAGCGGCACCTGGAGCAGGTGATGACCGGCCAGGCCCCGGAGTTCCGGGACATCCCCTGCGAGATCAACGGCTACGAGCTGGTGGCCTCCATCCTGCCCGTCACGGACAGCGCCGGGGCTTTCAGCGGCGTCATCGTCAAATTCCGGAACATCAAGGACATCCGGGTTACCATCCAGGAGCGGAACGACGCCATCAAGTCCGCCGAGCGGCGCTACCGGGAGCGGGAACAGGCCCAGCACCCGAAGGAGAGCGACTTCGCCGCCCTCTTCGGCGGCGGGGCCGCCACGGCGGAGGTGCGCCACCGGGCCTACAAGCTCTCCCAGCTGGACTGCAACGTGCTCATCACCGGGGAGAGCGGCACCGGCAAGAGCTACATGGCCCGGGCCTTCTCCCGGGCCCAGCCCCGGAAGGGGGCCTTCGTCACCGTGGACTGCTCCACCATCGCCCCCTCCCTCTTTGAGAGCGAGATGTTCGGCTATGCCGGGGGCGCCTTCACCGGCGCGGACCCCAAGGGCCGGGCCGGGTTCTTCGAGGAGGCCGACGGCGGCACCATCTTTCTCGACGAGATCGGCGAGATCCCCCTGGACGTCCAGGCCAAGCTCCTGCGGGCCATTCAGGACAAGGTGGTGTGCCGGGTGGGGTCCACCCGGCTCATCCCTGTGGACGTGCGCATCCTGGCCGCCACCAACTGCAGCCTGCGGGAGAAGGTGGCCGCCGGGCAGTTCCGCCAGGACCTGTACTACCGCCTCAGCGCCTTCTCCCTGGAGCTGCCCGCCCTGCGGGACTGCCAGGAGGACCTCTGCTTCCTCATCGACCACCTGATGGACCGCATCACCCGGAAGTACGACATGGCGAAAAAGGTCCTCTCTGGCGAGGCGGTGAACAAGCTGCTCTCCTACGACTGGCCGGGAAACATCCGGGAGCTGGAGAACGTGCTGGAGAGCGCCGTGGCCCTCTCCGAGTCCGACATCATCTATGCCGAGCACATCCGCCTGGAACACACCCCCGCCCACAGGACCCTGCGCCAGCGCCTGCGGCAGGAGGAGGAGAAGATCATCCGCCAGACCCTGGCCCAGTGCGGCGGCAGCCGGGTTCGAGCCATGGAGGAGCTGGGGCTGTCCAAGACCGTATTTTACGGCAAACTCAAGGAGTACGGCATCGAGTAGCGATTTCTTCCGTTTTTTGTAAAAGGTTCTGATTTCAGGAAATAAAGTCCTGAAATCAGAACCTTTTTGCTTTTGGATTTTCTGTTCTTCCAGTTATCATTTGTTAAAAAACGGAAAATCCCTGTTATATCCGTAAAATATCCCGCATCAGCTTTGACACACCCGACAGTTTTCTTCCTTTTTCGCCTTTTTGGCATAATATTTGCTTCATATCGTCAGCGGCAATCCAAACCGCAAGGGCGGCCTCCCGCCGGCAGCGGCCGGGCGGGAAGCCAAGGGAAAGTCAACCAAACTCAACCAAACCTGTTCGCAAATGAGAGAAATTGAGAGGAGTCATAAATGGACAAGAAAGCTGTCGCGAAAAACTACCGGTTCCTGGCAATCATGCTGGGCGCCATGATCCTGGGCTGCATCGTGGGCTGGGTCTCCCCTGAGTTCGGCAACACCATCAAGCCCCTGGGCACCGTATTTATCAACATGATGTTCTGCGTGGTGGTTCCCCTGGTGTTCGCCTCCATCGCGGGCTCCGTGGCCAACATGCGCAGCCGCAAGCGGGCCGGCAAGATCATGGGCACCACGGTACTGACCTTCGTCATCACCGGCGCCATCGCCGCCGTCATCATGTTCGCCCTGATGAAGATCTTTCCCCCGGTGCTCAGTCCCTGGACGGAGCTGCCCACCGAGGAGCTGGGCGAGTACGCCTCCATCTCCGATATGATCGTCAACTTCTTCACCGCCAGCGATTTCGTGGGCCTGCTGAGCCGCCGGGCCATGCTGCCCCTGATCGTCTTCTCCGTGCTCTTCGGCTTCGCCACCAACCTGGCCGGCGGCGCCGACAGCATCATCGGCAAGTGGCTCTCCGGCCTCACCGACGTGATGATGAAGTTCGTGCAGATCATCACCTACTACGCTCCCATCGCCTTCTTCGCCATCTTCGCCGACCTGATGGCCACCTACGGCTCCGCCATCACCGAGTCCTACGGCCGGGCCATGATCGTGTACTATCCCCTGTGCTTCATCTACATCTTCACCGCCTTCCCCCTGTTCGCCTGGTTCGGCGGCGGCAAGCACGGTATCAAGACCATGTTCAGCCACATCGCCAAGCCCGCCGTGGTGTCTCTGGGCACCTGCTCCTCCGTGGCCACCATCCCCACCAACCTCACCGAGGCGGAGGAGACCGGCATCAGCAAGGACGTGGCCGAGATGGTCTGCCCCCTGGGCGCCACCATGCACATGGACGGCTCCTGCTTCTCCTGCGTGCTGAAAATCGCCTTCGTCCTGGGCGCCCTGGGTCAGGACTTCAGCTGGGGCATGCTGATCCCCGTGGTCCTGGTGGCCGTGCTCAGCTCCGTGGGCATGAGCGGCGTGCCCGGCGGCGGCTACATCGGCGAGTATATCATCTGCTCCATCTTCTTCCCCCAGCATATTGAAATCGCCTTCCCGATCCTGGTGGCCATCGGCAATCTGGTGGACCCCCCGGCCACCATGATCAACTCCGCCGGCGACTATGTGGTGTGCTACATCGTCTCCCGCTTCGCCGACGGCAAGGACTGGCTGGACAAGGCCATCGCCAAGAAGGCCGGAAACTAACCGACTGCGCATCCCCCCTTTTCTCCCCTTGCGGGAATGGGTGGGGCCAAGGTGTGGTTGAGCCTTGGCCCCCGTCCATCCCCCGGCAGAATCAGGCCCTGTTTGAAAACTGCCGAACGGAGCGGTCTCTTCCGCAATTTTCAAACAGGACCCGCACAAAAGAGAAAGGAAGCATCCTATGATCTGTGACAACATCACCGTGGCCGAAAACGGCCGTCTCCTCTTCGCCGGGCAGGATACAGTGGCGCTGGCCAAGCAGTACGGCACGCCCCTGTATCTCATGGACGAGGACCGGATCCGGGAGAAATGCCGGATCTACACCGCGGCCTTCCGCAAGCACTTCGGCGGGAAAGCCCGCCCCCTGTACGCCAGCAAGGCCCTCTCCTGCAAGCGCATCTACGAGATCATGAAGGAGGAGGACATGGGCATCGACGTGGTGTCCTCCGGCGAGATCTACACCGCCCTCCAGGCGGGCTACGACCTGAGCCGGGCCTACTTCCACAGCAACAACAAGACCGACGAGGACATCCGCTACGGCATGGACCACGGCATTGGCTGCTTCGTGGCCGACAATGTGGAGGAGATCAAGGTCATCGAATCCGAGGCCGCCGCCCGGAACATCCGGCAGAGCGTCCTCCTGCGCCTCACCCCCGGCATCGACCCCCACACCTACGAGGCCATCGCCACGGGCAAGGTGGACTCCAAATTCGGCAGCGCCATCGAGACCGGCCAGGCCGAGGAGATCACCGCCTTCACCCTCCGGCAGCCCCACGTGGACCTGGCGGGCTTCCACTGTCACGTGGGCTCCCAGGTGTTTGCCGAGGATGTGTTTGAGCGCGCCGCCGTCATCATGCTGGAGTTTGCGGCGGAGATGAAGGCCAAGTACGGCTACATGGCCCGCCAGCTGGACCTGGGCGGCGGCTACGGCGTGCGCTACGTGGACAGCGACCCCTTCCTGGACGTGGACACCAAGGTGGGCGAGGTGGCCGCGGCCATCCACGAGACCTGCGCCCGCCTCGGCATTGAGATGCCGGAGATCCACATGGAGCCGGGCAGGAGCATCGTGGCCGACGCGGGCATGACCCTCTACACCGCCGGCACCGTCAAGCGCATCCCCGGGTACAAAAACTACGTCTCCGTAGACGGCGGCATGCCGGACCACCCCCGCTTCGCCCTGTACGGCTCGCTGTACACCTGCCTGCTGGCAAACAAGATGAACGAGGCCGCGGACTTCGAGTGCTCTGTGGTGGGCCGCTGCTGCGAGAGCGGCGACATCATCCAGGAGCATGTGAAGCTGCCCCGGAGCGTCGGCCGGGGGGACATCGTGGCCGTGTGCACCACCGGCGCGTACCACTACTCCATGGCCTCCAACTACAACCGCCTGCCCCGTCCCCCCATCGTCATGCTCCGGGGCGGGAAGGAGAGCTACGTGGCCGTCCGGCGGGAGTCCTTCGAGGACCTGTGCCGCAACGACCTGTGATCCTGTCTGCGCAAATCCCCCCGAATCTGTGCCGCCCCGGGCGGCAGGACAAATTGGGAGACGCTATACGGCAATGCCCCATGAACTGAGCCGGGACGATCTGGAGGCTCTGCTTCTCTCAAGGGAGGAGAACCGGCATGGGGATTGGAACGCGTCTGGCTGAGCTGATGAAGGATTGTTACCGGAACTTTCTTCCCATCGTGCCGGCGGCCTGCGGCAAAACGCGGGTCTTTGTGAATCCTGTGGATTCCGAAACCAGACGTTTGCAGTCCCGTGTTCATCACAGAGCTCTGGACCTGAATGGACCCCCCTGGCGCGGATGCGAAACGCTCCGCGCCAGGGGGGGTAAATTATGCCCGTATCCGGCTGGATCAGGCCGTAATCAGCTGCGGGTGCTCCAGCAGGTACTGGAGGTCCTGAAAGACCCTTCCCGCCTCCAGGCCGTCCACCACCCGGTGGTCGAAGGTGAGGTAGACCCACATCATGCTCCGGGGGACCACGGTCCCGCCGGGGCCGAAGGCGGGCTTCTCCACCGCCCGGCCGAAGCCGAAGATGCCCACCTCCGGCGGGTTGATGATGGGCGTGGACATATCGATGGGGAACATGCCCACGTTGGACACCGTGCAGGTGCCGCAGCCCTGCTCGCCATTGCGCAGCTGCTTGTCACGGGCCCTCCGGCCCAGGTCCTTGGCCGCCAGACTCAGCTCCGTCAGGGTCAGGGCGTCCGCGTTTTTGATGACGGGCACCATGAGCCCCCCCTCCGTGGCCACCGCCAGGGAGAGCTGGACGTGTTTGTGGCTGTACAGCGTCTTTCCGTCAAAGGTGGCGTTTACCGTGGGGTGCTTTTTCAGCACCTTGCAAACGGCCATGCAGAGGAGGTCGTTCACCGTCACCCGGCAGCCCAGGTACTCCTCGCCCTCCAGCAGCTTCCGCCGCAGGTCCAGCAGGTCCGTCACGTCCACCTCGCACATGGCGGTGCACTGGGCGGACTGCTGGAGGCTGTTCATCATATTCCGGGCGATGGTCTTGCGGACGCCGGTCCAGGGGATGGCCGTGACCTCGTCCTCCTCCGCCGCCGGGGCCGCCGCGGGGGCGGCCTTTCGGGCCTCCAGATAGGCGGTCACGTCCCTGGCGGCGATACGCCGCCCGTCGGGGCCGCTGCCGGCGGGCACGTCCGCAAGGTCAATGCCGGCCTCCCGGGCCATTTTCCTGGCAAGGCCCGTGGCCCGGACATGGCGCCGCCCCTGGGGCTCCTCCGCGGCGGCAGGGGGCGCCGCCGCGGGAGCGGGAGCCGCCTCCGGAGCGGGAGCCGCCTCAGGCGCGGGGGCGGACGCCGGAGCGCCGCCGCCCGTCAGGGCGTCGTACTCCTCCCGGGTCTCCGCGACCCAGGCGATGGGCCTGCCCACCTCCACGGTCTCGCCGGCGGCCTCCAGAATGTGGAGGTAGCCGCCGTGGACGCTCTCGTACTCAATGGTGTTCTTCTCGTTCTCATACTCCATGATGGCGTCGCCCTTCCGGATGAGGGCGCCCTCGGAGACCTTCCACTCGCTGATGGTGCCCTCCACCATGGTCAGGCCCGCCTTTGGCATTGGGATGTCAATACGCATGGGTGTTCCTCGCCGCCTTTCCCGCCGGGTCTCCCCGCCTGACGGCTCCTCCTTCCTGATTCTCTCTCCGCCTCATGGCGTTCACTTCATCATGGCCCGGATGGACGCGCAGATGCGCTCCACATCGGGAATGGCGTACTTCTCCATGGGGATGTTGTAGGGCATGGGCACGTCCAGCGCCGCGATGCGGACCACGGGGCCGTCCAGCTCGTCGTACTGCTCCTCCTGGAAGCGGGCGGCCAGCTCCGCGCCGACGCCGGCGGTCTTATTGCCCTCCTCCACCACGGCGGCCCGGTGGGTCTTCCGGATGGACTGGTAGATGGTGTCCGTGTCCAGGGGGGCCAGGGTCCGGGGATCGACGACCTCCACCTCAATGCCCTCGGCAGAGAGCTTCTCCGCCGCCTCCAGGGCCCGGGGCACCATCAGCCCCACGGCCACCAGGGTCACATCCCGGCCCGGGCGCTTCACGTCGGCAGCGCCGATGGGGATGGTGTAATCGCTCTCATATACGCTGTCGGCGATGTCCTGCTTCACCTGGTAGAGCTGCTTGGGCTCGCAGAAGAGCACGGGATTGTCCGACCGGATGGCGGATTTCAGCAGCCCCTTGGCGTCATAGGCGCAGGAGGGGGTGACAACCGTCAGCCCCGGGGCGTGCATGAAGAGGCTCTCCACCACGTTGGAGTGCTCGGCCCCCGCGCCGTTGGAGGACCCGGAGGCGCACCGGATCACCAGGGGCAGCTTGTACTCCGGCCCGTGCATATACCGCCACTTGCTCACCACGTGGAAGATCTCCGTGAACGCCACCATGGTGAAGTCCGCGTACATCAGCTCCACGCAGGGCCGCAGGCCGGTCATGGCCGCGCCCGCGGCGGAGGCCACGATGGCGGTCTCCGCGATGGGGGTGTTCCGCACCCGCTTGGGGCCGAACTCCTCCAGGAGGCCCCGGGTCTCGCCGAAGATGCCGCCGAACTCCGCCACGTCCTCGCCGTAGACCACGATCCTGCCGTCCCGGCGCATCTCCTCTTTCAGCGCGTCGTTGATGGCCTTTACATATGGAACCTTCATCTCGCTCTCCCCCCTTCTCAGGCGTACAGCCCGTCGTAGATCTCGTCCGGCGTCATGGCCGGCGCGGCCTCCGCCTGGGCGATGGCCGCCTCCATCTCCGCGTCAAAGGATTCCCGCATCGCCGCGGCCTCCTCCGGCGTCAGAAGGCCCTGCTCCGTCAGCATGGCCTCCAGGTTCTTCACGCAGTCCCTCTTCTCCATCCACTCCCTGGCAGCGGCGGCGTCCCGGTAGGCGCACTGGTCGCCCTCGAAGTGGCCTCTCCAGCGGTAGTCCTTGCACTCCAGCACGGCGGGGCCCTTGCCGGAGCGGACGTACGCGCTCATCTCCTCCGCCGCCTCGTACACCGCCAGCACGTCGGTGCCGTCGGCCACCCGGGCGGGCATGCCGTAGCCCGCGGCCCGGTCCGCCAGGGCGTTTTCCACGGGGATGCTGGCAGAGACGTGGGTGGAGATGGCATACTGGTTGTTCTCACAGATGAACAGCACCGGCAGCTTCCAGGCCGCCGCCAGATTCATGGCCTCGTACACCGGCCCCCGGCTGGAGGTGCCGTCGCCCATGAACATGTACACGATGTTGTCCCGGTCCTCCATGTCGATGGTCAGCGCCGCGCCCACGGCCACGCCGGCGTCGCAGCCCAGGGTGCCGGACATGCCCAGCACGCCGGTGCGCAGCTCGCCGATGTGGAGACTGCCGCCCCGGCCGCCGGAGTTGCCCGTCTTCTTGGCCAGCAGCTCCCCGAAGAGCATCTCCAGCGGCGTGCCCAGCATCCGGGGCATGGCGGTGGGGCGGTGGGTCAGCTTGAAGTAGTCCCCCGGCTTCCGGGTGGAGAGCGTGCCCACGTAGGCGGCCTCCTGGCCCACGCCGCTGTGGACGTGGCCCGGCACCCGGCCCTGGGCGTAGAGGTCCTTCATCTTCTCCTCCAGGAGACGGGTCTCCAGCAGGTTCTTGTGGAGCTCCAGCAGGAATTCCTTGGAATATCGCATCAGCATAGCCTCCTTGTCGTTTCATTTCTCCCCCGCGGGGGTCAGGGGATCAGCAGCATCTTCCCCGGCGCGCCGCTTTGGATGGCCTCCAGGGCGTCCTCAAAGCCGTCCAGCGGGTACCGCCCGCCCATCACCGGCTCCAGGGAGAAGCCGGGGGCGCGCAAAATCTCCATGCAGTCGTCCCAGGTGGCGAACATCTGCCGCCCGGACACGCCGGTGTACTGAATCTCCCGGTAGATGACGTCCTCGGTGAGGTTGATGGGAATTTCTCCGCTGGGCAGGCCCACGGAGACCATCCGCCCCCCCTTCCGCAGGGACCGCAGGCCCGCCACGATGGCCCGGCCGCTGCCGGTGACGTCAATAGCGGCGTCCGCCCCCGCGCCGCCCGTCTCCCGGCGGACGGCCTGGATGATGTCTTTTTCGGTGCTGTTCACGGTGACGTCGGCCCCCATAGCCTCCGCCAGCCTCAATTTTTCCGGCAGGATGTCGCAGGCGATGACCCGCCTGGCCCCGTGGGCCTTACAGGCGCCCGTGACCATCAGTCCGATGGGGCCGCAGCCGCTCACCAGCACAGTCTTGTCCCGGACCTCCGCCTTCTCCACACCGTGAACGCCGGCGCCCATGGCCTCCAGCATGGCTCCCATCTCGTAGGACACGCCGTCCGCCAGGCGAACAACGCAGTCCTTTGGCACCGGGGCGTACTCGGCAAAGGCCCCGGGCTCCGTGACGCCGAAGAGCCTCATGTTCTCGCAGATGTGACGCCGGCCGTTCTCACACTGGAAGCAGTGATTGCAGGGGATGTGGGTCTCCACGGAGATCCGGTCCCCCACCTGGAAGCCCGTGACGTTCCTCCCCACCTCCACGATCTCCCCGGCAGTCTCGTGGCCGAAGACGATGGGGAGGTTTTTCATGCGCTTGGCGGCCCACTCGTTCCAGCCGTAGATGTGCAGGTCCGTCCCGCAGACGGCGGAGGCGTGGACCTTCATCAGCACCTCGTCCTCCCCAATCCAGGGAATGGGAATATCCGTCCGGTACTCCGCGCCTCTTCCCGGCGCCATCTTGCAGACGCCGCGCATGGTTCCCTCCATGGCGAAGCACTCCCTTTCAATGTAAATCAAGTTTTGAATCGAAGAGCGCAGAGCGCAGCAAAAAGTTTCGCCGGCCTTTTCAAAGGCCGCAGGTTTCCAAAGGGCGGCGCCCTTTGGCCGCCTCCGCAGAGGCGGAATCCCCGGGCCGCGCGTTCTAAGAATCCCATAGCCCGTAAGTCTCTATCCACGCAACTACCGGCAATCGAGGATTTGCGCACGGCCCCAGCGTCTTTGCCGGTAAAACCGGCAAACAGCCCATCCCGCTCTTGATTTTTAAAAAGGACCTCGAAGGTATCGCTATCTTCGAGGTCCTCTGTCGTTCCGGCAGTCTTTCAGCCGTTTACTTGTTGGAGGTGTGGATGGCCCGCTTCTCGGCCTGGAGGGCGGCCTCCCGCATGGTCTCAGTCACTGTGGGATGGCTGTGGATGGTGGCGATGATCTCGTCCAGGGTCATCTCCTCGCCGATGGCCAGCGCGCCCTCGGCGATCAGGTCCGTGGCACGGGGCCCGATGATGTGCATACCCAAGATCTCGCCGTACTCCTTGCCGGCGATGATCTTTACCAGGCCCTCGCCGCCGTTGAGGATCAGCGCCTTGCCGTTGGCGCTCATGGGGAACTTGCCCACCTTGTACTCGATGCCCTGGGCCTTGCACTGCTCCTCGGTGAGGCCCACGGAGGCGGCCTCCGGCTCGATGTACACGCAAGTGGGATTGGTCCGCTCGTCGTAGGCGGCGGGGATGCCCATGATCGTCTCCGCGGCCACCTCGCCCATGGCGGAGGCGGTGTGGGCCAGCTGGGCCTTACCGAACACACAGTCGCCGATGGCGTACACGCCAGGCACGTTGGTGCGCATCTGGTCGTCCACGAGAATCCGGCCCCGGTCGTTGGCGATCTTGCCCGCCTCCAGGTTCAGGCTGGCGGTGTTGGCCCTCCGGCCGATGGCCACCAAGACCTTCTCCGCCTCAAAGCTGACGGTCTCGCCGGCCTTGTTCTTGCACACGACCTTGGCACCCACGGGGGAGGGTTCCACGGACTGCACGGGGCACTCCAGGTGGAAGTCCATGCCCATCTTCTTCATGTGGGCCACGCCGATCTTGGTCAAATCGCCGTCCAGCATGGGCAGCATGTGGTCCATGGCCTCTACCACGGTGATTTTTGTGCCGAAGGCCGCATAGGCGCAGGCCAGCTCCAATCCGATGACGCCGCCGCCGATGACCACCATGGTCTTGGGCAGGGCCTCCAGGCTCAGCGCGCCGGTGGAGTCGATGCAGTTGGGGTTCTCCTTGATGCCGGGGATGGGAGGCACGGAGTTGACGGAGCCGGTGGCCACGATGATGGCGTCCGCCGTCATCTCCTCCACGGAGCCGTCGGGCTTCTTCACGGAGATCTTCTTCTCCCCCACGAAGCTGGCCTCGCCGTCCACCTTCTTCACCTTGTTCATCTTGAGCAGGCCGGCCACGCCGCTGGTGAGCTTCTTGGAGATCTCGTTCTTATGGGCGATGACCTGGGGGAAGTTGACCTTGACGCCCTCTACCTCCACGCCGATGTCCTTGCCCTGGTTTTTGATGTCCTCCACCAGCTCGGCGGAGTGCAGCAGGCACTTGGTGGGGATGCAGCCCACGTTCAGGCACGTGCCGCCCAGGTACTGCTTCTCGACCACAGTCACCTTGGCCCCCAGCTGGGCCGCCCGGATGGCGGCCACGTAGCCGCCGGGGCCGCCGCCGATGACGATCACGCTGGTATCACCGGCGGGCTTTGCAGGCGCCGCAGGCGCGGCAGTTGCCGCGGCAGCGGCGGGGGCGGGAGCCAAAGGGGCCGCGCCGCCGCCGATGGCCTCACCGGGCTGGCCAATCCAGGCCAGGGTGCCCTTCACGGGCACGTCCTCACCCTCCTGGGCCACGATTTTCAAAAGGGTGCCCTCGGCCTCGCTGGCAACCTCGTTGGTCAGCTTGTCGGTGGTGATCTCCAAAATCACGTCGCCCACCTTCACGGCGTCGCCCTCGTGCTTGATCCACTTGGAGACGGTGCCCTCCTCCATGGTCAGCCCCAGCTGGGGCATTTTCACTTCAAAAGCCATTGGTCGTCCCTCCTATATCAGAGCAGAATGCTCATGGGCTTCTCCAGCAGATCCCGCAGGTCCATCTCGAACTTGGCCACAACGGACCCGTCCAGCAGACGGTGGTCCAGGGTGCAGGAGAGGCGCATGACCTGCTTCTTGAAGAGCTTGCCCTCGTCGTCCATATCCAGCTCGTCGTGGATGGCGCACACGCCCAGGATGGCGGCGTCAGGCTGGTTGATGATGGGGGTGAAGGTCTCGATGCCGAACATGCCCAGGTTGGACACGGTGAAGGTGGAGCCCTTGTACTCGTCGGCCCCCAGCTTGTTCTCCTTGGCCCTGGTAGCCAGATCCTTGGCGGCGGCGGACAGGGCGTCCAGGCTCAGCTTGTCGGCGTCCCGGATGACGGGGACGATGAGCCCCGCGTCCAGGGCCACGGCCATGCCCAGGTTCACGTGGGCACGCTGGATGATCTGGTCCCCGTCCAGGCTCACCAGCATCTCGGGGTGCTGGCGCAGGCACTTGGCGGTGGCTTTCAGGATGAGGTCGTTGACGGAGTATTTCTTCCCGGTCTCCGCCAGCAGCATCTTGCGGAATTTCATCAGGGCGGTGACGTCCACCTTGATATTCTGGGTCACCGGCGGGATCTCGTTGTGGGAGGCCCACATCCGCTGGGACACCACCTTGCGCATGCCCGCCAGCTTAATGACGGTGTCGCCCTCCATGAGCTCCAGGGACCCGGCCTTGGCGGCGGGTGCGGCAGCGGGAGCAGCCGCGGCCGCGGGAGCGGCGGCGGAGGCGTTCTTCTGGGCCTCGGAGGCCGCCAGGATGTCCTTGAGGACAATGCGGCCGGAGGGGCCGGTGCCGGCGATGCCGGTGTAGTCCACGCCCAGCTTGGCCGCGGTCTTCCGGGCCAGGGGGGAGATGCGGATTCTCGCGCCGTTGGCCGCGGCCACGGGGGCCGGTGCGGCGGCGGGGGCGGCAGCGGCGGGAGCGGCCTCA